>NZ_JAMAYF010000005.1:0-280268 GCF_023712445.1 Curtobacterium sp. P97 | reverse complement strand
AGTGTTCCGGTGGTCATAGCGAGAGGGAAACGCCCGGTCACATTCCGAACCCGGAAGCTAAGCCTCTCAGCGCCGATGGTACTGCAAGGGGGACCTTGTGGGAGAGTAGGACGCCGCCGGACTCAACTTCAGCAACACCAGGAAACCCCTGACCGTGATCGGTCAGGGGTTTCCTGCGTTACCGGGCCGACCCGCATCGAGGCTGATGCTGTCGCGTGTTTGCCGGCTTCTCGAGTCGTGTCGGCCAGGATGATCGTGTGGGGGACTGGTGATCATGATGATCCGCGGGGAGCCGACACTGCCGTGGCCGGACGTGCGGTGGGACCGTCTGGCGATCGTCGGCAACCTCGTGTTCGAGGTTCCGAACGACTGGACGGCGATCGCAGGGCCGGGTGCGGTCGAGCTCGCACGTGCCGGGTCCACCATCACCCTGCGCCACGTCCATGCGCGTGGTGCCGACCCTGCTGTGGGGGTCGCAGCCGTGGCAGCGGAGGACCACGAGGCGCTGCTCATCGAAGGCGCTCCGGAGCGGTTGACCGTCCTGCGGAGCACGGGAACGATCCTCGACGTCCGCTACGGCGGTGTCGGGTCGACAGCAGTGCGCATCACGTCCCTCGGGCCGATCGACGAGTGGCCGCTGGCGGTGCAGGTCGTCGACGACGTGCTGCGGTCGCGATGGTCGACCGCCTCGGTTGAGCGATCAGCAGCGATCCCGCCGGCAGACCGCGTCGTCGGCGCGGGCTCCACGAGCGGCAGCGCTGCGTCGGAGGGGCGTGATCGTGCGGCGGCGCTGCTCACGGTCCGTGGGCCGGACGGATTGTTCGAGCACCTCGTGCAGGTGGAGGACCGCGGGGTCGTCCCCGGACGGGTCCGACGGTCGGAGGTGGGCACGGCTGCTCGCGCTGCCGGTCTCACCGGACGCTTCGGCGCGCTGACGTCCGCAGGTGCCGCGCTGCTGCGTCCGGCGCACGGCCCGGAGGACCTGCTCGTCATCGAGTCCCGGACGCGCGACGTCGTGACGAGTCGATGGCGCGCATGGCTCAGCAAGGGTTCGGCACTCGTCGTCGAGGACGGCGACGGGCACAGCGCGATGGGCGTGATCCCGCACAGGCAGCTCAGTCGGGAGCTCCTCGCGTGGTTCGGCGTCGATCCGAGCTGGGTGATCGAGGACGAGGAGCCGGCGACGGTCCCGCTCGCCGCCCTGGACGATCGTGGCGGTCCGTGCCCGAGCGAGGTCGGGTGGATGCAGGCTGCCTGGCCCGTCCGCGACTGGCACACCGTCCGCGGGTGGGGCGAGCGCCGGCAGTTCGCAGTGCTGTCGATCGTGGTGCCGGGCCTCGGTGTCTTCGACCGGGAGATCGACGGCGACACGGTCACCATGCGGCCGTCCTCGCCGGCGTCGTTCGCGCGGGACGTCGTCCGGTTCCTGACGGTCGAACGGCGGGAACCGGCCTGAGCGCAGGCGTCTGCCGCGCCTCAGGGCAGCAGTCCGAGCTCCATCGCGCGGGTGACCGCTCGGGTGCGGTCGTTCACGCCGAGCTTCTCGAACACGTGCCCGAGGTGGGTCTTCACCGTGGTCTCGCTGACGAAGAGCGTGCGCCCGATGGCGGGGTTCGAGTTCCCCTGCGCCACGAGCTGGAGCACCTCGAGCTCGCGCGGGCTCAGCGCCGGCCCGACCGGGGCCCTGGCGGTGGTCCGGCGCACGAGCGCTGCAGCTGCGGAGGGCGCGAGTGCGGTCTCGCCCCGGGCGGTTGCGCGGAGGCCCGCGAGGATCTCGGACTCGGGCGCCGCCTTGAGCAGGTAGCCCGAGGCGCCGGCCTCGATCGCCGCCAGGATCTGATCGTCGGACTCGTACGTGGTCAGGATGAGCACACGGATGCCCGGCTCACGCGCGAGGATGCGTGCCGTTGCCGCGTCCCCGGTGCATCCGGGCATCCGGAGGTCCATCAGCACGACGTCGGGACGCTCCGCCAGGACGGTCGCGACGGCTCCGTCACCATCGCTGGCCTGCCCGACGACCTCGACGTCGTCGGCGTCCTGCAGCAGGGCGACGATGCCCGCGCGGACGATCGGGTGGTCGTCCGCCACCACGACCCGGATCACCGCGTCGCTCCGGAGACGGAGGACTGCTCCGGTGCGGCCGGGAGGCTCGGTTCGGCTCCGGCCGGGACCGACGCTTCGATCGCGGTGCCGGTCCCCGGTGTCGACGTCACGACGCAGGTCCCGCCCGCCAGGGCGAGTCGGTCACGCAGCCCGCGCAGGCCGTGCCCGGCGGTCGGAGCGTCGGCGTCGAAGCCGACGCCGTCGTCCGCGACACGCAGGACGACGCACCGGCCGTCCACGTGCAGTGCGACGCGCGCCGAGGTGGCCCGAGCGTGTGCGCGGACGTTCGCCAGTGCCTCCTGTCCGACGCGGAGCAGGACCACCTGCGCGTCGCGGTCGAGCGGGCAGTCCGGGGCGTCGACCATGACGGGGATCCCCGTCTCGCGGGTGAAGCGTTCGCCGAGCCGGTGCAGCGCAGCCCCCAGGCCGTCGTTGGCGACTCCCGCGGCGCCGGCCGCGACCAGGGTCCGCGACTCCTCGAGCGCGGTCCGGGCGGACTCCTCGAGCACGGCGAGGCGCTCGTCGAGCCGGTCGGACCGGTCGGCGGCGAGGTCGGCGCGTGCCCGCTCGGTGAGCATGACGATACCGGCGAGGTCCTGCGCCACGGTGTCGTGGATCTCGCGGGCCAGGCGTTCCCGTTCGCTCGTGACCCCGGCAGCGCGGTTCGCCTCGGCGAGGGACTGCTGCGTCGCCTCGAGCTGCTCGATGAGCATGCGGCGCTCGTCGGACAGCCGGGCGATCCGGGAGATCCAGAGCCCGAGCGCGCAAGCGCCGAGGACGCTGATCGCTTCGATGATGATCGTGCCGGCGAGGGCGTCCAGGCCGGATGCGATCTGCAGGCCGACGCCCGACGCGATGCCGATGGCGACCGAGACCCAGACGGCGGTGCGGATGCGCTCGACCTGGCACCACGCCACGGGGAACAGGACGGATTGGATGAACGCGGTGCTCGGCACGACCGCGGGCAGCGCGAGGGCGACGACCACGAGCAACGGCACGAAGGCTGCTGCGGCGCGGGGCTCGTCGTACCCACGCCAGCCGTACGTCACGTACGCCAGGGTGAGCAACCCGAGGGCGACGAAGGCCGGCCAGCGTGACGGCCAGGGCGACCAGTCGGTGGCTGCGATCACCGACACGAGCGCGACGGCGACTGCCACCGCGACGTGCAGTCCCCAGTTGCGGTGCCTGGTGAGCCGGTCCATGCCGACAGCATCCCATCGAGTGCGGCCGGTGCGGGCGTTCTCCACAGGCACGATCAGGAGTCCCGCCGGTTCCACCGGAACGTCAGGAGGCAGGCGACGGTGCCGACGACCAGCCATGCTGCCAGGACGAGGGCTCCGAGCCCGAGGTGCCACGCGCCTCCCGGCTCGGCGGACGCGAACGCGTCCGGCAGGAAGACCGAGCGCATCCCCGATGCCATCCAGCGGAGCGGGACGACGCTCGCGACGGTCTGCAGCCAGTCGGGCAGCTGGGTGAAGGGGAGGTACACACCGGAGATGAACTGCAGGACCAGGACGATCGGGACGACGGTGGCGGTGGCGCGGCGGCCCTCGCGGGGGAGCGCCGAGATCGCGATGCCGAGGACGCTCGCCGTCGCGACACCCAGGAGCATGATGCCGGCGAACCGCGCCCACGCACCGCCGTCGGTCGGCAGGTCGACGCCGAAGACGACGCCCGCGACGACGAGGAGCAGCGCGGTCTGCACGATCGAGGTCACGAGGACCATGCCGATCTTGCCGACGAAGTAGCTCACGACCGGCAGCGGGGTGCCGCCCAGGCGCTTGAGCGTGCCGTCGCTGCGCTCGCCGGCGATGTCGACGCCGAGTGCCTGCGTGCCGGAGAGCAGGAAGCCGGTGGCGACGAGTCCGGGCAGGTAGTAGGTGGCGTAGTCGACGCTGACGCCCGGCCCCGCCTGGATGTCGTCGGCGCTGCTGAAGGCCACCGAGAACAACGCGAGCATGACGATCGGGAAGAGGAAGGTGAAGAAGACCGAGTCCGGTGCGCGGAAGTACGACCGGAGCTCGTACGCGATGCGGTGGGCGCCGAGGCGGATGCTGACTGCGGGGTTCATGCTGCGTGCTCCGAGATCATGGTGAGGTAGACGTCCTCGAGCGAGGGGCGGACGACCTCGAGCGCGTGCATCGGGGTCGTGGCGCTCCGGACCAGTGCGGTCGGGTCGGTCGTCCGGCGCTCGTGCCGCGCGCCGGTGTCGTCCTGCCACCGGACGATCGGTGTGCGTGCGTCCTGTCCACCGATCGCGTCGATGGGTGCGACGTCGAGCAGTCGTCCGCCGGCGAGCACGGCCGCGCGGTCCGCGAGGTGCGCGGCCTCGTCGAGGTAGTGCGTGGTGAGCAGGACGGTGGTGCCCTCGGCGCTGACGCTCCGGATCAGCTGCCAGAACTGCCGGCGGGCCTCGGGGTCGAAGCCGGTGGTCGGCTCGTCGAGGAACAGGACCTCGGGTCGGCCGATGATCCCGAGGGCGACGTCGACGCGGCGGCGCTGCCCTCCGGAGAGGCGGCTGATGCGGGTGTTGCGCTGGGCCTCGAGTCCGGTGGCGGCGAGGAGTTCGTCCACAGGGCGGCTGCGCGGGTACATGTGACGGAAGTGCTGCAGCTCCTCGGCGACGGTGACGTTCGGGGACTCGCCGCTGGTCTGCAGGACGATGCCGACGCGGGCGTTGTGGCTGCGACTGGCGTGCGCGGGGTCGTGCCCGAGGACCCGGACCTCGCCGCCGGTGCGGGATCGGAAGCCCTCGAGGATCTCGACCGTGGTGGACTTGCCGGCACCGTTCGGGCCGAGCAGGGCGAAGGTCTCGCCGGGGGCGATCGTGAAGGAGACGTCGTCGACGGCGGTCTTGCCGCCGGGGTACTGCTTCGTGAGGTGCTCGACCGTGACGGCCGGTGTGGTGGACATGCGTCCAGCCTGACGGGTGCGTGGGCTCCGGCGGATCGGAGGGGCGGGCGGAGGTGCATCCTCCGATCGGAGGATGCCGCGTTCAGCGCCGGGTTCCGTGAACCAGGATCGTCATCTGCCGTTCCGTGGATCGTCTCCCGGCGGGGCGCCCCCGTTCGTCAGCTCCCGAGCGCTGCCCGCAGGTACGGCGCCGTGCGGCTCGTGGCGGACGCCGCGACCTCGCGCGGTGTCCCGGATGCCACGACCTGGCCGCCCTCGTCACCACCGGCCGGACCCATGTCGACGACGTGGTCCGCCTGCGCGACGACCGTCATCACGTGCTCGACCACGACGACGGTGTTCCCTGCGTCGGTGAGCCGCTGGAGCTGCGCGGTGAGGAGTTCGACGTCCGCCGGGTGCAGGCCCGTGGTCGGCTCGTCGAGCAGGTAGAGCGTGTGACCGGTCCGTGCGCGTTGGAGTTCGGTGGCGAGCTTGATGCGCTGGGCCTCGCCGCCGGACAGCTCCGGCGCGGGCTGCCCGAGTCGGAGGTAGCCGAGGCCGACGCTGCGCAGGGCATCCAGCGCGCGGGCGGCGGCGGGCAGGTCGGCGAGGGCGTCCGATGCCTCGTCGACGGTCATGCCGAGGACGTCCGCGACGGTCGAGCCGGCCCGGCGGACCTCGAGCGTCTCGGCGTTGTACCGGGCACCGTGGCACTCCGGGCACGGCGCCCAGCTGCCCGGAAGGAACAGGAGCTCGACGGAGACCGAGCCCTCGCCCTGGCAGACCTCGCAGCGGCCGCCCTCGACGTTGAACGAGAACCTCCCGGCGGTCCAGCCACGTTCCCGGGCGTCCTCGGTCGCGGCGAAGGCCTGCCGGACGGCATCGAACATGCCCGTGTAGGTCGCGAGGTTCGAGCGGGGTGTGCGGCCGATCGGCTTCTGGTCGACCTCGACGACCCGTGACACGAGCGGGTGCTGCGTGGCGACCGACGGCAGCACGCCACCGACGAGCGAGGACTTGCCCGAGCCGGAGACCCCGGTCACCGCGGTCAACACCCCGAGGGGCAGGTCGACGTCGAGCCCCTTCCCGTCCTGGCCGCGCAGGTTGTGCAGGGTGAGGTCACGGAGCTCGAGCGTGCCCACGGGTTCGCGCAGCTCGTGCTCGACGGGCGAGGTCCGGGGCTGCAGGTAGCGCCGGGTGACGCTCTCGGGGACGTCGGCCAGGCCCGCCGGCGGGCCGCTGTACAGCACCCGCCCGCCGCCCGGACCGGCCCCGGGGCCGACGTCCACGATCCAGTCTGCACGCCGGACGATGTCCATGTCGTGCTCCACCACGAAGACGCTGTTGCCGCTGGCGCGGAGGTCGTCGAGGACCTGCACGAGGGACTCCGCGTCCGCCGGGTGCAGCCCCGCGCTCGGTTCGTCCAGCACGTAGACCACGCCGAACAGCCCCGACCGGAGCTGCGTCGCGATCCGCAGGCGCTGCGTCTCACCGGGGGAGAGCGTCGGCGTCGCCCGGTCGAGCCCGAGGTACCCGAGGCCGAGTCCGACGAGCACCTCGACCCGACCGAGCAGGTCCGTGGCGATCGACTTCGCGACCTCGGACCGCTCCCCGGACGTCACACGGCTCTGCGCGGGCGACGGGTCCTTCAGCTCGGCTGCGGGGCGCAGGACCTCGGCCACCTGTGCGAGCGGCAGTGCGTTGAACGCGGCGATCGACAGGCCGCCGAACGTCACCGCGAGGGCTGCCCGGGTCAGCCCGGAGCCGTGGCAGAGCTGGCACGGTCCGGACTCGACGAAGCGCAGGGCCTTGTTCCGCTGCGTCTCGCTCTGGGAGTCGGCGAGGGTGTGCAGCGTGTACTGCCGGGCGCTCCAGAACCGTCCCTTGTACGGCTTCGCCACCCGGTCGCGCTTCGGGTGGACCTCGACGACGGGCTGCTCCTCGGTGAAGAGCAGCCAGTCGCGGTCCTCCTGCGGGAGCTCCCGCCACGGACGCTCGATGTCGTAGCCGAGCACCGCCGTCACGTCGCGGAGGTTCTTGCCCTGCCACGCACCGGGCCAGGCGGTGATCGCGCCCTCGCGGATGGACAGCGACGGGTCGTGCACCGCCGAGGCCTCCGTCACCTCGTGCGCGGTACCGAGGCCGTGACAGCGCGGGCACGCCCCGGCGACGGTGTTCGGCGAGAACGAGTCGGAGTACAGCTGCTCGGCGCCCTCGGGGTAGGTGCCGGCGCGCGAGTAGAGCATGCGGACCGAGTTGCTCAGCGTCGTCAGGGTGCCGACGGTCGAGCGGGTGCTCGGGGCGCCGCGGCGCTGCTGCAGGGCGACCGCCGGGGGCAGACCCGTGATCTCGTCGACGTGCGGTGTCGAGCCCTGCGCGATGAGTCGTCGGGCGTACGGCGCGACGGACTCGAGGAAGCGACGCTGTGCCTCGGCGAAGACCGTGCCGAACGCCAGGCTCGACTTGCCCGAGCCGGAGACACCGGTGAAGGCGACGATCCGGTCGCGGGGGATGTCGACGTCGACGTCCTGCAGGTTGTGTTCACGGGCGCCGCGGACGCGGATGAACCCGTCGGACGACGACGGCTGGTCGGCAGGGTGGTGCGGGGCGGGCATTCGTTCGAGCGTAGGCGGATCGGCCGGGCGCCGTTCCGGACCGCTCGTCCGCACCCGGCGGGTGCTGTTCGGCAGGCGACCGGGAGACGGACGGGAGGCACGGGGCGGGCCGGTAGCGGGCCTCCCGGCCGGTGCGTGCGGACGGGAGACGCGGGGCGGGCTGGTCACGTGCCTCCCGGCCGGTCGGTACGGTGTGGTCGTGGGGAACGGGGGATCGATGGTCGACGACGTCGCGTGGTCGCCGCCGAGGCGGCGGAACGGCATCTGGTGGATCGTGGCGAGCGGGCTGCTGCTGCCCGCGGGGTGGATCGCGTGGCTGCTCGTCGCGCTCGCCGGGTACAACGGCGCGGGGAACTCCACCCACACGCTCTCGGGGCAGACCGGGGGGAGCATCGTCGTCACGGTCGTGTGCGCCGGTGTGCCGCTGACCGGACTGGTCCTGCTGCTGGTGCAGCGTCGGCGCGACCGGTCGGTGACGCTGGTCGGGCCGATCGGGTGTGCGGTGTTCGTGGTCCTCGCGGCCGTGACGCTCGGGTACCCGACGACGCGGGTCGCGCAGAGCTGGGCGGCGGAGGAGGAGCAGCGGGCGCAGCCGCCGACCGCGACCGAGACGAGTCGGACGCCGGCGCAGGCCGAGCGGGACCTCGCGGCCGTGGGGGAGCGCGCAGTGCGGGCGATGGGCGGTGACCCGGAGACCGGTGACGTCGTGCAGTTCCCACGCGGCTGCTCGCTGTCGAACCTCGAGCGGGGCACGGAGTACACGTGGCGGTGGTCCTTCCCCGCCGATGCCGACGCGGACGACGAGCCGCAGACCGAGGCGGATCGCAAGGCCGACCTCCTGCCCCAGGACCAGGCCGAAGCGCGTCTGGCTCCGGTCCGCGAGGTCTTCCTCGACGCCGGGCTCCGTGACGCCGATCCGCTCGGGTGGGACATCAGGGCGGTCGGTGACGACTGGCTCGCGGAGGGGAACGCGGGCGTGACCCGGACCTCGGGTGACGTGATGATCGAGACGACCTGCCTGGCCGGAGGGCCCGGCGACGGGTACGACGACGATGCGTGAGCGCGTGACGGCCGCGGCGCCGGGACGTCGGGCACCGGTCAGCGTGTGGGTCGCACTCGTGGTGGCCGCCGGGTGCACCGTGTACGAGCTGCTCGCGGGCGCTCTCGTCGAGTGGACCGGGCTCGGCTTCGTGCCGCTGCTGTTCGTGCCGCCGCTCTACCTGGCGGCGATCCTGCTGCTGATCTGGGTCGGGCAGCAGGGGATCCGGGTGGCGCGGGCACTGGCGATCGTCGTGGGGATCGTGCTCGCGGTGTCGTTGCCGGTCGCGGTGGTCGTGGCGATGCGGACGTGGAACTGAGCGGTGGCGATCGGCTCGGGGTGTCAGTCGTTCGCGACGGGTCGGCGGAGGGTCCCCAGCGCCCCCGCGGTCAGGAGGAAGCCGGCGAGACCTGCGGCGGTGAGGACGAGGGGCATCGTCACCGGTGGTGGCTGCACCACGGCGGCGAGGGGCAGGCCCAGGAACCCGGCCACACCCGCCGCGAGCACACCGCAGACCACGGCCGCGGGCAGGACACCGAGCGCATCGTCGACGACCCGGGCGAGCGCGAACAGCGTCGCCGCGACCAGGACGCCGAGGACTGCTCCGAGGGGGACACCGAGCACGGCGAGCAGGCCGAGGAACGACGAGTCCGGCGGCCACCAGTCGGTCGGGGTCACGATCGGCTCGTCGACGGTCGGGTCGGCGATCCAGGCCTCACCGATGATGCCGAACGGTTCGGCGGCGCCGATCAGCGCGCCGGCGAGCAGGACGACGGGCCACGGCCAGTGGCGGCGGTGTTCGTGCATGTGGACCCCCCTGTGCTCGAGCTTGGCGGTGCAGTCTGGGAGCGCGGCCGGAGCGCCGATCCCTCGGTAGCGTGGAGGCGGGGCGCTCGACGAGCGAGGGGGACGGATGAACGACGCGGGACAGCCGGCCGGCACCGAGGAGCCAGCCGGGACCGGGCGCTCGGACCACCCCGTCGCGACGGGCGCCGAGCGGTGCGTGGATCGCGGGGAGCATCCTGGCGTTCGTGGTCGGGAGCCTCGTCATCGTGTACGCGATCGCGACGACGGCGGCGCCGACGGTCGAGCAGCGGGCCACCGTGCAGGGCCTCGCCGCGGCGTTCGTCACCGGTGGACTCATCGCGGTGCTCGTCCCGGCGACCGCGATCGTCTCCCTGGTGATCGCCGCGAAGCGAGGGCGGACCGGGGCCGCTGCCGGCATCGCCGTCTGCGGGGCGCTCGGCGCGGTCGCGATGCTGACGATGGTGCCCTTCGCGCTGCTGTCCGTGGGCGAGGCGCAGGCTGACGCAGCGCGACGGGCAGCACCGCCGACCGCACTCGAGACCAGCCGGACGCCCGAGCAGGCGGGGGCCGGACTCGTCGCGCTGGGAGGACGGGTCGTCGACGCGCTCGGACAGGAGGCACCGACCGACGACCAGGTCAGCGTCGACGTCCGGCCGTGTCGGCTCGACAACTCCGACGACGGCGTCCTGGTCCACTACTCCTGGCGTGGTCCCGGCGCCGACGACTCGGCTGGGACGCCCGAGCAGACGAAGGCTGCCATCGCACCGGCGGTCCGGTTCCTGCAGGCCGAGGACTTCGCGGTCGGCACCCGGTTCGTGGGCGGGGGCGTCGTGATGCTCGACCGTGACCAGGGGGTCTCCGTCGACCTGTACAGCGCTGACCGCGTCGAACTCGGATCGCCCTGCCTGGTCGACACGGGCGGCTGACGGTACCCGAGCGGTTGTTCGCTCCTGCAACGTCCGCTGAGTCCACGGACCCGGGGGCGGGTAGACCGGGGGACATGAAGGTCGTCGGAGTCGAAACGTTCGGAGGGCCCGAAGCCCTCGCCGTCCACGAGGTCCCGGAGCCCCACGCCGGCTCCGGCACCGTCCGCATCAGGGTGCAGGCGTTCGCCGTGAACCCCACGGACACCGGCGTGCGCGCAGGGCAGCGTGACTCGTCCGAGGCCTCGCCGCCGTACGTGCCGGGCATGGACGCCGCCGGCGTCATCGACGAGGTCGGCGACGACGTCGAGGGCTGGCAGGTCGGGGACCAGGTGATGGCGATGGCCCTGCCGCTCTCCGAGCACGGCGGCGCCTACGTGGAGCACCTCGTCGCGCCGGTCGGGTCCTTCACACGGATCCCGGCGGGGCTGTCGATCGAGGAAGCCGCGACCGTCCCGATGAACGGCCTGACCGCGTTGCAGATCCTCGCCCGCGCGGAGCTCTCGCAGGGCGACACACTCGCCGTGACCGGATCCGCGGGGCTGCTCGGCAACTACGTCGTGCAGCTCGCGAAGCAGCGGGGCATCACGGTCATCGCCGACGCAGCGCCGAAGGACGAGGACCTCGTGCGGTCCCTCGGGCCGGACCACATGGTGCGCCGCGGGGACGGTTTCGCCGCAGCCGTGCGCGGCATCGTGCCGGACGGCGTCGACGCGCTCGCCGATGCCGCGGTGCAGCGGGACGAGGTCGTCGACGCGGTGCGCGACGGCGGGTTCTTCGCGGACGTGCGGGGCTGGGAGGGCAACGGTGTTCGCGGGATCCGGTTCGAGCGGATCATGGTGTTCTCCGAGTACACGTCGTTCGACCTGCTCGAGGAGCTGCGGCAGGCGGTGGAGGACGGGGTGCTCGTGCCGCGGGTCGCCGAGGTGCTGCCCGCGTCGCGCGCTGCGGAGGCGCACGAGCGGCTGGAGGCCGGCGGGACGCGGGGGCGGTTCGTGCTCACCTGGTGAGTGCGGGTCGCGGTCGCGACCGGTTTCCGTACGGGCGGCGGGGTGCCAGGGGGCCCCGCGCCTCCCGTCCGTCGATTCGTCCTTCGCTCACGGTCGTCTCCGCCCTTGCGGTCGGCCGACGACGGCGGCCCAGCGGTCGAGCTCGTCCTCGACGCGATCTGCGACTGCTGCGGGATCGTCGTGCTCCCACGAGCGGAGGACCCGCCAGCCCTCAGCCGTCAGGATGGCCTGGTTCCGGGCGTCGCGCTGCCGGTTCGCCAGCAGCTTCCGTCGCCACAGCTCGGCGTTGGCCTTCGGGAGTTGCACGTGCTCCTCGCAGTGGTGCCAGAAGCAGCCGTCGACGAAGACCGCGATCCGGGCGCGTGGGAACACGAGGTCCGGGCGGACACGGCACCGGCGGCTCACCTGCCGGTCGACGAAGAACCGACGGCCGCGGCGGTGCAGCTCCCGGCGCAGTGCGAGCTCGGGTGCCGTGTCACGCCGGCCGAAGCGGGCCATGTGGCGACGGCGTGCGTCGTCGGCTTCCCACTGCTCCACCACTCGAGCCTGTCGTGCCGAGGCGTGATCGCGGTCGCGGACGACGACGATGTGGGGGAGGTGCGCCGCTTGCCGGCTGTGCAGGAACGACCGAAGCCGCTGCTCACTCCGGTAGCCCGAGCCGCTCGCACTCCGTCCACTGCTCGGGTCGCCGCTCCGCCAACCACGCCGTGAACTCGTCGTACCCGCGGAAGTTCGTGAAGACCGTGAACTGCTTCTTCTTGCGGTCGTTCCACGCGGTCAGGCTGATGAAGGTCGGCCCACCGCCGGCCGACTGCGTCCCGTACCGGAGCACGTGGATGTCGTCGACCTCGCGACGACGGGCCTTCCCGAAGCCGGACTTCACGAGGTAGTGCCGGTCGAACACGGTCACGCGTCCGGCTGCCAGTGCGAGACCGATCAGGAGGAACAAGGCACCCACCAGGCCGATCAGCACGAACGCGGTGCTGTCCGCGCCCGAGACGACCAACTGCTCGATCACGGTTCCGAGCAGCCCGAAGACGACTGCGGCTCCGCCGAGCACGATGAGGATCTGCTGGGGGAACCTCGGCCGCTGGACGACGAACAGCGGCTCGCCGTCCGCCTTCGCCTCCGTGCCACCCCACGTGTTGATGCTGTCGCTCATCGTTCCCCCTCCGAGGGCCACCGTACCGAACGGGTCCTCCGCTCGCCCCCTCAGTCCTCCGGGATCGTCCGGACCCACTGCTCGAAGGCGAGCGCGTCCTCGTTGCTGAACACGGCGGACGGCCGGGCGTCCTGTCGGCCGGTGAAGAGGAACAGCGTCCCGTCTGCCAGCCCCGGCGTCGCATCGTCGAGCACGGACGACCTCGGCGCCACACCCTTGCGCGAGAGGAACGTCAGCTGTTCCCCGTTCGCGGACTCCGCGATGCCGGTCTCGCCGTCGAAGAACGCTGCGAGGTCCATCACGAGGAAGACGGTGCTCCCGTCCTGTGTGGTCACGAGGACGGCTGGCCTCGCGCGCGGCTGCCCGAAGGGGCGCTCGGTCACCGCCGCGGTGACGCCGGAGCCGGACCAGGGGCGGACCTGGTCGAGGGGGAGCTTCGCGACCGCGGACGGTGCGGCACGCTTCGCTGGGTGGACGGCCTCGGTGAGCAGCGCCCCGACGAGGACGGCGAGGAACCATGCCGGCGCGGAGAACGTCTTGCTCGCGAGCAGGACGAAGAAGACGCCGAGGAATCCGACCCACACCAGGTTGGGCCACCACCCGGAGCCGCGACGCTGACCGATCGGCCACACGACACTTCCGTACGCCAGCCCGACGAGCGTCGGCACCCAGAACGCAGACGGCCGGATCGTGCCGGTGTGGAAGTGCAACCAGACCGAGACGGCCGCGGCGATGAGCGCGAGGACGGCGAGCACGATGCGTCCGCCGCGCCGGTCTCGCTCGCGGGTGCTGAGCGTGGTCATGTCGTTCCCCCTCGTGCGGTTGAGCTGCGGCGCGCAGCGCCCGCCGTTGTTCCCCCTGGTGTGTCCAGTCAAGCAGGACCGGCGGTGCTGGTCTGTCGGATCGGACGTGACCGGGTGGCGGACGGGAGGCGCGGTGGCGGACTGCTGTGTGCCTCCCGTCCGACGGGTGGTCACCCCTCGACGGCTGGCGGCGCCCGCGAGGAGCCCTACGATCGTGCGGGTGAGCAGCGACGTGATGCCTGGGCGGTACCGGCACTTCAAGGGCGGGGAGTACGAGGTGGTCCTCGTGGCGAGGGACGTCGAGACCGAGGAGCCGGTCGTCGTGTACCAGGCGCTGTACGGGGAGCAGGGGCACTGGGTGCGGTCGCTTGCCGAATTCACGGCGCACGTGTCGCGGGACGGGTACGAGGGGCCGAGGTTCGTCCGCCACGGCTGAGCGTGGGTCGCCCGTCAGGACGAGTGCGCCGGTGCAGGGCTCACCCGAAGTCGCTGGCATTGCCGTCGGCGCAGTCCGACGAGAGCTGGAGGACGGTGTTCAGGGCGCTGGAGCCCAACCCGATCTTCGGGCGTCCGTCGCCGTCGGCGCCGAGGTAGTGCAGGGGTCGGCCGTCGTTCAGCGAGGTCGTGGTCCGGTGCGTGGAGTAGCCGTTCTCCTTGAGCACGGCCTCGGCGCGGTCGATGTAGGCCTGCGGGTCGGAGGGTGACTTGCCTTCGACCGACCAGCTGAACTGCACTCCTTCGTCGGAGCGTGGTCCGCACTCGGTCGCGGTCGGCTGCCGCAGCTCCGGTAGGGCCGCTTCATCCAGTGCGCGGAGCTTCTCGACGATCGTCAGGCTCTCGCTGCGAACTTCGTCCGGGGTCATGCGCGATTCCGATCGAGTGATTGTCGGTGTGGTCTGTGGAGTTCCTGGCTGGCCCGCGCAGCCGCCCGTGAGAAGCGCAGCGGCGACGACGAGTGCCGTCGCTCCGTGTCTCTGGAGAGCGTTCATCGAGTTGTGGCCTCCGCCGTGCTCAGGAGTGACTTCGTGCCTTTGTTGCAGCCTCGCGACTTGTCCTGCTTCGACGCCGCCGGATCACGAGCAGGTCGGCCGTGACGAACGCGAGCGTGACGGCGATGAACCAGACCGTGGTGGCATCGCCCGTCGACGCCGTCGCGAGCGTAGGTCCGTCGCCGGGCGTGGCGTCGATGAGACCGGGGACTGTGGTGGTCGCGCCGCCGATCGCAGCGAGGGCCGTCGTCACGATCATCGCAGTGGCGAGTGTCACGACACTGCCCACCATTGATCCGACGACGACGAAGGTGAGGCGCAGGGGCTGCATGTGGGTCTCCTGGTGGTCGGTCGTCGAGCCGTGGTCGTCGGCCGCGGCATCTGTCTCAGTTGTACTGACTCGGGGTTGAAACATCAATACCTCGTGCGGCCCTTGGTGGCCGTGCACCCACCGGCAACAATGGGTCTGATGAGTCGGTACGTGGGAGAGGTGTTCGTCGTCCCTCGAGAGGGCGTCCTCGTCGCTGAACCGACCGGGGGCGTCGCGCGACGAGATGCCGATGCTCCGCCGCAGACGTGGTTCGCGATCATTGACGACGCGACGGCAGGTCCGCCGCTGGTCCGCCGCGGCAGGGCCTCCGCTGAGATCGAGCTCGTGCATCCTGTTCCCGACAGTGGGTCGATCGGGCGGGTCGTGCGTTTCCTGCAGGCGGCCCAGACCTCCGTGTCGGGCAAGGCGGTCGTGGCCGATCGGCGAGACGACGCGACGGATCTCCTCGAGCTCGTGCCCGAGGGGTGGCAGCCCTACGAGGTGCGAGCGGGCGAGCTCGACGCGCACGGGTGGGAGGCGTTCGTCGGCACGCTGTTCCCGCTGCCGGTCGAGGAGATCGACGCCGTGTTCGGGGCGGGTTGGGAGCAGCTCGTCCGGATCGAGCCGTGGCTCGTACCCCTTCAGACCGACGGTGGCGATCGCGCGGCGACCTGAGCGGTGACGGACGGGAGGCGCGGTGCCAGCTGGCACCGCGCCTCCCGTCCGTCACGTGGTTCCGTCAGCCGCTCGGCTGCGGTCAGCTCATCCGCGTCGACGCGATCCCGCCGTCGACGTCGATGGTGCCGCCGGTGACGAACGCGGCCTGGTCTGAGACCACCCAGCGCTCGGCGCGGGCGATGTCGACCGGCTGCACCGGGACGCCTGCAGGGGTGCCCTGCGTCATCGCGGCGAGGACGTCGGCCGAGTCGGCGTTGCCCGGGGTCGCCGTCGCTCCCGGGGCGACGGTGACGACGCGGATGCCGCGGTGGCCGTACTCGGCGGCCCAGGCGCGGGTGAGCTGTTCGACGGCGGCCTTCGTGGCGGGGTAGAGGGCCATGAAGGGGACGCCGACACGGGCCATCCACGAGCCGATGTTGACGATGTGGCCGCCGCCGCGCTCCGCCATGCCTGGGGCGAGGGCCGCGACGAGGACGTGGGGTGCGCGGATGTTCGTGGCGAGCAGGGCGTCGACGGTGTCGTCGTCGAGGGACTCGGTGGGCCCTCCCGGGTAGACGCCGGCGTTGTTCACGAGGACGTCGATGTGGCCGCCGAGCTGGTCCCGGGCCTCGGCGGCGAGTGCGCGCACGACGTCGGGGCCCTGCGACAGGTCGGCGGTGAGGGCGACGGCGCGCCCGCCCTGGTGCTCGATGTCCTCGGCGACGGCGCGGGTGCGCTGCTCGTCTCGGCCGTGGACGGCGACGGTCAGGCCGGCGGCGGCGAGTTCGCGGGCGATGGCCTCGCCGATGCCGCTCGAGGCGCCGGTGACGAGGGCGGTCCGGGATGGGGTCTGGTCGTTCGGTGTGGTGGTCATGCCTCGATGGTCCGGCGTCTTCGGTTGCCGCGGCTTGCCCGGATCCACGAGGACGTTGCCGGATCCCGCAGCAGGACCTCGGAGCGCTGTCGCGGTCTCCGTCCCGTGGGTAGCGTGACGATGTGGACGACCGGATCGCGCAGCACCTCGACCGTGCGGCGGCGACCGCGTCCGCGCATGCGGCGGTCCCCGGGAAGGACCGGCAGGACGCCGTCGCCCGAGCGGGAACGGCGCACCACGCGGAGACCCTCGGGTTGACCGTGTCGAAGGTGCACGAGCCGACCGGGCTGTTCGACCGACGCTACGAGCCGTGGTTGTCGGTCGTGCTGCGGGGGCGGAAGCGCTCGATCGTCGGGGACGACGACCAGGTGTGGGGCCGCGAGCGGTTCATCATCACGCCGGTGGACCTGCCGGTCGTCGCCGGGGTCGTGGACGCAGCGGGGGAGGACGGGTTCGTCGCGGTGGTCTGGCGACTGGACCCGGTGGTGGTCGGGGAGGTCGTCGCGTCGATGTCGGTGCCGGCTGCCGCGGCGGTTGCGGCTGCGGTTGCTCCGGGTTCGTCGCCGTCCGGTGCGGTGTCGTCGTTGCCTCGGCTGGGGAGTTGGACGGAGCCGCTCGCGGACGCGTTCGCCCGGCTGATCGGGCTGCTCGACGCCCCGGAGGACGTCCCCGTGCTCTTCCCGCTGGTCTCTCGGGGGATCGTGCTGCGGTTGCTGCAGACCGAGCAGGCGCCGCGGATCACGGCGGCGCTCGACGGGACCGGGCCCTCGGTGGTCGCCGGAGCCACGGCGCTGCTCACCGGACGGATGGCCGAGGGGTGGTCGATGGAACGGCTCGCACGGGAACTGCGGGTGAGCGAGTCGACGTTGTTCGCCCGGTTCAAGGAGGCGACGGGGATGACGCCGGCGCAGTACCTCAAGCGGACGCGATTGGGGGAGGCGCGGCGGCGGATGGTGGTGCACGGGGACACGGCGGCGCGGGCTGCGGCGGCGGTGGGGTTCCGGAGTGCGTCGCACTTCTCGCGGGACTACCGGGAGGCGTACGGGAGGCCGCCGGCGGCGGATGCGGTGATGGTGCGGGGGCAGTTGGCGGTGGCGGGGGCGGTCTGACCGCTTTCACTCGATCCGATCGGGGCTGCGTTGCGATCGCAGACAGTTGGTATATTACTCGTTCGCATTCTGTGTACCACTGCTACTTTTCTCGGGTCCGGTCATCCTGACCTCGAGAGAAGGAAAGAACACGATGCACATCCTCCGTCGCTCCGTCACCGCGCTGTCCCTCCCGGTCCTGCTGGCCGCACCACTGGTGGTGTCGCAGCCCGCCTCGGCAGCGACGCCGACCGAGGCCACCGGCCAGAGCACGATCGTCGACCCGGCGTTCAACCCCGCTGACGCGGTGCGGGTGGACGAGGACGGCAACCCGATCAGCCGCGGAAACCCGTGCCACGATCGTGCCTTCGCCGCGATCCCGACGATGCAGCTGTCCGTGCCGGGATGCGGCATCATCGGCGCCAGCAAGAACACCACGCTGACCTACAGCTGGTACCGCGACCGAGGGCAGGTCGGAGTGTGCGTGTGGGCGAAGGGCTTCAACTCGCGGGCTCAGACCACCTGGACCCAAGCCGGGTGTGGGACCGGCCGTCGCGGCGTCAGCGTCCACTGGGGCAACGTCTCCGCGACGAAGCAGATCAAGGGGATGACTGCGTCGGGTGTCGCCGGTGTGCAGTGGGGATGAGGAGGAGTGGAACCGGTCGGATCAGCGTGGTTCTGATCCTTCCCGCGCTCGCGGTCCTGTCCACAGCGGCCTGTGCGTCGCCAGCGACGGGATCGCCGACTCCCACTGCGAGTGCGACGCCGGTGGGGAGAGTCGAACCGGTCTCATGGCTCGACGACGTTGTTCGGGCCCTGGTCGACCAGGTGCCGTGCAACGACCGGGACGTGTACCGGGACGACCTGGTCTCCTGGGACACGATGCGTGGCTACGACTGCGTCGCAGGCACATCGACGACCTCGATCCGCGTCTACTCGCACAGCGAGGCCGTTGACCAACTGGTCGACGAGTGGTCCGACACTCTCGGCTCCGGGCGGGCCGGCAGACGAGGAGATCACTGGATCATCGTCGGGCCCGAGGAAGTGGTCTCCAAGATCTCGGCCCCTGCGGACGACCCCGAGATCGCATTCCTTGATCGTCACGGCGCTGAACCCACGCAGCGTGAGGAGTACCTCACCACCTGCGCGCGCTTCGCCGTCGACGAGATGTCGCGGCGGATCCGACGCGAGAAGACCGAGAAGGCTGATGCGCAGTACTACGAGCAGCTGTTTCCCTCGGTTGCTGGCGAGATCCGGTCGGTCGTTCCCGAGGACGAGATCGCCAAGGTACGAGCAGAGCGCGACGAGGACCGATGGCCCTCGATGCTCTCCCGGTTCGGACCGCAGGTGAAACACCTCTGCGCCGACGCGGCTCGGAGGCTCTCGCACTCCCCGACGAGTGTTGAGGAGCGCTGATGACCAGGGAAACCGGGTCACGGCTCGCGCTTGCCGCGGGCAGCATCGGGGTCGCGGTGCTCGCCGCCGAGGACCTGTGCAGGCTGACGGTCGGTGGCCTCTTCGTCGGATCGGTCCCACTCGTCGTCGCACTCGTGAGTGCCGTGCTGTTGAGCATCGGCCTGCTCACGCTGCGTCGCGGCAGTCGTGAGGTGCAACTGAGCACGGTTGTGCTGCTCCTGCACCTCGTCGTCCGTGTGGCCGGCCGGGGCCTCGTGGGCGCCTCCGAGGGAATCGTCGCCTGGGCGGTCACGGCGCTGGCGCTTGCCGTACCGCTCCTGGTGATCGTGGTCGGTGTCATCGCAGCGCGAACGATCAGACGTGCATCGTGGCGAGTGCTCGGCATCGGGCTCGTCGTCGGCGGCGTGCTCTGGCTCACGGGGAACTGGTACCCCATCCCGCTCCTGCTGCACGTCGTCATCGAGTTCGTCTGCATCGCTCTGATCGCCGTCGTGCTGTGCCGGCCGGTCGGAGCCCGGGTTGCGGGAAGAGCGCGGCATCTGTGGGCTACGGCCGCGGTGCGGTGATCAGCGACGGACGGGAGGCGCGGTACCAGGGCGCAGCGTGCCTCCCGTCCGAGCCTGGTCAGTTCGTAGGCTCGCAGCATGTCTGCGCACCGACCACCATTCGACCCGGCCGCACTGACGGTGCGGCAGCTCCTCGCCTCCTCGGTGGCGGTCATCGACGAACTGTTGCGGCGCGGGTTGATCCGGACACGGAACTCACCGCTCGGTGACCTCGCGGAGAGTCTGGCTCTTCGCGCCTACGGCGGCGAGCTCGCTCCGAACTCGGAGAAGAGCTTCGACCTCAAGACCGCCGACGGGTTGCGGCTACAGGTGAAGGCACGACTTGTGCGGCCGGACGACAAGCGGTCGCAGACGTTCTCCGCGTTCCGGTCGTGGGACTTCGACGCGGCGCTGTTCCTGGTGTTCGACGCGTCGACCTACGACCTCGCGTGGGCACGCCAGGTCGGCCGGGCGGAGACGGAAGCACTCGGACGGCGTGTGGAGCACACGAACTCGTACGCGATCCTCGTACGGCAGGTGCAGGGGGCTGGGGTCGACGTGACCGCCCAGGTCGCGGCCGCCTACGAGCGCATCGACGGTCCCGCCGACGATCGACCATTGGGTTGAACGCGGCGATAGTCCGGATCGTTCGGTCCCGACCAGCCGCGGAGATCAGCCTCGACTGGCGCCGAACACCCCGACCGCCTTCAGGGGATCGTGTCGTGTGCTCTGGAGCGCAATGCCGCCCGCGCCGCACGCAGCGCCGTCCGAGAAGTCGGTGCGTGCACGATGTTGAGCGGAGGATCCCAGTGTCGGATGACCCGCGATTCGACGTTCCCGAGGCGTATGCCCAGCCCCACAGGGAGCGCCCAGGTCGCGAGTTCGAGCCGGTCCTGCATCCACGTGGACAGGCGTCCCTCGTCCTCCGGATGCAGCGAGAAGCCCTTCGACGCGTCACTCGCAGTCTTGCCCCTCGGGACGGGCCGCAGCTCGAGTTCATCGGCGAGGAGCGCCGACAACGAGCGGCGGAGCGTCGACGAGCCGGACCGCACCTTCGCGCCGTCGACGCCGAAGTGGGCGCGGAGGTCACGGTCGCGCAGGCTCCGTTCTGCCTTGCCGATGTAGATCGGCGCTGCGCGGCCTTGCGAGCCGATGCCGAGCTGCTCGGTCACGGCCCCGTCCGCCCAGATTGCGTAGAGCCCCGGCGCGTTCGGTACGTCCGCTGCGCCTGCCCGGCGAAGTTGCTTATCCAGGACCTGGACCGCGTCCCCGACGGCTCGAGCGAGCACGTCCTCGGGCCGAGCGGCCGAGGGGAGCGCGCTCATTCTCCGTCGCTCTTCTTCTTGGACTTGAACAGCCCCGCGACTCGGCCTCCGACGGCGTCCGCGGCCCCCGCGACCTTGCCGCCGACGTTCTTCACCGCAGTGAGCGCCTGCGCCTCGTCCGGTTCGCCATCGCCGTCCCGGTCGACTCGGCGGAACGCCCGCGTCGCACCACTCGCCGCGCTCGACACGCCGGAGCCGACGGCGCCCGCAGCCCCGCTGACCCACGTGCCGGTCGACCGAGCGGCGTCCTCGAGAGCGGCGAGGGCGCGGTTGTCAGACTCTTCGTCGTCACCGTCGGTCTTCACGGTCAGGGCGAGGTGATCCGGGAACTCCGCCGGCGGCTCGGGGAACGCAGTCTTCGCAGACTTGACCACGTCGCGTCCGAAGACGAAGCGCGCGACCCCACCAGTGACTGCGCCGACGCCGTACTTGATCGAGGCACGCTGCTTGCCCGTGAGCCCCTCTCGGACCGGATCGAGTTCACCGGTCTGGATCGTGCGCATCAGGCTCTGCGCGGCGCCGCCCGGGAGCGCATCCGACAACGTGGTCGCCCAATGCGACCAGTCGTCGCGACCAGCGGCGATCTTCTGGCCGGTCGAGACGGTGCCTTCGGATGTCACCTCGGCGACATCGGTCGCCATGGCTGCGATCTGCTGCTGGCTGACCCGCTCGTTGGTCAGGCCGAGGACGAGCGCCTGAGCCTGGTCCTTGTCGAGGTCCATGCCGTGCAGGTCAGCGACAGCGAGACCGAAGACGGCGGTGATCTCGAACTGCAGCTGCTGGTCACCGGCGGGGAGCAGTCGCGCCGCGGCGCCCTTGGCACCCGTGCGTGCCGCGTTCTTCGCGGCAGTCTTCAGGGCCACCTTCGTGCCCGTCTTCGCAGCCTGTGCGCCGGCGCTCTTCGCTCCGGCGACGGCAGGGCCGGCAATCGGGATCGACGCGATCGCGATGTCAGCGGCGATCGAGCCGACCGTGATCGCCGCACCAGCGGTGGTGATCGAGGTGACGTAGTGACGCTCGAGCATCTGCACGATCTCAGTCGGCGTCGCCGACGGGTTCCGTCGCCGGAGCCACTTCACGTACTGACGGGCGAGCGCGCGTCGGCCGGTGACGGCCTTGGCGATCTCCCGGGTCGCCTCCTCGGCTGGGACCTCTGCTTCGAGGGTCTCGTCAGGGGCCTCGATGTCGGTCATCGCGGGGTCCTTCGTCTTGAGCCGCGCTCGGGTACGCGGTGATGAAGCACATGGTTGCACGAACGAGAGACGTTACGGAGCCAGCCTTGAGTCATACGGCGCCGGCGCCGGCGCCCTCGTCAGCTCGCTCGGGAACCAGCTCCGAGACGTTGAGTCGCTCCCGCTCCTCTCGCAACACCTGCGCGATCAGCTTCGAGTCCGACACGTCCACCGCCTGCGCCGACGCCGAGGCCGTTTCGCTGACCGCCGCGAAGTCCTCGAACGTCTGCGCCTTCCGTGCAAGCATCCGCACCAGTGCGGCGTCGACGCCGTCCTCGGACAGCAACCGATGGACCTGCACCGACTGCAGCTGCCCCATCCGCCGCGACCGGGCGATTGCCTGCCATTCAGTGGTCGGCTTGAGCTGGGGCTCGCAGATCACGACGACCGATGCGGCCTGGATGTTGAGACCGACGCCGCCAGCCTCGATCTGCGCGACGAGCACCGCTCCTGGTTCGGCGGCGGCGAACTCGTCGACGAGGTCCTGGCGTGCCGCGGCGGGCGTGCTCCCGGTGAGGGGACCGAACACCGCGCCGCCGTCAGCAACGGCCTGGACAGCCGCGGCGAGGACGGAGCGGTAGTACGAGAAGACGAGCACCTTCCGGCCGTTGGCCCGCGCCTCGTCGACGATCTCCACGAGCGACTCGACCTTGCTCGACTGTGTGCCGCCGAGCATCGCGAGCTGACGCATCGCGTGGAAGTCGTCTGCGGCAACTGCGTCGGCGTACTGCGCTGCCTCGGTGTCCGTCAGGTCGGTCCACTCTTCGACCTCGACCAGCTCCGGGAGCTCGGTGAGCACGTCCTCCTGACGACGGCGCAGGTACACCGGCGCGATCTGCTTCCGGAACAGCATCGGGCTGTCGTCGGACTGGTCCACCACGAGGTCCGGTCGGATGTGGTCGATGAGCACCCGGAACTCGTCGACGCGGTTCTCGAGCGGTGTGCCCGACATCAGGATCGCTCGATCCGTTCGCCGGAGCAGCGCACGTGTGTTCATCGTGCGCTTCGCCTCGGGGTTCTTGACGTAGTGCGCCTCATCGACGATGACGGAGGCGAACCGCAGCTCCTCGGGCACACGGGTGCGGAGCCACTCGAGCGTCTCGTACGTCGTGACGCCGATGCCGCCCTCGTCCGTCCAGAGCCGCAAACCGAGCAGTCGAGCCGGACCGTGCAGCCGGAAGGCGCGGACGTCAGTGTGCCGCTCGGCCTCACGGACCCAGTTCGCGACGACGGCCGCCGGGCAGACCACGAGGAAGTGCGGAGTCCGACCGGGTGTCGTGCCGGCGACGTGTGCGATCGTCGCAAGTGCCTCGATGGTCTTGCCGAGGCCCATCTCGTCGCCGATGACGACCCGCTGCTGCACGAGCGCGAAGGCCGCCGCGAACCGCTGGTACCCGCGGAGTGACGCGGACAGCCGCGAGGTGTCGAGCGAGAAGCCCTCCACCTGTGCGATCAACTCGTCGCCCAGGTCGCCGCGGGCAGCAGCGCCCGCTGGCTTCGTCAGTCCGGCTTCGTCGAGCAGGGCGAAGAACGCGGCGGGCCGCTGCAGGAAGTCCTGCCACGGGTCGCCCGGTGTCGCCCGAGCACGCTCATCCACGCGCTGCGCACGATGCCAGGCATCCTCGGCCGCCGCGAGGATCGTCTGACGGACTGCGGTCGGGTCCGCCGCGCGCTGGTCCGGGATGACGAGTGCGATCGATGCGCCGCGCTCGATCATCGTGGCCAGAGGTCGCAGTCCGTCGACGAGGTTCTGTTCGCGCGGGCCGACGACGGCCTTCGCGACCTCCCACTCGAGCAGGGCACGGACGAGCGCGAGCGACTGGTCGTCATGCCGTGCGGGGTCGATGCGGACGACCGCGTCCTCTCTCGCTGCC
Organism: Curtobacterium sp. P97; assembly: GCF_023712445.1. Classification (NCBI taxonomy): domain Bacteria; kingdom Bacillati; phylum Actinomycetota; class Actinomycetes; order Micrococcales; family Microbacteriaceae; genus Curtobacterium; species Curtobacterium sp. P97. The sequence goes on along the minus strand of NZ_JAMAYF010000005.1, from coordinate 256,604 downwards.
GCTTCCAGCGCGCGGGCGGCACCGTTGATTCGCGATGCCGTCGCCTCGCCGACCCCGGCGAACTGTCCGGGGAACACCGGGTTCCGCAGCACGGCACCGACGGTGCTCACCCCGGCGTCGCGCAGTGCTCCGAGACGCAGGCGGTCGCCGGTCGCATCGCGGAGCCGATCGATGTCCATGCGGTCGAGCTCGTACTGTGCTGCCGCTTCGCGGTCCGCTCGGCCCGCTTCGACGACGTCGGCGTGGGTGATGCGTTCGCGCGTGATCGCGTCAGCGAGTCGGGTCACGATCGCGGGAAGCTCCTCCATGCCGTCGAGTGCGAGTGGGGCGCCACCGCTCAGGTCGGGTGCGACCGTCGCCAGCGGCCCGCGTGGGTCGGTCAGCGCCTCCAGCGGCACGGCCGGCCTGGGGACGTGCCGGTCGTCGACGGACTGGAGGCGCTGCACGGCTCCGGTACGGTCCAACCACTCGAGCGTCTGGTCGAGGAACGCATCGCCTCGAGCGGCCGCTTCGCGGCGCTCACGGCCCGAGAACAGGGCGGTGAAGCCGGTTCCACGGCGCGCGTCTTCGAGAGCCTTCGGGACGTCATCAGACAGCACGCGCACGACCGAGCTCGCCTCGGCGTCGACCCGCGGCAACATCTGCCGGCGGACCAGGTCAGCTGCGAGGTCGGCATCCGACGGAACGAGCGGGACGAGATCGGCTCGAACGTCGTCGACGTGGACGGACGCTCGCCGTTGGCGGAGCGCGACGACGGCAGCATCGGCGGCTGCCTGCACGGCGGTCCGGTGTTCCGTGACGCCGATGGCTGCCTGGCTCAGGGCGTCGATGCGGTTGCGTGCTGCCTTGTCGGCCATGGCGTGCTCCGAGGTGTCGTTGGTGGAACGAGGGGATGCGGCGTGCTCCGACGGTAGCGGGAGCCCGGCCGTCGGTCAGCGGCTCGCGCGGGTCTTCCCGAGCGATCCGACCCACAGCCCGTCACGGGCCCGGGTCATCCCCACGTACAGCTCCCGCCGATCGAGCTCGCGCCGTTCGCGATCTGCGACCGACTCGGTTTCCGGCGCATCCGCGAGGAGCTTCGCCGGGACGTGGGGCAGGAGCACCTGCTTGAACTCGAGGCCCTTCGCGCGCTTGATCGTGCCGACCCGGATCTGCTTCGAGCTCTTGCCGGCGTAGTACTTGAGTGAAACCGAAGGCACACCAGCCGCGTCGAGCACCGCCCGGACCTTGTCGGCCTGCGGGTTCGTCGCCGTCAGGATCCCGACGTCGCCGTGGCCCGTCCCGACGAGCCGGAGGACCTGCTCGACCCGCGCGAGCAACGCTGCGTCGTGCGCGTCACGATCGGCGAAGTGGTGGACTCCGGGCTGCTCGCCGGAGCGCGACACCGCAGACACCGCGTCACCGGCCCCGTCGATGCCCTCGATGTCCATGAACTGGTCGTCCGTCACCATCTGCTTCGCGAAGTCGAGGATCTCGGCGGTGTTGCGGTGGTTGACGTCGAGCACGACCCCGCGGCCCGTGAGGCTGATGCCGACCTCGCCGAGGGTGTAGCCGCCGGGGTAGATCGTCTGCTGCCCGTCACCGATCAGGGTCAGGCCGTCGGGGCGGTCGCCGACGAGGGCGTGCAGGAGCGAGACCATCGCGCACGACAGGTCCTGGGCCTCGTCGACGATGACCGCGTCGTAGCGGTCGAGGGGCAGTTCACGGAGCGCATCGCGCGCGAGGAGCACCGTGTCCTCGAAGTCGCAGACGCCCCGACGGCGGAGGTTCGACGAGTACGCCTCGTACAGGTCCCAGACCGCCTGGCGGACCTCGACGGGCAGCGCGTGCTTCCGGCCCACGCGGGCGAGGTCGGCGTACTCGTCGAAGCGCGTCAGACCGCGACCCTTGATGACGTAGGCGACCTCGTCCTCCCAGTAGCGGCGCGTGAAGCGCGCCGCCTTCAGCGGACTGGACGCGCTGATCACGTTCCACGCATCGGAGAACGCGCGCTGTGCCTCCAGGGTGTCGATCGCGAAGGTGACCCCGCGCTCCTTCAGGAGACGGTTGGCGAAGGCGTGGACGTTGACGAAGTCGACGCGGCCGACCATGTCGGGTGCGAGCCGCTCGAGCAGTGACTCGAGGACCGCGGGAAGAGTGCGGATGTAGGTGGTGAAGAGGACGCGACCACCGGTGGCGCGCGCGAGGTAGGCGGCGCGGTGCAGGCCGACCACGGTCTTGCCGGTGCCGGCGGCACCGCGGATGCGAGCGGGGCCGTTGAAGTTGCGGCGGACGAGCTTGGCCTGAGCGGGGTCGAGGAATGCCATCCAGTCCTCGATGGGTGCTTCGAGAACGCCGTCGAGGAGGTGGTCGACTGTTTCGTCGTCGAGCGTCGGAACCTGCTCACGGGGGAGTACCGGTGCGGGGACGACGAGCTGCTGCGCCGCCGCCGGTGCCTCGCCGATGACGGGGAAGTGCTCGAGGAGCGCGGCGAGGACCTCGTCGACGCGCTTCGCGGAGAGCCGTGCGCCGCGCTTCGTGATGTGTCCGATCAGGTCGTGTACGCCGACGATGTCGACGGAGGCAACCCTGGCGTGCATCTTCTTCTGGCCGGCGAGGGCGGCGACCGCGTGGACCTCGCCAGGCGCGAGACCGATGTCCACGAGGGCGGCCTCGGTGCTGTACGCGAGGTCGGCGAGGCGGGCGATGTCGTCGGTGACGTCCTCCTGGCCGCGGGTGATGCGGTCGTTGTGGACGGCGACGTCGCGCCATGCCTTGGTGTCGACGATGAAGACGCCGGAGCGGCCGACGACGACCATGTCGACCTGGGCGGTGCGGCTGCCGGGCCAGCGGCGGTCGGCGAGGAGGTGGTAGCCGATGCCGGCGAGTGGGGCGAGTATCCGAGCGGTCTCGCTCTCGGTGCGTTCGGCGATCTCGTAGCGGGAGGCGCGTTGCTCGGCGTCGTCAGCGCGGCGGCGGTGCTCGGCTGCGAGGCTTCGCTGGCGGCGGGCTTCAGCGCCTGCCGATTCTCCGGCCATCGTCATGGTGCGTTCCCCGGGGATCCTGTGCGTCGCAGCGCGCGTCGTCCCCTGGGCGTGCGGTGCTGAACCATCCTCGTGGATGTGGGGCGCGCGGGGTCAGTACCCGTTTGGGGTGCAAGTGAGTTGCGCTCTGGTGCTCAACGGAGATGCTGTCCGCGACGTCCGCGCTGCTACCGTCTCGGCATGGCCGAAGACGAACTCCAGGAAGAACTCCGCGCGTTCGTCCGAGAACGCGAATGGGCGCAGTTCCACACCTCGGAGAACCTCGCGAAGAGCATCTCGATCGAAGCGGCGGAGCTGCTCGAGTGCTTCCAATGGGATGCGGAGGGTGACGAGTCGCGGGTGCGCGGCGAGCTTGCGGACGTCCTCACGTACTGTTTTCTCTTGGCCGACCGGGTCGGTGTCTCGCCCGACGCTCTCATCCGGGAGAAGCTCGCCGTGACGCGGACCAAGTACCCGGTTGAGCGATCTCGAGGGCGGAGCACCAAGTATGACCGGCTTTGACATCGAGAAGCTGCCCTTCACCGCCGAGCATCTTCGGTCTTGGCGAGACGTCGACCATCGCTTCATCAACTGGCCGGTCGTGTACATCCTCGATGACGGGAAACGGGTCTACGTCGGGGAGACGTTGAACACGGCCGCCCGCATGCGTCAGCACCTGGACTCCCCTGAGCGCGGAGCGCTGAAGGCGGTTCGCCTCGTGCTCGATGACACCTTCAACAAGTCCGTCTGCCTCGATCTTGAGTCGCAACTCATCGCTCTGCTCGCCGCAGACGGCAAGTACACGGTCTTGAACAGCAACAAGGGGATCGTCGACGCCGAGTACTACGACCGGCCTCGTTACCGCGAGACGTTCCGGGAAATCTTCGATGCCCTGCGGCGTCAGGATGTGTTCACGCGGAGCTTGCCAGAGATCGAGAACCGGGAACTCTTCAAGCTGTCACCGTTCAAGGCCCTCAATCGTGATCAAGCGGTCGTGATGGAGGACATCCTCGAGGGCCTGTTCGACGATTGGGAGCTCGATGCAGCTGCGCCGATCGCAGTTCAGGGTGACCCCGGCACGGGCAAGACCATCGTCGCGGTCTACCTCCTCAAGCTCCTCCGTGACATCGCTGCAGGAAAGGGATTCGACGATCTCGAGAGCGACGCGCTGTTCTCCGACTTCTTCACCGAGGAGAATCGCAACCGCTTGAGCAGCGCGCGGCTCGGGCTCGTCGTGCCGCAGCAGGCACTGCGCGCATCGCTCAAACGCATCTTTGCGAAGACCCCGGGGCTCGACAAGGGGATGGTTCTGACACCGTTCGAGGTGGGGCAGAGCGATGAGCGATGGGACCTGCTCGTCGTGGACGAGTCTCATCGGTTGAATCATCGAGCCAACCAAGCTTCCGGCATGCAGAACAAGAACTTCGGCGAGATCAACCGGAAGCTCTTCGGTGAGGACGCGGACCACCTGACCCAGGCCGACTGGATCCGTAGACAGAGTCGGCACCAGATCTTCCTGATCGACTCCGACCAGAGTGTCCGACCGGCCGACCTCCCGCAGAGCACGCAGAGGGCACTCATCGCAGGGGCTCGCGAAGCGGATCGCCACTACCGGCTCTTCACACAGATGCGAGTGCGAGGTGGCTCGGATTACGTGTCGTTCGTTCGCGGGTTGCTCCGTGGTGAGCAGCGGGAGCGAGCGGACTTCGGCGACTACGAGCTGCGCTTCTTCGACGACCTGGGGGAGATGCACGAGGCAATCCGTGCACGCGACGCCGAGGTGGGGCTCGCACGCCTCGTGGCCGGGTACGCATGGGAATGGAAGAGCAAGAACGACGCGGACGCCTACGACATCGAAATCGACGGGCAACGCCTGAGGTGGAACCAGACGCAGAAGGACTGGATCACGTCAGCGGGCGCGTTGGAGCAAGTCGGTTCGATCCACACTGTGCAGGGCTACGACCTGAACTACGCGGGAGTCATCATCGGCCCGGACCTGCGCTTCGATCCGGAGACCCAGCGGATCGTGTTCGATCGGACGAACTACTTCGACAAGAAGGGCATGGAGAATAATCCGCGCCTCGGTATCGCGTACTCGGACGACGACATCCTTCGGTTCGTGTCCAACGTCTACGCGGTCCTCATGACGCGAGGAGTGCTCGGGACGTACGTTTACGTCGTAGACCCAGCTTTGCGCGAGCGGCTGCGAGAGGCCATGCGGGACGGGTGAGTCGAGCTCGCCGTCCACAGAACAAGCCACCAATGCTGGGGGCGGCTGAAGGGAGGCATGACTCACTATGGTGAGGTCGTGAACAGTTCCCTCTACGCCGTCCCCAACGCCACGTGGCCAAATCTCGAGGTGGCAGGGGAGTCGCAGTACGAAGCGTCCATCCGTGCCCTACTTGGGCGCCTGGCCAAGGACCAGGACAAGGAGTTACAGACCGAGGCGCTCCTTGTTCCAGAGCCCGACAACCCCTATGATTCGCGCGCGATCAGCGTACGGGTCCAGGGCGCGGTAGTGGGGTACCTGACTCGCGCGGACGCCCGAGCATTCGCTCCGATCCTGCACCGACTTGCCGCGTCGGGAGTGACTGCGGTCGTTCCCGCAAGAGTTTGGGGCGTATTGCGCGATGACTGGGAGGGCAAGGGAACCCGCTTCCACTCGAATGTTCGAGTAGCGCTTCCAGAACCGCACCTCATCGTGCCGCTGAATGACGGCCCATCCGAGCCGTACTCGATCCTGCCCTGGGGGTCGGGGTTGCAGGTTACGGGTGAGGAAAAGCACTTTGACGTTCTCGCTCCATTTGCCGGTCAAGCGGACCGGTCTTTGTTGCTGGTAACGCTGCATCGAGGAAGCGAGGAGAAGGCGCGTGGTGGGCAGCGCGAGTTCATCGAAGTACGTGTGAACGGGCAGCGGGTTGGGGAGCTGAGTACTCAGTCGTCTCGGCACTACTTCGCGCTCGTTGACCACCACGCCGCGAAGGGCCTCACCGTCGCAGCATGGGCACACCTCAAAGGCTCAGCTCTTGCCGCGGAGGTCGTGCTGCAGGCTTCGAAGGCCAGCGAAGTTGAGAATTCATACTTGGATGGTGACGCCCGGACAATGGCACAACTCGTTGCACCCGCGGCCAGCTACGATGTTCCACCGTCCTACACTGGACTCCCTCGCTCGGCGTCTCCGCAACGGACCGAGGCGACCCCGAGGAAAGCGCCGGGAACCGCGCCGTCGGCCGGGAAGAAGCAAGTAGCTGCGGCAGCGAAATCGGGATGTGCCGTGGTAGGCGTGGGGCTCCTCAGCCTCGGTGGTGGCCTGGTGACCGCGGTCCATCAGTTTCTCAGCTGATCTCGCTCTGGTCATTGTCCGCCACGCTGTGGTCACGACCGCTTCCGCGGACTGTGCAGGCCGCGCCCTGGGCTGACCGGAACGTCAATTCCCCTCGGAGGTGCCGCTGCGTCTCGGACAAGCTCGCAACCGTGGCCGGTGTCCCTCGCCGTTCAGTCCGATGTGCTCGCTCTTCCTCGCTGCCGGCCTTTCACCGCTCGCGACGCTGCGGCTCGCCCGGTTACGCTGGCGCGGCGGAGCGAGCATCGAGTGGCGCATCGCGTTGGCGTCACACCGGCCGGTTCGGGGACCCGAAGGCGTCGAAAAAACAGAGCAGTGCGACGCAGCGGAGCGCGGAAGCGGATCGGCGCTCGAGGGGTGATTCGCTCAAGCAAGTTCATACGTCAGCCGGCTGCCGAGCCCCGGTACGCGGACCACGCCGCCGCCGCCGCCCGGGCGGCGGCGCTCAACGGCGTCTACGCGCAATGTCCGGTGAGCCCCATCTGGGGTTAGTCAAGGGGATAGCTTTCTTGGCGGCAGATGTCAGAGTGCAGGCCATCCAGCACGACCATTCTGATTGGAGAGCGCCCCGCGAGGTGCTCGACTTCGCTGCTAAGGGTCGGGTAGACATCGCCCGCCAATGCGAGGTGTTGAGGGAGGGGTGTCTCATCGGCTTCTGTGGCCGTTGATCGGTGACGCCCCGCTAGGACGTGGCAGACCAACGTTCCCATGCATCCTCCAGAGCCTTCCTGCTGGGCTGAAGCGGGAGATGGCTGAGGTTGCTCCGGATCACCCGCGACTGGCCCTTGTTTTGCTGAGCCCTGAACACCACCTCGGTTGTCAGGGGTTCGAAGGCGTACCATCCCGCGTCGTACATTCGGTGGTGATTGCTGCAGAGCGGGATCCCATTGCGGGCGTCATCGGAGCCCTGTAAGGCTTTAGCGCGGATGTGTGCGGCTTCGATGACGGGCTCCGCGTCGAGGTCGCACACAGCGCAACGAGCTCCGTACCTCTGCAGTACTGCAAATGCAAATCGCGCTTGGTTCGGTCTTGCTTTGCGTCGTTGCCAACGAGTCTCGACGTCATCGATGACGAGCTCGAACTCGTCGTTCTCATCATTCCCAGGCTCTGGCGGAAGCGGATCATCGTCCAGGAACGTGATGAGTACCGAACCCCGCGCAATGTCGACGCTCTCGACGACTGCGCGGCGGACCGATCGGGACGCCGGTCGGGCACCCGGCAGGATTACGAACACCGGCATCGCCAGCTCGTAAGCACGAACGGTGGCCGTAATTTCCGCCTGATCTCTACCTTCACGCGTGGTCCGCGGCAGCCGGTAGATGACTCCGTGTACATTGCGCTCGTTAGCGTAGGCCTGTCCGAGATCGAGAAAGGAGACTGCAACGCCAGCGGGGGCGATCGCACTTTTCGTTGTGGCCACGTCGACATAGATTCCGCGCCCACCCGCTCGCAGGTGTAACGGTTCCAGTGCCCTCGGGAGGATGTCGTCCGGGGCTCCAGCAGCCTTCGCGGCGACCCACATGTCCTCGCGACGTCGTATCTCAGCGTTCCGAGCTGCCAGTCGTGGCAGGTCTATGCGGGAGGGATCGAAGCCGTCGGCTAGCGCCCAGACGCCGTCCGAACGAGCCTGCAACACTCCGCGTTCCACCAGCCGTTGTCGTTCAAAGCTGACGCGATTTCGCCACTTTGTTTCGAACTGCCTGGTGTTCTGGGGTGAGATGTCCTCTGTTGTCCACTGGCCGGCGTAAAGCACGTCGAGTGCGTCGAGTGCTTGGGCCCTCGTCGAGGAGCCTCCTACTCCAGCAAGGTAGGTGAGGAGCCGATCCCGGAGTGTCGAGTGGGAAGTGAGCGTCACTTTTACATCTTGCCTGCTATGTCTAAGCGCGGCAGCAGGTTGGAAGCGGGCCTCGTGCGCGTGCCTGGGTGTCGCATGTAAGAAGGCGACTGCAAATGGCTGGTAGGCCGCCAGCGTCCTGCTGCCGGGACCATCGTCGGCGAAGAGGATGGACGTCGTCCGGCAAGACAGTCTGGATAGACCGAGGTCCTCGCTGTCCGTGAAGTGCAGGAGCCGCAGGCCGGTGGGGCTCCGAGTGAGGTGCTCGTCGTGCGACCCTGGGAGACGCTGAGGTAGCTGCCGGCGGCCGGGCAGCGCAATCCGCTGACCTGTCGTCCTGGCGGCTTGACGCAGCGAAGCGGTCTTCTTTCTTAGTGATCCCGGTGAGAGACATTGATGTCCCTCTGGTCGGAGGCCGGCCTGTCGGGTCCCGCCCCTAGGCTCGGAGAGCACCAGACGACACGGGGGAGCGCATGCAGATCAGCACCGACGGGCAGGTCCTGCTCAGCCCGAGCGACCTCAGCACGTGGGCGACCTGCGAGTGGGCCTTCCTCCGCCGCCTCGACGCCAAGCTCGGCCGCGGCGGCCCACTGCCTGACGAGCATGACGACATGCTCGAGCGCACCGCACGCCTGGGGGACCAGCACGAGCTCGACTACCTCGAGATCCTCAAGCAGACCCGCGAGGTCATCGAGTTCGACCGTCCCGCACCACAGGACTACGCCCGAGCCGCGGAACAAGCGAGAAGCGCGTTTAACAATGGCGCTGACGTCCTCTACCAACCGACCTTCCACGAGCCGCCCACCCCCGACCGCCCGGGCTTCATCGGCTTCGCCGACTTCATCCTCCGCAACGACCAGGGCGCCTACGAGGTCTACGACACCAAGCTCGCCCGCCATGCCAAGATCAGCGCCCTCCTCCAGCTCGCCGCCTACGCCGAGCAGATGCAGGCGCACGGCATCCCCACCGGCGAACAGGTCCACCTCGTCCTCGGCGACCGCACCACGACCACGCACGACCTCGCCGACATCGCCCCGGTGTACCGCACGCAGCGCGCCGAGCTCGAACGGGTCATCGCCGAGCGGATGCAGGAGCACGAGCAACTGCAGTGGGGCGACCCCCGCTACTCCAGCTGCGGCCGCTGCACCATCTGCCAGACCCAGGTACAGCAGCACCGCGACCTGGTCCTCGTCGCCGGCATGCGCCTCGACCAACGGACGAAGCTGATCCGGCAGGGGGTGCGGACGATCGACGACCTGGCGGACCGCACCGCGGCGGTGCCCGGCATGTCGCGGTCGACGCAAGATCGGCTGGTGCGTCAGGCGCGCCTCCAGACCGAGACCGAAGCCGAGCAGCAAGCAGGCCAAGTCAACAAGACCAAGCCGCGCTTCGAACTCCACGACCCCCGCGCCCTCGACGCGATCCCCGCGCCCGACCCCGGTGACGTCTTCTTCGACTTCGAGGGCGACCCCCTCCACACCGAGGACGGCGTCCACTGGGGCCTCGACTACCTGTTCGGCCTGGCCGACGACCGCGCCGGCTTCACCGCCTTCTGGGCGCACACCATCCGCGACGAGCGCCAGGCACTGGTCGACTTCCTCGCGTTCATCAAGGAGCGCCGGGCCCAGCACCCGGGCATGCACGTCTACCACTACGCCGCGTACGAGCGGACGCACCTGCTGTCCCTCGCCGCCCGGCACGGCGTGGGGGAGGACGACGTCGACGACCTGCTCCGCGCCGGCGTCCTCGTCGACCTGTACCCGATCGTCCGCAAGGCCCTGGCGGTCGGCAGCCGCAGCTACTCGATCAAGAAGCTCGAGCCGCTGTACATGGGCGAGGACCTCCGCCTCAGCGACGTCACGAACGCCGCCGACAGCATCACCGCGTACGTCGAGGCGATCGAGGAACTCCGGAACGGCGACCCCGCGACCGGCCAGCGCATGCTCGACGAGGTCGCCGACTACAACGCCTACGACTGCCGCTCGACCCTGCGGCTCCGCGACTGGCTGCTGTCGCTCCGGCCGCCGCAGTCGGAGCCCGTGACCGACGAGGCCGAACTCCTCCCGCCGATCCCCGTCGAGCGCGAGCCGAACCCCGTGTACACGGCGCTCGCCGCGCAGATCGCGGACGTCGACCCCCTCGACCGCGACGCCGACCAGACCGCCCTGGCGCTCGCGGCCGCCGCGATCGACTACCACCGCCGCGAGGCCAAGACCTTCTGGCAGGACCACTTCGACCGCCTCCGTAATCCGGTCGACGACTGGGCGGACACGCGAGACGTCCTGGTCATCGAGCGCGCCTCCGTCGAGCGGGACTGGGACACGCTGCCGCGTGCCCGCTCGCAGTCGCGCGAGATCCGCCTGTCCGGGACGCTCGCGCCCGGGTCGCGGATCCGGCCGGGAGGCACGCCCCACCTCGTCTACGACGACCCACTCCCGCCGTCGGTCACCGCTCCGGCTCCGGGTTCGAAGGGCGCGTCGGCCCGCGCGGTCGTGCTGGAAGCGGCGGACAACGGCGACGCCTTCGAGGTCCTGGTGAAGGAGAGCCTGCCCGTTGGCGGCGGGGAACCGCACCACGATTTCCCGGTCGCCCTCGCACCGGCCGCCCCACCGCGGGCGAAGCCGCAGCCCGAGGCGATCGCCGAGTGGGGCCAGGAGGTCCTCGACGCCCTGCCGTCGATGCTGCCCGACGCGGCGCTCGACCTGCTCCGCCGGGTGCCGCCGCGCGGTGCGCTCGCCCCGGTCGCCGGGGACGACACCGTCTCAGCCGTCGTCACGACGCTGCTCGGGCTCGACCGGTCGTACCTGGCGATCCAGGGCCCTCCCGGCACGGGCAAGACGTACGTCGGATCGAACGTCGTCGCGCGGCTCGTCCGCGAGCACGGCTGGCGCGTCGGGGTCGTCGGCCAGTCCCACGCGACCTCGGAGAACTTCCTGTCGTCGGTGGTCCGCGCCGGCGTGCCCGCAAACCGTGTCGTGAAGGTGCCGAAGTCCGGTGCGACCGAGGACGAGCTCGAGGCCGCCGCCTGGACGCCGGTGAAGAACAACGCCGCCGTCTCGGCGTTCCTGTCGTCGTGCGCCGAGACCGGCACCGGGGGAGTCGTCGGCGGGACCGCGTGGACCTTCGCGAACGAGGGCACGATCCCGCGACGCTCCCTCGACCTGCTCGTGGTCGACGAGGCCGGGCAGTTCTCGCTCGCCCCGACCATCGCGTCGTCGATCGCCGCGCAGCGCCTGCTCCTGCTCGGCGACCCGCAGCAGCTCCCGCAGGTGTCGCAGGGGTCGCACCCCGAGCCGGTCGACCAGTCAGCGCTCGGGTGGCTGGCGGACGGGGAACACGTGCTCCCGCCGGAGTTCGGCTACTTCCTCGCACACACCCGCCGCATGGAGCCCGCGCTGACAGCATCGGTCTCGGGGCTGTCGTACGACGGGCAGCTGACGTCGATCGTCAGCGGGCGGGACCTCGCCGACCTCGAGCCGGGCGTCCACCCGGTGCCGGTCGTGCACAGCGGGAACACGACGTCGTCGGAGGAAGAGGCTGCACGGGTCGTCGAGCTCGCCCAGAACCTGATCGGCCGCCTGTGGGTCGACGGCGAGGTGACTCGGTCGTTGACGGACGAGGACGTGATCGTCGTCGCGCCGTACAACGCGCAGGGCGCCCTGATCCGCGAGGTCCTCGACCGCGTCGGACTCCGCGGCACCCAGGTCGGCACGGTCGACATGTTCCAGGGGCGCGAGGCCGTGGTGTCGATCACGTCGCTCGCGGCCTCGAGTGCGGCGGACATCCCGCGCGGACTCGACTTCCTGCTCATGCCGAACCGGCTCAACGTGGCGCTGTCCCGGGCGCAGTGGGCGGCCTACCTCGTCTACTCGCCCGCGCTCACGACGGGGTTGCCCCCGTCGATCAGCGGATTGTCGCTGCTGTCCCGCTTCATCGAGCTGGTCGATCCGCCCCGCTGACACCAGCAGGGCGACAACGGTCAGCCGGCCTGGACCGTGCCGACCGCCGAGCTGTAGCTGGCGGTCGCGCCGAACCGCGCCCCGATGATCGTGACCGACCATGCGCTCCGATCCGGCGCGACCGAGTACAGGACCCGCGCGCCCGCCGGGATCGGCGCCAGTCCCGTTCCGTCCACCAGGGCGATCCGCGCCGGATCGCTCGCCGTCGTGAGCTCGGTCGGGTAGTTCCCGGCGCCGAACCGTCCCTCCAGGACGTACGCGAGGGTCCCGGCGCCCATGGCGACCGCGGACCGCTCGGTGTCGAAGCTCGTCGGCTCGGGAACCGCGGGCGCCTGCGGGGCAGCAGCCTCGGCCGGGGCCGGAGCCGCTCCCTGCTCCGTGCTGTCGCCCGCCGCTGCTGGCTCCGGTGCAGCTTCTACCGGTACCTGGTCCTCGGGAGTGGGACCGGCAGGCACCGCATCGGGCGAGGACACCGCCATCGGGAAGCCGGGGTCGAACACCTGCCCCTCGTGCGATGCCGGCAGCGAGAGCACGGGCCACTGCACCCCGACGGTGGAGAGCCCGAACGCGAGCACCGCGTAGGCCATGAGCGCCGTACCGACGGTGCCGAGCATGATCGCGCCGCGGCCGAACGCGCGCGCGACGCTGCCGAAGCGGCTCCGGTCGGTCACGAGACGGCGTCCGATGACGATGGCTGTGACACCGATGGTCGATGCGATGAACCCGCTCTGGACCCCGGCCTCCTGCGGCTCGGCGAGTGCCATGACGAGGCTGCCGAGTCCGAGGAACATCGCCAGGGCCGCCCAGGCCCACGGTCGGGTGGCTCGCCGTGCGCCTCGGGGCGGCTCGGCGGTCAGGAACGCGGACCTCGGCCGTCGCGGCGGCGGCCCGGACGGTGCGTCGGCGAAGTACCCCGGAGGAGACCAGTCACGTGGTCCCGGACCGCCCAGTGGCATCGTCGTCCCCTCGTTCTTCGTTCAACGACGGTCCGAGTCTGGCTGTCGGTCTCGAGTTGAGCGATCCCCAGAACTGGGTGGGTGCCGGGTTCGACACGGGGCGTGTCGAGGGCTCCCGAGTCCACGACGGTCCCGTCCGGAAGCGGACCGCCGGACCGCGTCGCCGGCAGCGGACGTGGCGTGACGATCTCGGTTCGCGTTCGCCGGGGATCGTGAACCAGGATCGTCAGCCGCAGATCGCAGCCAGCAAGTCCGCCAGGCCAGTCCCCGGCGGGCCGACCTGGTCGGCAGTGGCCTAGCCCTGGGTGGAGTCCTCGGCCTCGGTGTCGTCGTCGCGGGGGATCTCGCCGCGCATCTGCGCCCGGATCCCCGCGAGCACGTCGGCGTGCAGGAAGTTGGCGTCCTCGGCGCTGGTCGGGTCGACGACGATGCCGAACTCCTCGGGCACCGCGGTCACGAGCTCGGCCATGCGGACCGGACGGGCCTCGGTGCCGGGAACGCCCTCGGTGAGTTCGGCGGGGTCGGTGAACACCGGGACGAACGGCAGGTCGCGGATCATCACGTGGGCGATGCTCCCGCCCTCGGGGTCACCCGCGGGCTTCCACGGCACCCACGCGGCACTGCCGAGGAACCCCTGCGCGGAGGATGCCATGCGGCGCCGCAGGGCTCCGGCGGGCGACTCGGTCCTGCCGGCACCGGGGCCGAACGCCGACCCGCTCGTGTCGTTGCTGCTCATGGGGTTCCCTCCGCCGTGGTGTGCCCGGCAATGCTCCCACGTGGTGCGGGCGGAACCGAATGCGGCACCGTCACAGCCAGCTCCCCACCGGACGCGATCGGCGTTGCGGCGGTGGGGCGTGCCTCCAGACCGACGACGGCGCCCGACCCACGAGGTGGGCCGGGCGCCGGACGGACCACGCTCAGTACTTGGCCGACTGCCCGCCGTCGATCGGGACGACCGTCGCGTTGACGTACGAGGCGTCGTCGGACAGCAGGAAGGCGACGACGGCGGCGATCTCGGGGGCCTCACCGTAGCGCTTCGTGGGGTTGACCTGGATGAACTCCTCGGCGGCCTTCCGCGGGTTCTCCGCGTCGATCTGCTTCATCGAGTTCTCGACCATCGGCGTCCAGATCGCACCGGGGGCGATGGCGTTGATGCGGATGCCGTACTGGCCGTACTCCACGGCGGAGTTGCGGGTGAGGCCGACGACACCGTGCTTGGCGGCCGCGTAGCCGGACTGGTTGCCGATGCCGCGGATGCCACCGACGCTCGCGGTGTTCACGACCATGCCCGAGCCCTGCTCGCGCATGACGCGCAGCACCTTCTCGAGCCCGAGGAACACGCCACGGAGGTTGATCGACACGACCTTGTCGAACTCGGCGGCGGTGAAGGACTCGGTGGGGTTCTGCTTGCCCTCGATGCCGGCGTTGTTGAAGAAGCCGTCGATGCGGCCGAAGCGCTCGGTGGTGGCGGCGACGTAGGCGTCGACCTGGGCCTCGTCGGCGACGTCGGCGACGGTGGTGAGCACCTGGGCGTCGGGGGTCGCCTCGAGGACGGCGGCCTTCGTGGCCTCGAGTCCCTCGCTGGAGACGTCGACGAGCGACAGTTGCGCGCCCTCAGCGGCCAGGCGGACGGCGGTCGCGCGGCCGAGGCCGGAGCCGCCGCCGGTGATGAGGACGACGCGGTCGGTGAAGCGGGTGGTGGATGTCATGGATGGCCTCCTGCGGTCTTCGACGGTGAAGGGCTCGGGTCCAGCGGTGGGTCGACGAGTCCGTTCGATGCATCTGCATCGACAGCTCTAGGCTACACCTGTCGTTTTGCTCGGTCGGTCAGTCGCTCAGCAGCGCGCGAGCACCCGCTCCATCGCGTCGCGCTCCGCGGGCGCCACCCAGAGCCGGTACGTCGTCTTCACCGCGATCTGGTGCTCGACGTAGGTGCAGCGGAACGCCGTGTCCGCGGGCAGCCACGTCGCCGCGTCGCCCGAACGCTTCTGCGCGTTCGAGTGGCCGTCGACGGCGAACAGGTTCGCGGGATCGTTCGCCAGGGCTTCGCGCTGCTCCTGCGTCAGCTGCTGTGCGCCGGTGCGCCACGCGTTCTCGAGCGCGACGACGTGGTCGATCTGCACGAGGGTCGAGGTCCGGTTCCCGCGGACGAAGTCCACCCGCTCGCCGGTGTACGGGGAGACCAGCGTGCCACGCAGGACCTTGCAGGGCCCCTGCCGCTCGATGTCCGTCAGGTCGCGGGCGAGCACGTCGTTCCGGGTGTCGCAGCCGTTGTGGTCGACGTCGAGCCAGGCGGTGCCGAAGCGGGCCTCGCGGTCGTAGCCGGTCGCGGCGGCCTTGCCCTTCACCAGCAGGGCAGCGAGCTCGCTGCGGGCGGTCGCGGCTGCGGTCGCATCGGTCGGGCTGGTCGCGTCGGTCGGGCTGGGCGCCTCGGTCGCCTCGGTCGGGCTGGTCGGCTCGGTCGCGTCGACGGTCGGCCGGGAGGCGCCGCCCGCCTCGGGCCCACCGCCCGCGTCGGCCGTCGGTGCGGTGGTGATCGTCGGTGCGGCCGTCGACGAGGACGTCCCGTCCGCGGCGGCGTCGGCGTCCGCGTCGGTCACTCCGGTGGTGTGCAGCAGCCATCCGGCGAGGGCGACGACCGCGACGAGGCCGAGCGACGTCAGCGATGCCCGAGCCCTGCGGCGCGAGGAGGTGGAACGGGCGGAACGCGGACGGCGTTGACGGGACGTCATGGGGAGGCCTTCGGTGGTGCGGTGGAGCGGGCCCGGGTGGACCGTCCACGATCATCCCGTGCGGCACCGACGAACCAGGGCGTAGACACGGGGCATGACCGATCACGCGAACCCCTCCGTGCCCGTCACCGGTGGATCGATGCCGCTCCTCGGCTTCGGCACCTGGCAGATCCCCGACGCCGACGCTCCCGCCGCCGTGGGCGCTGCGCTCGAGGCCGGTTACCGCCACATCGACACCGCCACGGGCTACTCGAACCAGCGCGGCGTGGGGAAGGCGCTCGCCGACGCCGGCCTCGCCCGCGACGACGTCTTCGTCACCACGAAGCTCCCGCCGGACAACGCCGACCGGGTGCGCCAGACCATCGAGGAGAGCCTCGAGCAGCTCGGGCTCGACCACCTCGACCTGTGGCTCGTGCACTGGCCGCCGAACGGCGAGGCCCGACCCGACGTGTGGGAGCAGGTCGTCCAGGCGCAGGCCGACGGGCTGACCCGGGCGGTGGGCGTGAGCAACTACTCGCTCGCGCAGATCGACGAGCTGACCGACGCGACCGGGACGACCCCGGCCGTGAACCAGATCCGGTGGAGCCCCGCCGAGTACGACGCCGAGGTCGCCGCGGGGCTGCACGAACGTGGCGTGGTGCTCGAGGGCTACAGCCCGTTCAAGGCGAGCAACCTGCAGGACCCGACGCTCGTCGGGATCGCGGAGGCGCACGACGCCGACAGCGCGCAGGTCATCGTCGCGTGGCACGTGGCGCACAGGTTCGTCGTGATCCCGAAGTCGTCCAACCCGGAGCGCATCCGGTCGAACGCGCTCGGGGCGCACCTCGAGTTGACCGCCGACGAGGTGTCGCGGATCGACGGTCTCGCCGGCTGACCCGGTCGCGACGGCGGGCTCAGGTCGGGAACGGCCAGGGCCCGCCGTCGTCGTACGGCTCGGCGAGGTCGAGGCCCTCGGCCCGCGCGATGCGGCGGAGCTTCCGGTCGAAGCTGGCGAGCTGGCCGCGCACGGCCTTCGCCGTGACGAGGACGACCGCGTCCGGCATGCCGAGCCGGCGGCCGGCGCGCATGTCCGCCGCCCGGCGTGCGGTACGGCCCGTGACCGGGACGACCGACACGCCGAGTCGTTCGATGGTGCCGCGCTCACGGTCGGCGTGCCCACGGGACGCCGGTCGCACGAGCATCTCGGCGAGGGTCAGGGCCGAGGTGCAGAACTCGTCCCACGCGTGGTCCTCGACCAGGTCGTACGCCCGCTCGTGCAGGCCGTCGCCCTCGTCGAGCAGCGCGATCACGACGTTCGCGTCGAGGACCATCACCGTGCCGGCCGCCTCCGCCGATGCCCCTCGAACACGCTCGACCAGACGCCTCGGCTGCCGCCGAAGGAGCCGCCGAGCGTGACCTCGGTGCCGTTGCGCAGGCGGAAGGTGGACGTCGCCGTGGTGCCGTTGCGCCGGACCACTCCTGTTCGCGGCGGCGCGGGATCGGCGTGGGACTCGAGATCGGCGTGCGGCTCGACGTCCGGTCCAGCTGGAGTCGGTGTCAGCAGGCTCGCGACCGGGACCTGCGGAGCGGGACGGGGCTGGGCGGAGCGGCTGGTCTCGACGAACATGCGGCGACGGTACCGACGTGGGCGTCCGGACGCGAAGGAGTTCGTATGTCGCGGCTCAGGTGAGGAGCGAGCGGATGTCCTCGGCGGTCAGGTCGTCGGCGAACAGGGCGTCGTCGTCGATCATGGTCGCGAAGAGTTCGGCCTTCTTGGCGGCGAGGGCGAGGACCTTCTCCTCGATGGTGTCCTCGGCGATGAAGCGCTGCACGTTCACGGAGCGGGTCTGCCCGATGCGGTGCGTCCGGTCGACCGCCTGGGACTCGGCGGCCGGGTTCCACCAGGGATCGAGCACGAAGACGGTGTCCGCCTCGGTCAGCGTCAGCCCGAAGCCGCCGGCCTTGAGGGAGATGAGGAACGCCGGTGCCGCGCCGGTCCGGAAGCGGTCGATGACCTGCGGGCGCTTCCGGGTCGAGCCGTCGAGGTACTCGTACCCGATGCCTCGGGCGTCGAGTGCCTCGGCGACCATGCGCAGGAACGTGGTGAACTGGCTGAAGACCAGGGCGCGGCGGCCCTCGGCGGCGAGCTGCTCGAGCTCGTCGAGCAGCAGGTCGAGCTTCGCCGAGGGGATGGGATCCGCACCGGCAGCGACGTCGTCGTCGGCGTCGTGGTCCGTCTGCTGCACGAGTGCCGGCGACAGGGCGAGCATCCGGAGGAGGGTCAGCGACCGGAAGACGATCATCCGGTTGCGCGCCAGGTCGTCGATGAGGTCGAGGACCTTCAGGCGCTCCCGGTTGAGGGTCCGCTCGTACAGCGCGCGGTGCGCGGGGTCGAGCGTCACCCGGACGACCTGCTCCTGCTTCGGCGGCAGGTCGGCGGCGACGCTCTCCTTCGTCCGGCGGAGCATGAGCGGTCGGATCCGACGCCGGAGCCGGTCGGTGAGCTCCTTGCGGGCGTCCCCGCGCAGGTCGGGGGAGCCGAGCGGCTTGACGTAGTCGTCGCCGAACCGCGACCACGACGACAGCAGCCCGGGCGCGACGACGTGGAACAGCGCCCAGAGGTCGGTCAACCCGTTCTCGAGCGGGGTCCCCGTGACCGCGAACTTCACGGGCGCGGGCAGCTCGGCGGCGACCCGGTGCGTCTGCGACTGCGGGTTCTTCACGAACTGCGCCTCGTCGAGCACGAGCGCCGACCAGGACACCCCGGTGTACTCGGCGGCGTCGAGCCGGAGCAGTGCGTACGAGGTCACGACGACGTCGGACTCCGCCGCCGCTCGGGCGACCCGGGCGTGGTCCTTGAGCGAGGTCGCGGTGACGGCGGTCACCCGCAGGGAGGGGGTGAAGCGGGCTGCCTCGTCGGCCCAGTTGCCGACGACCGAGGTCGGCGCGACGACGAGGAACGGCGGAGCGTCCGGCTCGGACCTGCGGGCGGCGGCGATCATGGACAGCACCTGCAGGGTCTTGCCGAGGCCCATGTCGTCGGCGAGCACCCCGCCGATGCCGTGCTCCCGCAGGAACCGGAGCCAGGCGTAGCCGGCGTGCTGGTAGGGGCGGAGCTCGGCGTGCACGGTGTCCGGCACGGGGACCTCGTCCTGCGGTGCGGCGTCGAGCAGACCCGCTGCGATCCGCTGCCAGCGCTCGTCGTGCTCGGTCTCGTCGGCCAGCTGGTCGAACTCCGACCACAGTCCGGCCTGCAGCGGGGTCACCGTCAGGGCCTGGTCGGGTTCCCACTCGTCGAGCTCGCGCGCTTCCTCGATGAGTTCCTTGAGCCGGTCGAACGTCGGGTCGGCCAGCGACAGGTACGACCCGTCGATGAGCTTCAGGCGGCGGTCACGCTTCGCCAGCGCCCGGAGCAGCGGGGTGAACGGGATCTGCCGCCCGTTCACGGTGACGAAGATGCCGAGGTCGAACCAGTCGTGCTTCTCGGACGGCATCGTCGTGACGCGGATGTGCGGTCGCCCGGTCAGCCGCTCGTGGTCGCCGGGCTCGCCCTGCACGACCGTCCGGACACCGAGTGCGGGCAGGGCCGGCAGGAGTTCGGTCGCGAACACGGCGACGTCCGCACCGTCGACCGTGCCGTCCTCGAACCAGGCGAGACCGCCGCCGGGGCCGGTCGTCTCGGACTCGTCGGCGGCGTGCAGCCCGCTGAGGTCGGGGAGCGGCCCGTGCAGCGTGACCGGGTCCTTCCGTCCGTCGACGTGCCACCGCCACTGCAGGTGCAGGCGGTCGTCGGTCCGGGGTGCCCGGGCGGGTTCGAACGTCGCCGTCAGGACGAGCTCGGGCGGTGTCCGCTCGGGGAGTTCGACCGAGCCGTCGGAGCTGACGAGACCGAGCGCGCCGCGGAGCCGCGGCGACCAGTCGGCCAGGAACTCGTCGACGGCATCGGACGGCACGGTGATGCGCGCGCCCTCGACGAGCATGCGGCGCTGGTCCTCGGGGACCGGAGCCGGGGTCGGCGCGAGGGTGACGTGGAACTCGGGGCTCTCGCGGAAGGCGTAGACACCGTGGTCGCCGATCGTGCGCGCCGAGCCGTCGGGTACCGGGCGCCCGTCGACGACCGCACTCGCACCGATGACGAGCGCGCCGTCGTGCCGGGCTGCGTCGAGGAGTACGCGCGCGTCGCCGCCGAGGACCGCGCCGCCCTCGCGCTTGCCCGTCACGAAGGCGATCCCGAGTCCGGCTGCCTGCCGGAGCAGCGGCCAGAGCAGGGGGCTGCCGAAGTCGTCGAGGTGCACCCAGTCGCTCTCGCCGGGGAGCCCCGCGAGCTGCCCGGCGCGGTGCAGCGCGGAGAACTGCAGGAACCAGGCGTGCTGCTCGGGCGCGATGCCGAGCCGGTTCATCGAGTAGGGGAGCGTGCCCCAGGTGAGCTGCCCGCGGACCCAGTTGCCGGCGGCGCTGCGGGTCACCGGACGGACGCCGAGCCGGACGCTGCGGGCACGGGACGGCAGCGCCCGGCCGGCGGCGCGCGCACGGGAGGCGAGTGCGGCGGGGACCGCGTCGCGCAACTCGAACTGCAGACCCGTGGGGGTGCCCTGCGGGGCGACCGCCCGGTCGTCGTCACCGGCGAGGCGGGCGAGGTCGAGCCTCCAGTCCGGGGCGGGTGGTGGGGCGAGGGGAGCCGCTGCTCGGGGTTCGGCGGCGAGGGCACGCGCGTTGATGGTGAGGAGCGCGGCGGCGACGTGCTTGCAGTCGCCGCCGAGGGGGCAGGAACACGTGCTGCGGACGGGGCGGACGAACTCGCCGCGGGCGACGGTGGTCTCGACGCGGAGCTCGTACGGGTCGTCGGCGGAGCCGGAGACGGTCGCGGTGACCGTGCCGTCGTCGTCGTGCCAGGTGGCGTCCTCGACCAGGCCGGCGCGGACCACGTCGCGCGCGCGGCCGAAGGTCTGTGGCCCGACGAACCGGATGACGTCGACGGCGTCGATCATCGGGGCGGCGGGCACGGGTCCATCGTGCCAGGCGCCACCGACCTCCGCTGCTGGCCCTCCGCTGCTAGCGTGGGCGGGCGCCGGAGGGCGCGCGACACGAGGGGGATCGCATGGGGAACGCAGCGCGCGGCGCAGTCGTGGTGGCAGGGGCGGTGGCGACGGTGGTCGCCCTGTCGGGATGCAGTGTGCTCGGTGCGGGGACACGGACGGCCGAGGCGCCGGCTCCGAGCCCGACCGCGACCGCGGCGACGCCCGGCACGGCGTCCTGTGACCTGGCCTCCGGCACCGGCTCCGTGTCGATCGAGGAGACCGCGGACGCCTACCGCGTCGAGTGGTCCGGCGTGCCGACGGACGACGACGGGGCGCGGCAGGAGTACCAGGTACAGCTCGGCACCGCGTCGCAGGACGACCACATCACGATGTACATCGAGTTCGACAGCATCACCGGGGCGACCACCTACGGATGGTTCGACCCGGACACCCTCGACGTCGATCCGGTGCCCGGTGACCCGGACACGTCGGCCGGCACCGTGGTCGGTGTCTTCCCGAAGCAGCGGGACATCGACGCTTCGTACTGGTCGCCGTCGTGGTCGAAGACCACCACCGAGGACTCGGACACGACGTACTGCACCCAGGACGGCCAGGTCCTCGACTGGACGCCGCTCGACTGACGTGACTTGTCCGCGTCCCGTTCTGGGGGCGTCGCTGACAGCGGCTCAGGTGCAGGATCGATGCGTGCTGCAGTCACTGGTGTACATGAGTTCCGCCACCGAGCCCTTCGACGAGGGCGACCTCGAGGCGGTGCTCGACCACGCCCGGACACGGAACACCGCCGACGGGCTGACCGGCATGCTCGTGCACCGCGGCGGGCGCTTCATGCAGCTGCTCGAGGGGCCGTACGACGCGGTGATGGCGACGTACGCGCGCATCGTCGCGGACGAGCGGCACGACGACGTCCGGCTGCTCGTCGAGGAGTCCATCCACACGCGACGGTTCCCGGAGTGGTCGATGGCGTACGACCGCGAGACCGACGGCGTCGAGGTGCCCGAGGGCTTCAGCACCTTCCTCGACCACGGAGACGACAGCGCCGACCAGAGCCGCCCCCGCGAGCTGCTGCGGTGGTTCCGCAACCACCCGATGGCGGACCCGACGGCGGCGAAGGGCAAGCACCGGCGCGACGCCTGACGCCCTGCCGCCGTCGCGCTCGGAGACCCGGATCGATCGGGTCATACTGGTTCGGTGACGACACTGCGAGGCATGATCCGCTCGACCGAGACGCGCGAGGCCGAGGGCTACGCGGACTCCGTCGTGGCGGCCAAGGAGGCAGCCGTCGCCGCACTCGACCTGGACGGGTTCGCGCTGCTGCAGACGAACGCGGTCGAGAGCAAGGCGACGGGGGAGACCACGATCAAGGCGACCGCGCGGTCGACCGCGACGCGGGAGCACGAGGCGTCGGGGCCGAACTACGTGGCGGCGCTGGCGGCGTACCGGAACACGGTGCCGGAGGGGTGGCAGGCGCAGCACGTGTGGGTGGTGGCGGAGTAGCGCGTCCGGCGCCCTCGTTCGTTCCTGCTCGTCCTGCTCCTCCTGCTCGTTCTTGCTCGTTCCTCAGCCGGTGGGCGCGCCCGTCACGGGGTTCGTCGACCCTGTAGACCGTCGGCTCCGGGACGGGCACGGAAGCGTGCTGCCGGAGCCAGAAGCCGCCACCGCCCACGGTGAGCCGGTAGGGGCCGGGGGCCCGGTCGTACCGTCGTGCGACGGCGTCCCGGTTGTCGGCGAAGATGCCCCGGGAGAGGGTGAGGTGCCCGCAGTCCGTCGTCTCGAGCGACACGGCCGGGTGCGAGGACCCCACACCCTTCAACGAGCGGTTGGACACGGTGACGGCTCGCGCCGACGTGATCGTGCAGGTCACCTGCTCCTGGTGCGCGTCGTCGTAGGCGATCATGACGGGCAGCCCCGGGAACGCCGACAGCGTCGTGAGGAAGAAGGCCACGGAGAACAGCGTGAAGAGCACGTTGCGCACCCGTCTGGGCTCCCGGTCGACGGTGAGCTTGTCGAAGAAGCTCGTGAACGCCGTCCACGGTTCGGTGGCGTTCTGTTCGAGCCAGTGGACGAGGACGTCGTGGTTGTGGCGGAACCGGTCCGTGGAGAAGCCTCGACCACGCGCGGTCCTGCCGCGGATCGTGGTGTTGCCCGGTCCCGAGGCGCTGAACCCGACGAGTTCGCCGGGCGAGATCGTCACGGTCCGCCGCATGTGCGGTACCACCTCGAGCCGATCGGGGAACACACGGATGCGGTTCCGGATGCTCCCGACGCTCAGGTACAGGCCGAGGACGCCGGCGACGAGCACCAGGCCGCTCGTCCACAGCTGGGTGAACCAGGCACTTCCGAACACCAGGCGGGTCGAGGCCAGCCAGACCCCGAGCGCGAGGACGCCCGCGCACAGTGCTGTCCACGCGACCGGCGCGATGACGCCGCCGCGGACCGTGACCGGGCGCGCCCCGACGACGGCCCGTGCCGCTTCCCCCACCACGGGTCGACCATATACGTCGAGGAGCAAGGACGACACGGATGCTCAGGACGGGTGCTTCGCAGAAGCGACGTCCTGCCGAGGTGACAACACGGCCGAGGAGCGCCCAGGATGACCGTCGTGAGCACATCCGAGACGATCGACGAGCCGTTCGCGAACGAGTTCGTGGCGGCTGTCCGTGCCCGCTTTCACGACAGCGGACTCCTGCGTAACGGCACGGAGTGGGTCGCCGGTGGCGTGCAGCCGCCGGACGCGGCGGTCATCCTCTACCGGGACCGGCCCGGCGGACCGGTACTCGGTCGGCGCTACCTCCTGCGGGAGTACTCGGCCCTCTTCGGCGGTGCGACGGCGCAGTGGCTGGCGACGGAGGCGTGGGTGTCCGACATCACGGCCCCGTCGGGGGACGGAGAGCGGAAGGACGTCGACTGGGCGGACGGACTCGTGCGGGAGCCGGGGGACGTCCGCTGGCTCGACTAGGACGGGCGGTACGCGTGCTCTCCTGACGGGAGGACGCGCACCGTCGCCCTCGGGGTGAGGAGCCTCAGCGCTGCTCTGTGGCCAGCTTGCTGTGCTTCCGCGAGTACCCGAAGTACACCCCGAGCCCGATCGCGAACCAGATCGCGAAGCGCACCCACGTCTCCCACTGCAGGAACGTCACGAGCCACAGCGAGGCGACGACCCCGATGATCGGCACGACGGGCATGAACGGGAGACGGAACTGCCGGTCGAGGTCGGGCTGCCGGTAGCGCAGCACGATCACTGCCGAGCAGACGACGACGAACGCGAGCAGGATCCCGATGTTCGTCAGCTCCGCGACGACGCCGATCGGCAGCAGCCCCGCGAGCACCGCCGACGCGATGCCGAGGATCCACGTCACCCGCGTGGGCACGTGCCGCTTCGGGTCGGTCTTCGCGAACCACTTCGGCATGAGCCCGTCCCGGCTCATCGAGAACCAGACGCGCGAGGCCCCGAGCATGAAGGTGACCAGCACGGTCACGATGCCGACGATCGCCCCGATCGCGATGACGTTCGCGACCCCGCCGAGCCCGACCGACGCGAACGCCGACGAGAACCCCGAGGCGGGGTCGATGTCGGTGTACTTCTGCATGCCGGTGAGCACGAGCGTCGCCAGGACGTAGAGCACCATCGCGATGCCGAGCGACAGCAGGATCGCCTTCGGCATGTGCTTCCGCGCGTCGGTGGACTCCTCGGCGGCGGTGGACATCGCGTCGTAGCCGAACACCGCGAAGAACACCGTGGCGGCGCCGGTCATCACGCCGCCGAAGCCGAACGGGAAGTACGGCGAGTAGTTCGCGCTGTTGATGTGGAACACCCCGAGCACGACGATGAGCACGACCAGGGCGACCTTGATCGCCACGGCCACGAGCTCGAACCGCGCGGCACTGCGGATGCCCCGGGTGAGGACGAAGGCGGTGAGCAGGCAGAGCAGGATCGCGAAGACGTCGACCACGTGGCCGTCGCCGGTGCCGGGCGCACCGAGCATCCACGCGGGCAGGTCGATGCCGAACTGGCCGACGAGGAACCCGACGTAGCCGGAGATGCCGATCGCGACGACGGCGACGATGGCGGTGTACTCGAGCAGCAGGTCCCAGCCGATGAACCACCCGACGACCTCGCCGAGCACGGCGTAGCCGTACGTGTAGGCGCTGCCGGCCTTCGGGATCATCCCCGCGAACTCGGCGTACGACAGCGCGGCGGCGGCACTGGCGACACCGGCGATCAGGAAGCTGATGAGGACGGCGGGGCCGGCGACGCCGTTCGCGACGGTGCCGGCGAGGGTGAAGATGCCCGCGCCGATGATGCCGCCGATGCCGATGGCCGTGAGCTGCCAGAGGCCGAGGTGCCGTTTCAGGCCGCCCTCGCCCTCGGGGTCGTCGTCGATCGTGTCGATGGGCTTCCGCCGGAAGATCCCCTGTGTCGTCGTCGTCACGCGCCCACTCTGCTCCTTCTGCGGCGGCGGTGGTAGACCCGGTTGCATGCAACGTGCTGCTCGTGTCGAACCCGGTCCCGGCCAGGAGTCCGTCTGGGACTACCCGCGTCCTCCCGCCGTCGAGGCGGTCCCCGACCGCGTCGTCGTGCGGCTCGGCGGGACGATCGTGGTCGACACGACCGACGCCGTCCGGGTGCTCGAGACCTCGCACCCGCCGGTGTACTACGTCCCGATGGCGGGGCTCGAGCTGCGTCCGGCGCAGGGGTCGAGCATGTGCGAGTTCAAGGGGCGTGCGCGCTACTTCGACGTGGTCGGCGGGGACGGCGTCGTCGCGCCCCGGGCGGCGTGGAACTACCCGACGCCGGAGCCCGGGTACGAGGACCTCCGCGACCGGGTGGCGATCTACCCGTCGGCGATGGACTCCTGCGAGGTCGGCGGCGAGGTCGTGCAGGCGCAGGAGGGCGACTTCTACGGCGGGTGGATCACCTCGCGGGTGGTCGGACCCTTCAAGGGCGGGCCGGGCACGCTCGGCTGGTGACCGCCCGCCCGGTGGCGGCGACGGGGCGGAGGTCCGCCGCGCCTCCAGGCCGTCGACCGGTGGTGGATGACCGCGGTCAGCGGCGCGCGTAGGGCGACCAGAACGGCGGCGGGAAGCCTCCGTCGGTCGCGAAGGTGAGCAGCTGCCAGGCCGTCATCACCAGGCCGAGGCCACCGAGCACCATCCCGATCCACGCCCAGACGCGCACGGCGCGACGTCGACCGGCGATCCGGACCGCGCGGACGCCGCAGAGCACGCAGACGATGCCGAACACGGCCTCGAGGAGCACGTGCCGCGCCATGTCGGCGGCGGGCACGATGATGCCCATCCAGAGCGAGAGGGGAGCGAGCAGCACGGCGACGGTCGCGAGGACGGCGGGCGGTTCGTGGTCGCGAGCGACGGCTGCCATGGGTCCGAACGTACCGACCCGTGGCCCGGTGCGCTCGCCTCCGGGGACGGCCGGTCCGCGCATCACCGCGCGACGCGCCGGACGGACACTGCGCGAGCGAGCACGATGAGGGCATGCGTTCCTTCGTCCGTGTCCTCCTCGGTGCTGCGCTCGTCTTCGCGGGCACCAGCCACCTCACCTTCGCCCGTCGTGACTTCCGCGCCCAGGTGCCGGACTTCGTGCCGCTCGACACGGACACGACCGTGCTGGCCTCCGGTGTGGCGGAGATCGGGCTCGGCAGCGCGCTGCTCTTCACGCCGCGCAGCCGCCGGAAGACCGTCGGCACGGTCGCGGCCCTGTTCTTCACGGTGATCTTCCCGGGCAACCTGTCGCAGTGGGTGAACCGCCGCGACGCGTTCGGCCTCGACTCCGACGAGAAGCGCGTCGCTCGTC
The DNA here is from genome assembly GCF_023712445.1 of Curtobacterium sp. P97. NCBI lineage: Bacteria > Bacillati > Actinomycetota > Actinomycetes > Micrococcales > Microbacteriaceae > Curtobacterium > Curtobacterium sp. P97. The sequence continues at coordinate 229,951 of NZ_JAMAYF010000005.1, read as the reverse complement.
TGTTCGGGCAGCCGCTGCTCATCTGGGCGGCGCTCTGGTCGACCCGCGGGTCCGGTACGGGGCGCTGATGGCTGTCCCGGCGGCGTCGCAGGACCCGGACGTGTCGTCCGGGTCCGTCGGCGTGGCCGGGTCGGACGGGGCGGCTGCTGGGGTCGGGTCGGACGGGGCGGTCGCGTCGGCTTCGGCGGTCGGGTCGGACGGGGCGGTTGCGTCGGCTGTCGCGGTCGGCCGGGAGGCACGGCTCGCTGCACGCACGCACCGTCGCGTCGCGGACGTGGTCGCCACGGTGCTGCTGCTCGTCCTGCTGGCCGTCGAGTCGGTGGCCGTCGGTGGCGGCATCGTCTTCCTGTCGATGGCCTTCCACTCGTGTGCGGCGCCGGGGAACACCTGCGACGCCGGGCTCGGCGGCGGGGTGGTGACCGTCGGTCCGGTGCTCGTCGTGCTGGTGCTCGTCGGGACGGTCGTCGGTTGCGTCGTGCGGCTCGTCCGGCGACGGCTCGCGTGGCCCCTGGTGCTGGTCGGCATCGCCGCGCAGGTCGTCGTGTTCTTCGCTGCCCTGCTGCTCGTCGACTCCGCCGTGCAGCACGGGTTCTGACGCTCGTCCTGCCGGGCTCTTGCCGGGGATCTGCCGGGCTGCTGCCGGTCTTCCTGCACAGGGTTTGGTCTCGGCATCGTCGTCCACAGATCGTCGGTCGACGCTGCTGCCCGCCGGGCTCGGGCCGCAGGCTCGGAGCATGTCAGGAACCGAAGTGCTCGACCAGCTGTTCACCACGTCCGCACGGACCGACGCCGACGTCGTCGCCCTCGTCTCCGGGGTCGTCGGGCCCCCGATCCGGCGGCAGTGCTGGGTGCTCTTCCTCGACGAACGGGCGCTGCCGATCCCGTTCCTGCTGCCCGTGTCGGACCTGCCGCTGCAGCCGGACGAGCACGTCGAGGACTTCGCCACGCTGGTCGCGGAGGTCTGCGTCGACAACGCTGCGTCCGAGGTCGTGCTCGCGTGGGAACGGCCGGGTGAGACGCAGCTGTTCCCGGTCGACTGGGAGTGGATCGACGCCTGCGCGTGCGCCTTCGCCGAGCGGGCGGTGCGGCTGCGGGGGCAGGTCGTCGTGAACGCCACGGGGGCGTCGATGGTCGAGCTCCACGACGCCGAGGAGCTCGGGCCGGTGCTGCGGTGACCTCAGCCCTGGGGAGCGGTGTCCGGCACCGACTGCCCCGTGAGACCCTCGACGACGGCCTTCGCCTCCGGCCAGAACTTCGCGTAGTGGTCCGGGTCCGCGTTGATCTGCACCGCGTGCGCCATCTGGGTCGGGGTCATCGTCTTCCACCCCGGCGTCTTCACGAGCTTCGCGTAGAACATCGTCGCCGCCGTGTACGGGTCCATCCGCTGCTCGTACGTGCCCCACGCGCCGTTGTCGCGCTGCTGGAAGAGCCCGCGGCTGTCCGGTCCTGCGGCGTCCCCGTGGTCGAGGTTCACCAGGCTCGACTCGCCGATCGCGGTCATCACACCGACGGCCTGGGTGTGCGGGCCGATGCCGAGCGCCTGAGCGGCCTCGATCACGTACGCGGCGTTCACCAGGCGGTCCTGGCAGAAGCCGGCGACCGGGCCTGCGGGCACCACGATGCCGCCGATCGTGCGCGAGGCGACGTCGGGACAGGCGGGCGCCGCGGTCACGGTCTTCGCTGCGCCGGTCAGCGAGTGCACCGCGATGACGACGACGACCACCACGCCGATGACGGCCGCGACCACGCCTGCCCCGAACACCGAGGCGATGGTGATGCCGGCGCGGCGCATGTCGGGGTCCTTCCGGGCGGGCGGTCCGTCGCGAGTACCGGACGGTCGGGTGCAGGGCACGACGAGCGTACGGGCGTCGGCTGGGAACCGCAGCCGCCCGATCGGGGGTGTCGGCGGCCCCGTGCTCCCGGTCGGTCTTGTCGGCGGCGCCCGTCTCCGGTCAGTTGCGTCGGCGGCCGGATCGGAACGCAGCCGACAGCGAGAGCAGGACGATCGTCCCGATGGAGATCGCGAAGATGACCTCGGACGCCTCCATCAGCCGTCCCGGCGGTGGCCGTCCGCGTCGCTGTGTCCGCCGTCGCCGTCCTCGTGGTGCCGGTGGCCGGTGCCCGGACGGACCACCGCGGTCGGCTCGGTGACGAGTCCGGTGGGCGCCTTCTCGGTCTGCTTCCGGCCGTGCGTGAACCACGTGAGGAGCCAGAGCAGGACGCCGAGCCCCAGCAGTGCGCCGGCGATCTGGTACTGCTGCGGGTCGCGACCGGACGAGAAGGGGAGGACGAGCCACAGGCAGGTGACCACGCCGATGACGGGGATCACGACACCGGCCCGGAAGTGCTTGTGCCCGACGCGGTCGCGACGGAGCACCAGCACCGAGAGGTTCACGACCGTGAAGACCGAGAGCAGGAGCAACGAGGTCGTGCCGCCGAGGACCACGACGATGGGGGAGTCCGGGTCGAGCGAGACCCAGCCGATGAGCAGCAGCGAGATGACGGTGGTGAAGACGATCGCGGTCGACGGCGTGCGACGCGCCGGCGACACCCGCGAGAGGAAGCCGGGCAGCACGCCCTGCTTGCTCATGCCGTAGAGCAGCCGGGACGCCATCATCATGTTGATCAGCGCGGTGTTGGCGACCGCGAACATCGAGATGAACGGCAGCAGGTCGGCGATGGGGAAGTCCGGCGCGGCGGTCTGCACGACCGTGACGAGCGGCGTCTCGTTGCCGGCGAGCTCACCGATCGGGACGACCGCGACGGCGCAGATCGACACGAGCACGTAGATGACCGCCGTGATGCCGAGGCCGGTGAGCATCACCTTCGGGAAGATCCGCGACGGGTCCTTGGTCTCCTCGGCCATGTTCACCGAGTCCTCGAAGCCGACCATCGCGAAGAAGGCCAGCGAGGTCGCGGTCGACACCGACAGCAGCAGCGTCTTGTCCTCGGGGGTGTCGAACATCACCACGCGCGAGAAGTCTGCGTTGCCACCGGCGATCGCCCAGAAGCCGATGAGGATCACCATCACCAGACCGGACAGCTCGACCAGGGTGAGCACCACGTTCGTCTTGACGCTCTCACTGACCCCGCGGAAGTTGACCGCCATCACCGCGAGCATGAACCCCATCGCGATGAGCATCACGACGCCGTTCGGCAGCTCGAGGCCGAAGCCGGCGCCGAGGTTCGCCGCGAACGCCCGCGAGGCCGTGCTCGCCGACGTGATGCCCGAGCACATCACGATGAACGTGACGATGAAGGTGACGAAGTGGATGCCGAACGCCTTGTGCACGTAGAGCGCGGCGCCCGCCGTCTGGGGGTACTTCGTCACGAGCTCGAGGTACGAGAACGCCGTGAGCAGGGCGACCGCGAAGGCGATGAGGAAGGGGAGCCATGCGGCACCGCCGACCTCGGCGGCGACCTGGCCGGTGAGCGCGTAGACGCCCGTCCCCAGGATGTCGCCGACGATGAAGAGCAGCAGCAGCTTGGGACCGATGACGCGCTTGAGCGTGGGCTGCTCCTGCTGCGTCGCGTCCGACTTGGTGGTGGTCATACGTCAGCCTTTCCCGAGGGATGGCACTCTGTCTACTCTCACAGGAAGATCGACGCCGGCTGCAACACGCCCGTGATCCGATCGCGCGGTCGCTCACGGGCTCCGGTGGCTACGCTCCGGGGCATGCACGACGATTCCGACACCACCGAAGAGCCCGTCGAGTTCGCCGACTTCAACGCCAAGCTGCTCGTGCTCGACGTCCTCTGCTACGACCTCGACGTGCTGGAGCCCTACGACGGCGCCGAGGACGAGGACGCCGGTGAGGACCTCGACGTCGAGGGACAGGACGACCGCGCCCGCGAGTACTACGACGACCTCGACCTGCTGCCGTCGCACCTGGCGCTGGTGACCGAGCTCACCGTCGACTCCGACCTCGAGGTCCTGCAGGACGTCCACCCCGGGTGGGACGGGTCCGACGACCGCTACGACCCGCAGAACTGGGACGACGTGCTCGACCTCCCCGCGCTGACGACCGTGTACGCCGCCGCGCCGCTGCCCGCGCACGTGACCGAGCGCCTGGCAGCCAAGGGCGTCGAGGTCCGCTCCGCCTGAGCCCGCGACGCTCGGGCGCTGAGGCATCACAGCCGCGCAGTGCGCGCGGGCCCACGCGACATCGCGGCTGTCGTCCGACAGCGGCGTCGTCGTTCCGCCCGCACGGCGAACGTGCGCGCACACCCGCCCGGGACCGCAGCGCGACATTGCACGCGTCGATCGACACGCGGAACGTCGATCCATGTGGACGCACCTGGTGCTTGCGCATGGTGCGACACCGCCCGCGTCGATCGACGGGTGCGGTGTCGAAGTCCGCGTGTGCACGCCCTGCCCCAGCGCAACGCACGCCCTGCCCCAGCGCCACGCCCGCCCGCCCGCCGGGGACCGCGCTACCCCTGCAGCGCCCGCACCTGCCCCGTGAACTGCGCCGCGCCGCCCTGCGCCGGGTGCCGCACCGCCACGGCGTCGATGCCCGCCAGCGCGAGCGCCCCCTGCGCCTTCCGCCCGACCGCGACGACCCGCACGTCCCGGCGGCGACCGGCACGATCGGCGGCACGAGCGTCCCGCAGCGCCTCGAGCAGCGCGAGTGCGACCGGAGCACCGTCGCGGACCTCGGCCGGACGCGGGGTCCGGTTCGTCTGCCGGTCGCTCGCGACGAAGGGGTGGTGCGGGAAGATCGCCCAGGCGAGGGGGAGCGGACCCGACCAGTCCTGCAACGCCGCGTGCACGACCCGGGACGACGCCTCCCACGGCGCGGTCGGCTCCGGCGGCACGAGGACGTCGAAGCCGAGCGTGCCGAGCTCCCGCATGCTCGTGAAGGGGATGCCCGTGTTGGTCATGCCGCGCCAGCCGGGGGCCTCGGCGACGAGCACGGTGTCGGCCGCTGCCCCGACGTGGGACAGGTAGGCCGACAGGTTCGTACGTCGTAGTCGCCCCTCGGCCGAGTCGGTGGAGTAGAGCGCTTCGGCGTCCTCGGCCACCGGCACGGCGTCGAGCGCAGCCCAGAACCCCGACAGGTCGAGCCCGCCAGCCGGCCCTGTCAGGTCGAGCCCGTCAGCCGACGCCGCCGGGGCGAGCGCGCCAGCCGACCCCGACGGGTCGAGCCCGCCAGCCGACTCCGGCCGCTCGATCCCCGCGCCTCCGGCCGTCACGAGCGTCCGAGCACCCGCCGGTACACGTCCTCGAGTCCGGCCGCCGAGCGCTCCCAGCTCAGGCGTTCGGCGTGCTCCCGACCCGCGGCGGCGAGCCCGGCCGCGTACGTCCGATCGGTCAGGATCCGTTCGATCTCCGCAGCCCAGTCGCCCGGGTCGCGGGACTCGAGCACGACCCCGGTCTCCCCGTCGACCACGGCCTCCCGCAGCCCACCGGCAGCCGCCGCGACGACGGGTACCCCGGAGGCGGAGCCCTCGAGCGCCACGAGTCCGTAGGTCTCCGAGTGCGACGGTACGAGCACGGCCGCTGCGCCACGGAACAGGAACGCCAGGTCGGCACGCGACTGCGGACCGACGAAGGTCACGCGGTCGGCGATGTCGTGCGCGGCGGCGAGCCGACGCAGTTCGTCCACGTAGTCGCCTGCCTCGCTCGAGGCGTCGCCCGCGATGACGAGGGTGGGGCGTACCTCCGGGCCGATGCCCGCGACCGCCTCGATCGCCAGGTCGAGCCCCTTCAGCGGCTGCACGCGTGCCGCCGCGACGACGTACGGCGTCTCCGCACGGCGCGCGCCGGCGCCGGCGGGGCGGAAGACGGACCCGTCGACGCCCGGCGGGACGATCCACGTCCGCGACTCGTCGCCGCCGAGACGCGTGCGGACGGTCGACGCCTCGGCGGACGACACGACGACGACGGCGTCGGAGTCGCGCGCCAGCATCCGCTCACCCGCGGGACGGCCAGCGGACTCGGGACGCTCGCCCTCGGACAGGGGAGTGTCCGACTCGGCCGCGATGGAGTGGAAGGACTGCACGTGCGGGATGCCCCGCTCGCGGGCGACGGGCAGGGCGGCGACGCCGGAGAACCAGTGGTGCGAGTGCAGCACGTCGTAGGGGCCGAGTTCCTCGAGGCCCGCCCGGAACGGCTCGATGAACGCGTCGTGCTCGCCCTTCGGCACCGGCTCCGCTGGCCCGGCGGACAGGAACCGCAGGCACACGCCCGGCACGAGCGAGACGCTGTCCGGCTGCGTGGGCGCCGACCGCCGCGTGATGATCTCCACCTGGTGGCCGCGGTCGGCCAGGGCCTCGGCCTGGTGTCGGACCACGACGTTCATGCCGCCGACCTCGCCGGAGCCGGGCTCGTCGCCGGGGGAGGTGTGCAGCGACACCAGCCCGATGCGCAGGGGTTCGCTCGTGGTGCTCACGGCGTCGAGCCTAGCCGCGCGGCCGCCGCTGCGACCCACGCGCGGGTGCCACCACGACGGGCTGGCGGCCCGCCTCGTCCGGTGGGTCGGACGGGAGACCCGGATCACCTCCCAGCACCTGCACCCGTTCGTCGCCGTGCCGCTCCCAGAACGCGGCGGTCCAGGCACACAGGGCGCCGTCGAGCAGGTCCTCCCGGTGCTTGTGCGTCGGCCCGTGCAGCACCGACGGCTCGGCGAGCCCGGCCGTCAGGGGATGGGAGTCCAGCAGCAGCGGCGGGTCGAGCGGGGTCGTGCGCAGCCGGTGCACCAGGTCGTCGAACGCCTCCGCGCGCCGCTGTCGGGCGACGGCGGCCGGGAGCTTCAGGTCGAGGCGCTTGTAGCGCGGACGCTCGTCGTCGTAGCCGAGCTCCTCGACCCCCACGAGGGTCGTGTACGGGTAGCACTCGAAGGCCGCCTGCCCGGTGCGCTCCCGCATCGCCGCGGTGTCGCTGACGTAGCCGATCCCGAGGTCCGTCAGCCGGTCGAGCAGCCGTGCCCCGGCGCTCGCCGCCGAGGCCAGGTTCGTCGGGTTCGCCGCGACCCTCCACCGGCCGTAGCGTTGCCCGACCTGCCGCTCGGCCTCGCGGATGCCGCTCGGGTTCGTCACCACGAGCGAGGCGTCGACAGCGACCAGGGTCCGTCGCCCGAGGTGCGCCGCGATCCAGTCCGTCACGGCGTCGACCCCGCGGGCCCACCCGGCGTCCGTGATCGTGCCGTCGTCGGCCATCGCGACGAGACCGGTCTCGTTCGCGGGCTTCCGGTCGCTGCCGAGGCCCCACGCCAGGTCCACCCCGAGGTACGCCGTCACCGGTCCATCGTGCCCGGCGTCGCTCGAACGACGCTCCACGCCCGTCCCCGTGCCGCTCGCCGGCCCTCCGCAGCCGCCCCTCCGCAGCCGGTCCCTCCACGGCCGTCCCCGAGCGGGCAGGACATGCCGCGCGTGGTGCGCCGAGCGGGCGGAACTCGTCGGCCGACGGCGGTGAGCGTGACAGAAATGGCCCGCTCGGCGGGGAGAGCTCGGCGGGGAGGGCGGGGCCGAGGGCAGGCCGGGGCCGGGGGCGTCCGGAGCGCCGGCCGTGTACGGTCCGCTGCATGGCGAGCGAGGCGACGACGCTGACGGTCCCGGGTCCGGACGGCGACCGGGAGGTGCGGATCAGCAGCCCGTCCCGCGTGCTCTTCCCCGAGGTCGGCATCACGAAGCTCGACCTCGCCGAGTACCTGGTCGCCGTCGGGGAGCCCTTCGTCCGGGCCAACGGGGACCGACCGATCTCGCTGCAGCGGTTCGGGTCGGGCATCGACGGGGACTCGTTCTTCTCGAAGAACCCGCCGAAGGGTGCTCCCGAGTACGTGCGCGACGTCGTCGTCACCTACCCGAGCGGCCGGTCACACCCGCAGCTCGTGGTCGACGAGCCGGCGGTCGCGGTGTGGGCAGCGCAGATGAACACCGTCGTGTTCCACCCGTGGGCGAGCCGCGCCGAGGACTCCGACCACCCCGACCAGCTGCGCATCGACCTCGACCCGCAGCCGGGCACCGACTTCCACGACACCGTGCCCGTCGCGCACGAGCTCCGGAAGGTGCTCGACGAGGTCGGGCTCACGGCGTGGATCAAGACCAGCGGCAACCGCGGCCTGCACGTGTTCGCACCGATCCGGCCCGAGCACGACTTCCTCGACGTCCGTCACGCGGTGATCGCGGCGGCGCGGGAGCTCGAGCGGCGGATGCCCGACCGTGTGACGACGGCGTGGTGGAAGGAGGAGCGCGGGCAGCGCGTCTTCGTCGACTTCAACCAGGCGAACCGCGACCGCACGATGGCCGGCGCCTACAGCCCGCGAGCCCTGGCACATGCGAGCGTCTCGACGCCGATCACCTGGGACGAGCTCGACAGCGTGGACCCGACGACCCTGACGGTGATCGCCGTCCCGGAACGGCTGCGGACCCTCGGCGATCCGTGGGAGTCGATGCACGCTCAGCCGGGGGACATCGCTCCGTTGCTCGGGTGGTGGGAACGGGACCTGGCGTCCGGGCTCGGCGAGCTGCCGTTCCCGCCCGACTTCCCGAAGATGCCGGGGGAGCCGCCGCGCGTGCAGCCGTCCCGTGCCAAGAAGGCCTGAAGCGCGGAACGGACCGTGCGAGACGGACCGGCCCTGACCGGGCCGGCTCAGGCCGCGGCGACGTCCTCGGCGCGGTGCTCGGGCTTCGCGACCCGGCTGGTGTGCATCGGCAGCGTGACGCTCGCCGTGTGCAGTCGCGTCAGGCGGGACCAGGTGCCTCGGTTGGCGTCGCTGATGCCGTCGATGATCATGTCCCGCTCCCGTCTCCACCGTGCCCCCGGATTCCCGTCCGGAAGTCACTAGTTAGCCTAACTACTGCGAGCATATTGACGCGCGGCGGCCGGTGCAAGCGCTAGGACAACACGTCGCGCAGGTCGTACGCAGATGGGACATCGAGCTGATCGAACCCGCACGACCGGGCGTCGCGGTCGGGTCGCCATCGCTCGAACTGCACCGTGTGCCGGAACCGGTCGCCCTCCATCTGGTCGTACCGCACCTCGAGCACGCGTTCCGGCGCGAGCCGGACGAACGAGGTGTCGCGACCCGACGAGAACCGCGACCGTTCCCCGTCACCGGTGACGGGCCTCCCGTCCGCATCGCGGAGCACGACGGGCTCGAGCTCCTCCACCAACTGCTGCCGCCGGCGGTCGGTGAAGGCGGAGACGCCGCCGACCTGGCGGAGGTCACCGTCCGCGTCGTACAGCCCGACGAGCAGCGAGCCGACGCCGCTGCCGCTCTTGTGCACGCGGTACCCGATCGCGACGACGTCGGCGGTCCGGTGGTGCTTCACCTTGAGCATGGTGCGCTTGTTCGGCTCGTACGCCTTCGCCCGGGGCTTGGCCACGACGCCGTCCAGGCCGGCGCCCTCGAACGTGGTCAGCCAATCGCGGGCGAGGTCGACGTCGAGCGTGGTGCGGGTGACGAACAGCGGGTCGGTCATGCCGTCGGCGAGTGCCTCCAGCCGCTCGCGCCGCTCGTCGAACGGCAGGTCCAGCAGCTCCGTCCCGTCGACGGCGAGCAGGTCGAACGCGACGAACTGTGCTGGGGTCTCGACGCTCAGCGTGCGGATGCGCGACTCCGCCGGGTGGATCCGCTGGGAGAGGGCCTCCCAGTCCAGGTGCTCACTCCCCGGCTCGCCGCTCCGCAGGACCACCTCGCCGTCGAGCACGACGGGGTGGCCGCGTCCGCCGAACTGCGCGCGGAAGGCCTCCACGAGCTCCGGGAAGTACCGGGTGAGCGGCTTCGCCCCGCGGCTGCCGATGGTGACGTCGTCGCCGTCGACCGTCACGATCCCCCGGAAGCCGTCCCACTTCGGCTCGTACCGCAGTCCGCCGCGGACGCTGTCGGGGTCGGGCACGGTGGCGACGGCCTTGGCGAGCATCGGTGCGATCTCCATGTGGCCTGTCTACTCGCGGTCGCTCCGGCGGACGGGAGGCTCGGCTCGGCGCCGTCCGTCCGTCGCGACGCGCACGGGTCCCGACCGGGAGGCGCGGCCCACCCCGGCGCGCGGGCGTCGTCACTATGGTGGTCGCGTGACGACCGTGCCCCCGCCGGCAGCGCCGGCACCGGAACCGATCAGCCCCGTGCAGGCCGCCGCGCTCCGCGACGGCGTCCTGCCGCCCGTCGAGCAGGTGCGCCCCGGCGTCTGGACCCTCGCGGTGCCGTTCCGCGGGGGCGTGCCGGACGCGACCCTGTCCTACGTGGTGGAGGGGACCGACGGGACCCTCGCCGTGATCGACCCCGGCTGGGCGGAGGACGACGAGCTCGCAGTGCTCCGCGCCGGTCTCGCGGCGATCGGGCGCTCGGTCGACCAGGTCGGACTCGTCGTCGTGACGCACCTGCACGCCGACCACCTCGGTGCTGCCGCCGCGCTCCGGCGTGCGAGCGGGGCTCGGATCGCGATGCACCGGCTCGAGGTCGAGGCCCTGCGGCGGGAGCGCGAGGACGCGGCCGCGAACGACGCCGACATCGCCGGGTGGGGGCTGCCCGCGGAGCTGGTCGCCGGCGTGGTCGCCGCGTGGGGGAGCGGACGACGGATCGGCCTCGGTCGCGCCGTCGAGCCCTTCGCGGACCTGCTCGTGGCGGACGGCGACGTGCTGCCGATCCCCGGTCGCGAGGTCCGGGCGCTGTGGACACCGGGGCACACCGCCGGGCACCTGTGCCTCGTCGACGAGGGCGACGGGCTGCTCTTCACCGGCGACCACGTGCTGCCGCGCATCAACTCCGGGATCGGACTCGGCGGCCGGACGACCACGAACCCGCTCGGCGACCTCCTGTCCTCCCTCGCACGGCTCGACGGGTACGGCGACCTCGAGGTCTGTCCGGGGCACGAGTACCGCTTCCGCGACGTCGTCACGCGTGCCCGGACGCTCGCCCGGCACCGAGCGGAGCGTTCGCACCACGTCGCCGCGGCGCTCGACACCCTGACGTCCCCGACCCTGTTCGAGGTCGCCTCGCGCGTGCCGTTCAGCGGGGGGATCGACTCGATGACGGGGTTCCTGCTCGCGAGCGCGCTGACGCAGACGGCCTTCCACGCGGACCTGCTCGGCCGGGCGGACGAGATCCGGCGAGACTGAGATCGGTCCGGCTGACGCCGGTCCGGCTGCCTCCGGTCCGGCTCAGACGACCGTCGCGGCGAGTCGTTCGAGCGTGGTCCGGGCGTCGGCGAACTCGGCCGACGCGTGCTCGGCGAGCGGTGCGAGGTCCGGGATCCGGTCTGCGAGGGTGGCGCTGACGGTCACCGGGTACAGCTTCATGCCGAGCGCCGTCCCGAGGATCAGGTGCAGCACGGGCGAGCCGTGGTCCCAGGTCTCGGTCGGGGAGCCGGCGTCGTAGGTGGCGCCGCGGCTGACGACCGTCACGACCGGCCGACCGGCGAGCGGCTGGACGTCGCCGGCGAGGACCCCGGGCACGTGGACCCGGTCGATCCAGGCCTTGAGGGTCGACGGCACCGTGTAGTTGTACAGCGGCGCCCCGACGACGACGGCGTCCGCGGCGAGGAGCTCGTCGATGACCTCCTGGCGGAGTGCCTCGGCCTCGGGCGCGACGGACTCCTCGGCGGTGCGGTCGGACGCTGCCCAGTGCAGTGCCGAGGTCTCGAGGTGCGGGAGCTGGTCGACGTGCAGGTCCCGACGCACCACCGTGTACTCCGGCCCGCGGGCGCGCCAGGCGTCCGCGAACGCGGCGGTCAGGGCGCGCGAACGCGAGTGGGTGAGGTCGGCGGAGGAGTCGATGTGCAGCAGCGTGGGCATGCGGCCCACGCTACCGACGCGTGCCCCGGTGGGACGGGCAGCCGACGGCCCGTGTCCCCATGGACGTGGAGCGGCCCCGTCGTGTCCGCGAGGGACACGGCGGGGCCGCGGGAGGAGCCTCCCGGCCGGGCCACGGCGTGACCGACCGGCCGGAGGCGTCGTGTCAGCGCTGCGCTCGGCGGCGACGCAACATCCCCGCGCCCAGCAGTCCGGCACCCGCGACGAGCAGGCCGAGCGTCCACGCGACGGGTGCTGACACGTCGGTGCCGGTGTACGCGAGGCGACCGGGCGTCGGACGCGTGATCGGTGCTGCGGCGGCGGGCGTGGTCGGGGTGAGGGCCGGCGCGGCGGTCGGGACGACCTCGACGGCGAACGACGTGCCCTGCATCGACGGTGCCGACACCGTCAGGGTGTGCACCGAGGCATGCGGGAAGGTGACGGAGGCACCGCCACCGTCCTCGTCGTCCAGGCGCTCGATGACGTCGGTCGCGACGTCGGACGTGACCGTCTCGACGACGATCGGGTCGCCGTCCTCGTCGAAGTTCTCGACGTAGTTGCCGAACCGGTCGACCGGCTGTCCGGAGACGAAGAGCGTGCCGTTCTGCTGCACCGTCGGACGGCCGCCGTCCTGGATGTCGATCGCCGACCAGAGATCGTCCTCGTCGAGGTCGATCGTGATCGTCGTGACGTCGCCCCGGGGGCTGATGACCCACAGGACGGGCCGCTGGGTCTCGAGGGTCGCTGCGTCGCCCGTGGTGACCAGGAAACCGGCGGGCTTGCCCGGGGCCACCGTCAGTTCGACGTACTGCGTCGTGGAGACCGTGCCGCTCGTCGCGGTGACGGCGAAGTCGTAGGAGAACGCGAGGTCGGTGGAGCCGCTCAGGACACCGGTCGCCGGGTCGAAGGTGAAGCCCTCCGGCAGCTGGACCTCGGGCCCGGACTCTTCGTCGTCGCCCTCGTCCGCCTGCCAGCCGGAACCGACCGCTCCGAAGGCGTTCCGCTGCGCGTTCGCTGTCGCGTGTTCCTGCGCTCGCTGCTGTCCCTCCGTCGAGACGACGGTGTCGTCGCCGTCCTCGTCGTCCCAGTACCAGTCGAGCCGGTAGCTCGGCGCCGGGAAGCCGTCGGCGTGGAAGGTGTACGAGAACCGCTCGCCGGCAGTGGCGTCGAGGTACTGGGGGTCGTCGACGTCCGCGCCCTCGACGATCGGCTCGCCGGACTCGTCGACGAACACCGGGGCCTGCGTGATCGTCTCGGAGGTCGCGCTCGTCGTGTGGGCGGCCGTACCGTCGGTCGGCGTGCCCGTCACGGTCACGGTGACCCGCTTGCCCGCGAGCGCCTCGTCCAGGGTGAGCGAGTCGACCTTCGCGAGCGTCGCGGCACCGGGCTCGCCGTCGATCGTCCAGACGAACCGGAAGCTGCCGTCCTCGTCGAACCCGGTCGGCTTCGCCTCGAGGGTGTTGCCGGTCCGGGCGTCGCCGACGATGGTGACGGCGGGGGCGTCCTGCTGCGCCTCGGTCGGGGCGTCGGTGGGTGTCGTGTCGACCGTCGGGGAGCCGGACGCCGGGGCCGTGCTGCCGGTGCTGCCCGGCGTGGCGCCGGTGCCGGTGCCGGTGCCGTCGGTGTCGGGCATCGCGCCCGAGGTGTCGGTGCCGGTCTCGGTGCTGCCGTCGGGCGCGGTGCCCGCAGCGGTGTCGTCGCCCGAGCCGGTCGTCGCGTCGGTCCCGGCGGTGGCCTGGCCGCCGTCCGGGTCCTGCGTGCCGGTGCCCTGGCTGCTCGAGGCGGCCTGGTCCCCGCTCGTCGCTACCTGCGAGCTCGACACCTGGTCCGCCGGGGCGGCGGAGGCGGCGGTCGCGGTCATGATGCCGAGGCCGGTCGTGAGACCGACGAGGGCGATGGTCGTGCCGACGGCACAGGCGCGTCGGACGGTGGAGGTGCTGCGGCGCACGTCTTCCCCCTGGTTCGTGTCCGGTCGGGTGCCGGACCTGAGGATCGGCCGAGCATCCTCGACCTGCTCGGATCGTAGGGTGCGCAGGTCTCCGAACGCGCCGTCGATGTGCAGTTGTGACCTGAGTTGGGGGAGTTGCGGGTTCCCGCCAGGCTCCGCAGGTCAGCGGTGCACGGACGCCGCCGCGCGTTCGAGGGCGTCGCGGAGCGCACGGACCGCCGGGGAGGACGACCCTGCGGCGCGGACCACGGTGAAGATCGTCCGTCGCGGACGATCGGGCAGGTCGACGAGCCGGCACGTGGTGGTCCGACCCGTCCACATCAGGTCGGGCATGAGGCTGACGGCGTTCCCGGACTCGACCAGGCGGATCTGGGTCTGCAGGTCGGCGGTCTCGTACCGCACGTCGGGCTCGAAGCCCCACCGGCGGCAGACCTGCTCGGCGAAGTGCCGCGACGCCGTGCCGCGGGGCTCCATCACCCACGGCATCGCCTCGGCGTCCTCGATGGACGACACCGGTGCCAGGGCCGTGTCGACCGGCGGCAGCGCGAGGCGCACCTCGTCCGTCGTCAGGTCCGACCGGTGCAGCCCGGACAGGTGCGGCGCGGTGTGTGCCGGGTACTGCTCGGCGATCACCATGTCGAACTCGCGGGCCCACGTCTCGTGCAGTGCCGTCTCGGGCTCGCCCTGGACCATCTCGATGCGCACGTCCGGGTGCGCGACGGCCATCTCGTGCAGCGCGTTCGGCATGAGGGCGAGGGCGGCCGACTGGAACACCGCCACGCGGACCCGTCCCTGCACCGTGGGGAGCGACGACTCCACCTGCGCCTGCGCCTGGTCGAGCACGTCGAGCACGTGCCCGGCGGCCTGCACGAGCACCTCGGCCTGCGGGGTGAGCTGCAGGCGACGGCCGACCTTGCGGAGCAGGGGTACGCCGGCCTCACGCTCGAGCACGGCGAGCTGTTGCGAAACCGCGGACGGCGTGAAGTTCAGGGCCTCCGCGACGGCTGCCACGGTGCCCCGGATCGAGAGCTCCCGGAGGAGGACGAGACGACGGACGTCGAGCATGCAGACACAGTAGCTGTCCTGCACGGTACGCATCAGCAGGAGTTGCTTCCGCTTACGCTTCTCGAACTCCACACTGAACCCATGACCGACCTCCAGGCACGCGACGCCGAAGCCGCACCGACCCCGCACGACGACCTGGCGGACCAGTCCGTCGCCCTCGTCCGCCAGTGGTTGGCCGAGGCCGAGACCTACCCGGTCGACGGCTCGGCGAAGCAGCTCGCAGGCGTCCTCGCCGACCCGGCCGGGCTCGACTTCGCGGTCGGGTTCGTCGACGGCGTCGTCCGGCCCGAGGACCTCGGGGTGGCCGCCCGGAAGCTCCGGCAGATCGCGCCCGGTGCGCCGGGGTTCCTGCCCGCCGCGCTCCGCGGGCTCGTCCGGCTCGGCGGTGGCATGGCCCCGGTGCTGCCCGGTGTCGTCGTCCCGATCGCGCGGCGGGTGCTCCGCGAGATGGTCGGACACCTCATCGTCGACGCGACCGACGCCAAGCTGGGGCCGGCGATCGCGAAGATCAAGCGCGACGGCGTCCGGCTGAACGTGAACCTGCTCGGCGAGGCGGTGCTCGGTGAGAAGGAGGCCTCGCGCCGGCTCGAGGGCACGCAGCGGCTCCTCGCCCGTGACGACGTCGACTACGTCTCGATCAAGGTCTCGTCGACCGTGCACCCGCACTCGCCGTGGGCGTTCGACCACGCGGTCGAGGACATCATCGCGAAGCTCCGCCCGCTCTTCCGTCGCGCCGTGCAGAGCTCGCCGCGCAAGTTCATCAACCTCGACATGGAGGAGTACAAGGACCTCGACCTGACGATCGCGGTCTTCACGAAGCTCCTCGACGAGCCGGAGTTCACCGACCTCGAAGCCGGCATCGTGCTCCAGGCGTACCTGCCGGACGCGCTCGCCGCGATGCAGCACCTGCAGGAGTGGTCGGCCGCTCGTCGTGCCCGCGGCGGTGCCGACATCAAGGTCCGCCTCGTCAAGGGCGCGAACCTGCCGATGGAGCAGGTCGAGGCCTCGGTGCACGGGTGGCCGCTCGCCACCTGGCACACGAAGCAGGACTCGGACACCAACTACAAGCGCGTGCTCGACTGGGCCCTCACGCCCGAGCGCATCGCGAACGTGCGCGTCGGCGTCGCCGGGCACAACCTGTTCGACGTCGCGCACGCCTGGCTGCTCGCCGGGGAGCGCGGCGTCCGTGACGGCATCGAGTTCGAGATGCTGCTCGGCATGGCGCAGGGGCAGGCCGAGGCGGTCCGTCGCACGGTCGGCTCGCTGCTGCTCTACACGCCGGTCGTCCACCCGGGCGAGTTCGACGTGGCGATCGCCTACCTGATCCGACGGCTCGAGGAAGGCGCGTCGCAGGAGAACTTCATGTCGGCGGTCTTCTCGCTGGCGTCGTCGCCCGCGCTCTTCGCCCGCGAGGAAGCCCGGTTCCGCGACTCCCTGGCCCCGCTCTCGCAGCCCGGTGGCCTGGACGCCCCGGCGCCGCACCGCGTCGGCGACCGGTACGCGGCGGTCGAGCGCCCCCGCCCCGGTCACTTCGAGAACACGCCGGACAGCGACCCGTCGGTCGCGACGGTCCGCGAGTGGGGTGCGGCCATCACGTCGCGCGTCGCCACGTCGACGCTCGGGGAACGTGCCGTCCAGGAGGCCCGGCTCACCTCCGCCGAGCAGCTCGAGACCGTCCTGGGTCGCGTCCGCGCCGCCGGGACCGAGTGGGGCTCGTGGTCCGGTGCTGCGCGCGGCGCGGTGCTCCACGCCGTCGGCGACGCGCTGGAGGCGAACCGCGCCGCCCTCGTCGAGGTCATGGCGGCCGAGGCCGGCAAGACGATCGACCAGGCCGACGTCGAGGTGTCCGAGGCGATCGACTTCGCGCACTTCTACGGCGAGCTCGCCGCGCAGCTCGACGACGTCGACGGCGCGTCCTTCTCGCCGGCCGCGCTGACGCTGGTCACGCCGCCGTGGAACTTCCCCGTCGCGATCCCGGCCGGCTCGACCCTGGCGGCCCTCGCTGCCGGGTCGGCCGTCGTGCTGAAGCCCGCGCCCCCGGCCGAGCGCTGCGGTGCCGTGCTGGCGACGGTCATCGAGACCGCGCTCGACGCCCACGGCGTCCCGGCCGACGTGCTCGCCTTCGTCCAGGTGGCCGAGGACGACCTCGGCAAGCAGCTCGTCGCTGCTCCCCAGGTCGACCGGGTGATCCTCACCGGCGCGTACGAGACGGCCGAGTTGTTCCGGTCGTTCCGTCCGGACCTGCCGCTGCTCGCGGAGACGTCGGGCAAGAACGCGATCATCGTCACCCCGTCCGCCGACCTCGACCTCGCGGTCAAGGACGTCGTCGCCTCCGCCTTCGGGCACGCCGGGCAGAAGTGCTCCGCCGCCTCGCTCGTGGTGCTCGTCGGGTCCGTCGCGTCGTCGCGCCGCTTCCGCTCGCAGCTCCTCGACGCCGTGTCCTCGCTCACCGTCGGGTACCCGACCGACCCGACGACGCAGATGGGGCCGATCATCGAGCCCGCCGCCGGCAAGCTGCTCGAGGGTCTGACGAGGCTCGGCTCGGGGGAGTCGTGGGCGGTCGCACCGAAGCGCCTCGACGACACCGGCAAGCTGTGGAGCCCCGGTGTCCGCGACGGCGTCCGGCGTGGTTCGGCGTTCCACCGCACCGAGTACTTCGGCCCGATCCTCGGCATCATGACCGCGAAGACCCTCGACGAGGCGATCGACATCGTGAACGAGGTCGACTACGGCCTGACCTCGGGACTGCACTCGCTCGACGCGTCCGAGATCGGCACGTGGCTCGACCGGATCGAGGCGGGCAACCTCTACGTGAACCGCGGGATCACCGGTGCCATCGTGCGGCGGCAGCCCTTCGGCGGGTGGAAGAAGTCCGCCGTCGGAGCCGGCACCAAGGCGGGCGGGCTGAACTACCTGCTCGGGCTCGGTTCGTGGTCGCCGGTACCGGCGTCGGCCGGTGGGGCGACGTCCGCCCCCGTGCGCTCGTTCCTCAGCGCAGCCGGGGTCACGTCGGAGTCGCTCGAGCGGGCCGCCGCGTCCGACGAGCAGGCCTGGTCGTCGCTCTTCGGTGCAGCGGTCGACGTCTCGGCGCTCTCGGCCGAGCGGAACATCGCGCGGTACCTGCCGTACCCCGGAGTCCACGTCCGCCTGGCGTCGGCGGAGGAGCCCGCGGTCGCCGACCTCGTGCGTGTCGTGGCCGCGGCGGTCCGCGCCGGGACGACGATCGACGTCTCGTCGGTGGCCGCGCTGCCGTCGGTCGTCGCATCGGCCGTCCGCGCCCTCCCGAACGTCCGGTCCGTCGCCGAGGGGCAGTCCGACGAGGCCTTCGCGAAGCGCGTCGAGCGTGGCGAGTCCACCCGCGTGCGGCTCGTCGGCGGCGACACCGCGGCGCTGACGACCGCGATCGGTGGCCGTCCGGACGTCGCCGTGTACGGGGAGCCCGTGACCGAGGCCGGGCGGATCGAGCTGCTCCCGTTCCTCCGCGAGCAGGCGGTGTCGATCACGGCGCACCGCTTCGGCACACCGAACCACCTCACCGACGCGCTGATCTGACCGGCGTCGGGCGGCTCGACCGGGCCGCCCGACGCGCGGGCGGCCGGAGTCGAACCACGGAAGCGACATCGAACCAGCACCGCGCGCTGGTTCGATGTCGCATTCGTGGTTCGATCCGTGAGGCGGTCCGTGCGCCTTCCGGACCGTCGGACGCGTGGGGGACGGTACGCCGTACCGTCTGGCAGCCGCGCTGCGTACCGTCGATCGCATGTGCGAGTCCGTCCAGTGCCCGGTGTGCGGCAAGACCTCGTGGACCGGCTGCGGCGACCACGTGCGCGATGTCTTCCGAGGCGTCCGACGTCGAGATCGCTGCACGGGCCACGGGCTCCCTCGGCACGTCCTCGACACCGCGGGCTTCCGGTGAGGACGGCCGACGGCGGCATCGTCGATCCGCAGGGGTTCGCGCACGTCCGGTTGACCGTGACGGACATCCGACGGAGCAAGGCGTTCTACGCACAGCTGTTCGGCACGGCCCCCGGGAGCGACTTCAGCGACGAGATCGACGACCCCACGATCCACGACGACCCCTGGCGGACGTACGGCGGGTGCTCGTTCACGTTCCACGGGCAGACGCTCGGGCTCCGACCGGTCGCTTCCGCGGGCGACCGCTTCGACCCCGACCGGGTGGGCCTCGACCACCTCAGCCTCCGGGTCCGGTCCGTGGACGACCTCCACCGCGCCGTCGAACGGCTCGACGCGGCGGGCATCGTGCACGGGGCGGTGACGGACCTCGAACCGTTCGGACTCGTCATCCTGTCGCTGCAGGACCCGGACGACATCAACCTGGAGCTCGCGGCGCCGCGACCGTCGGACGCCTGACCGACCGGGTGCGCCGGGCTGGCCGGTAGCCGCACGCTGCCCGGTGTCGCTCAGCCCTCCGGCGTTGGCTCGGGTGCATGAGCGAACAGATCGTCAAGCCCCTCGGCCTCGCCCACGTGCGGGTCACCGTCACCGACATCCACCGCAGCAAGGCCTTCTACGAGCAGCTGCTCGGTACGGCACCGGCGATGGACTTCAGCGAGCACGCCGACGAGCCCGGCATCACCGAGGACCGTGAGCGGCTCTACGGCGGCGCGATCTTCCCGGTCGGCGACCAGCTCTTCGGGCTGCGCCCGGTCGCGCCGAGCGGACAGCGCTTCGACCCGGACACCGTCGGCCTCGACCACGTGAGCTTCGTCGTGGGTTCCGTCGACGAACTGCACGCTGCTGCCGAACGCCTCGACGCCGCCGGCATCGAGCACGGCGAGGTCACCGACCTCGGGGACGCCGGCATGGTCATCCTCTCGGTGCAGGACCCGGACGACATCAACCTGGAGCTCGCCGCGCAGAAGTGACCGGACGGCGACGGGCCCCGGCCGTCACGGGCGGAGGATGTACGCGAACGTCGTCCTCGCCCGGACGGGATCGGGGTCGTCGCCGGAGATCAGGTCCGCGTAGGTGAACGACTCCGACACGCGGACCAGCAGCCGTGCGAGCTCCTCCGCGGACAGCGGCGCCGGGTCGAACGCCCCGGCCTCCTGTTCCGTCGCGATGACGGAGGTCACGACGGCGACGAACCGGCGCTGCACGTCGCTGTCGGTCGTCGTGAGCAGGCGCAGGGCGCGGCTCGGTTCGCGGGTCAGGAAGGCGCGGAAGTACGGCGCGCGGATGAGGTCCGCCGTGAAGTGGTCGAGCACGTCGACGATCCGCGCCGCGCCGGACGGGGCCGCCGCCCGCCCCGCGGCGTCCAACGTCGGTACGGCGAGCGACCACAGGATCTCCGAGAGCAGCTGGTCGCGGTTGCCGACCCACCGGAACAGCGAGGTGCGGTCGACACCGAGCGACGACGCGAGCGAGCCCATGTCGATGCGCGCCCCGTCGATGAACGCGCGTCGTGCGGAACGGAACGCGCGTCGGGCGTCGCCGTGGGCCTCCAGTCTGGCGGCCAGCGCGCTCGGGACGAGCGTCGACCCGAGCGTGCCGAGTGGTTCGTTCCTCACCGTTCCCCCTGAGTGCCGATGCCGGTCTTGCAACGTTTTCGAGAATGATGCATCGTTGGTGTCATGTCAACGTCGATCACCGACACGCCCCTGCTCGAGTCCGACTTCTACCGGTTCCAGGAGGGGCTCACGGCCCGTGAGCGGGAGTCGCTCGGGCAGCTGCGTGCGTACCTCGAGGCCGAGGTCCGTCCGATCGCCGACCAGTACTGGGCCCGTGCGGAGTTCCCGGTGCAGACCATCGCGCCGCTCGCCGAGCTCGGCATGTACGGCCCGGGCATCCCGCTCGTGCGGCACTTCGAGAACTCGGCCGTGTACCGCGGTTGGGCGGCGCTCGAACTCGGTCGCATCGACGCCGGCGTCTCCACGTTCATCGGGGTGCAGTCCGGCCTCGCGATGAACTCGATCGCCGTCGGCGGCAGCGACGAGCAGCAGCAGGAGTGGCTGCCGCGGATGGCTCGCGGCGAGGTCGTCGGCGCGTTCGGGTTGACCGAGCCGCTGTCGGGCAGTGACTCGGCGCGCGGGCTCCGCACCACGGCGCGGCGCGAGGGCGACACCTGGGTGCTGGACGGCGAGAAGCGGTGGATCGGCAACGCGACCTTCGCGGACGTCGTCGTGATCTGGGCGAAGGACGTCGCCGACCAGCAGGTCAAGGGCTTCCTCGTCACCACGGACACGCCGGGCTTCACCGCCACCAAGATCGAGGACAAGATCGCGCTGCGCACCGTGCAGAACGCCGACATCGTGCTCGACGGCGTCCGGGTGCCCGAGTCGCGCCGACTCCAGCGCGCGGACTCGTTCCGCACCACGGCGGCGGTGCTCCGGCTCACCCGTACGGAGGTCGCCTGGCAGGCCGTCGGCATCGCGATCGGTGCCTACGAGGCAGCGCTCGCCTACGCCCGCGAGCGCGTGCAGTTCGGCAAGCCGATCGCCGCGCACCAGATGGTGCAGGACCTGCTCGTGCGGTCCCTGATGAACATCACCGCGTCGATCGCGCTGTGCACGCAGGCCTCGGCGATGCAGGACCAGGGGATCGGCGGCGACGAGCACTCCGCGATGGCGAAGGCGTTCGCGACGGCGAAGATGCGCGAGACCGTCGGCTGGTGCCGCGAGGTCCAGGGCGGCAACGGCATCGTCCTCGACAAGGGTGTCGCGCGGTTCTTCTCCGACGCCGAGGCGATCTACTCGTACGAGGGGACGCGCGAGGTGAACACCCTCATCGTGGGCCGGGCGATCACGGGCGAGGCCGCGTTCGTCTGACGGCTGCCGCCCGTCCTCGCGACGTTGCACGCGTCGATCGACGCGTGCAACGTCGGAGCATGCGACCGCACCTGGTGCGTGTGCATCGTGCGACACCGCACCCGTCGATCGACGCGTGTGGTGTCGGGAACGGCGCGCTCGAGACCTGACGGGCACCGCGCCGGCGACCGCCGACGGCTACGCCCAGAACGCCGCGATCGCCTCCGCCGCCGCCTCGCCCTGCCGTCGACCCTCGGTCGCCGAGGGCGCCTGCGTCGACAGCGACAACGAGTTCTCGCCGAACGCGTGCTGCGCCCCGCTGTCCGCCACGATCGTCTCGACCGAGCTGCCGCCGGCCCGCAGGGACTCCACCGCCAGGTCGAGCCACGGCCCGAGCGGCGACGGTCCCTCCGGCCCGCACGCGACGACGAGCACGCGCTCGTACCCGGCGGCGACGTCCGCGTTGGTGGCCGAGCGGAGCCCACCGTCGTAGTGCGGGACGCCGTCGATGTGCACGGGGGACCACACGAACGGCACGGAGCAGCTCGCGGCCACGGCGCGGGGGAGCGGCACGCCCGACTCCGCGGTCAGCACCCGGAACGCCCCGTCGAGGGCGTCGATCGTGGTCAGTGCGAGTCGCTTCTCCGGCCAGTCGGTCGACGGCAGCGTCTCGGCGAAGGTCGCGGTGCGCTCGTCGTCGGATTGCCCGGTGACGACCTGCTGCGCCACGGCACCGAGCCGCGCACGGGCGTCCTGCTCCGAGGTCGCGCCCGCGAGCACCTGCAGCAGGCGGTCCTGGAAGTCCTCGCCGGCGATCCGCTCCGGCTCGACGTAGGTGCTCGGCAGCGGCGCGTGCTGCTGCTCGTACGCCTGGGCCACGGCGCCGGCGCGGACGAACGACCCGACGACGCTGCCGGCGCTCGTCCCGACGACGAGGTCCGCTGCATCGAGGTCGACCCCGGCGTCCTGCAGGGCGGAGAGGACCCCGACCTCCCACGCGATGCCGGCGACGCCGCCACCCCCGAGGACGAGTGCTCTGGTTCCGGGCGCGGGCGTCGAGACGTCGGTCATGGGTCCTGTGTACCAGGTGGGCGCGGGACGGCCGGGAGGCGCGGGGCGGATCCGCCCCGCGCCTCCCGGCCGTCACCGGGTCGCCTCGGTGACGCGGCGTCCGGACGCGGGTCGCGCCTCCCGTCCGTCACCCGGTCGCGTCGGTGACCGGTCCTACTCGGACGCGACGTCGATCAGGACCTTGCCGACCGCGTCGCCCTCGACGGCGTCGTGCGCGGCCGCGGTGTCCTCGAGCGCGAAGCGCGTCAGGGGGAGGCCGGCGTCCTCGCCGACGGGCAGGACGTCGGCGCGCAGCGCGGCGGTGACGTCCTCGGCGGCGGCGGCCAGGGCTCGGTCGCCGATCGTGTACAGCAGCAGGAACTGGTAGCGCGCGTTGACCGACATGTTCGGACGGATCGGCAGCGTCGCGTCGTCGCCACCGTTGTTCGCGTAGATCGACACGACGCCGTGGTTCGCCAGGACGTCGGCGACGAGCTGGGCGTTCTGCGGGATCGAGACCTCCACGACGATGTCGACGCCGTCCGGGGCGATCTCGTGGATGCGCGCGGCGGCGTCCTCGTCGCGGTAGTTCACGGTGTGGTGCGCGCCGGCGGCGGTCGCCAGGGCAGCCTTCTCGTCGGAACTGATCGTGCTGATCACGGTCGCGCCGGCCCACCGGGCGAGCTGGATCGCGGCGTGCCCCACCGCCCCGGCGCCACCGGCGACCAGGACCGTGCGGCCCTCGAGCGCACCGGGGGTCAGGCGGTCCGGACCGTCCTCGTGGGTGGTGAGTGCGCGGTGGGCGGTCATCGCCGGGACACCGAGCGAGGCACCGACGTCGAAGCTCGTGCCCTCGGGCAGCACGACCGCGCGCTCTGCCGGGACGACGGTGTACTCCTGCGCGGTGCCGGTGGGACGGCTGGCGGCTGCCATGTACAGCCACACGCGGTCGCCCTCGTGCAGGGTCTCGACGCCCTCGCCGACGGCGTCGACCACGCCGGCACCGTCCTGGTTCGGGGTGATCTCGGGGAAGGGCAGGCCGTCGCCGTAGGTACCGCCGGCGCGGGCCTTCCAGTCGGTGGGGTTCACACCGGAGACGACCACGCGGACGCGGACCTCGCCGGGGCCGGGCTGGGGGACCTCCCGCTCGACCAGGTCGAGGACGCTGCTGTCACCGGGCTTCGTGTAGACGATCGATCGCATGTGTCCAGGCAACCACCGCCGGTTCCCGAGTCTTCCTGCGGACGGTCAGCGGCGGTCGGCCGCGCGTGTCCGCGGCGCCGCGTGACGCCGCACCGGTGCCGTGCGGGTCCCGGTGCTGCGCGGTACAGCGCCACACGGCGACGCGCTCAGCGCCCGTCGTACACGTCGCGCGAGTCCTGCACGTCCGCCATGTGCGACGTCGCCCAGTCCTCGAGCGGCGCCAGCACCGCGCGCAGCGAGCGACCCCGCTCGGTGAGCTCGTACTCCACCCGCGGCGGGATCTCGGGGAAGACCGTGCGTGTCACCAGTCCGTCCCGCTCGAGCGCGCGCAGCGTCTGCGTGAGCATCTTCTGCGACACCCCCTGCACCCGGTTCGCGACGGCGGAGTAGCGCTGCGGTCCGTCGACGAGCGACCCGATCACCAGCACGCTCCACCGGTCGCCGATGCGGTCGAGCAGCTGCCGCGAGGGGCAGTCCGCCGCGTAGGGGCTGTACTCGAGTGCTGACATCCCGACCTCCGTTACGCACTGTGAGGTGCCTACTTCCCAGAAGAGAGTAACGCGAGTACCGTCGGTCGCACCAGTCACGGAAGGACTCTCATGACCAACATCGTCGTCTTCGGCGGCACCGGGTACGCCGGCTCCGCCATCGTCCGCGAGGCCCTGTCCCGCGGTCTCGCCGTCACCGCCGTCGCTCGCGACACCTCCAAGCTCGACGCCGCCGAGGGGCTCACCCTCGCGCAGGGCGATGCCTTCGACCCGTCGTTCGTGGCGGACGTCACGAAGGACGCCGACGTCGTCGTGGTCTCGCTGCACGCGGTCCAGGCGGACGGCAGTGAGTTGAAGGACAAGTTCCAGCACTTCGTCGACGCAGCGGCTGCTGCCGGCGCCCGGCTCGGCATCGTCGGTGGTGCGGGTTCGCTGCTCGTCGCCGAGGGCGGTCCGGCGCTCTACGAGACCGCCGAGTTCCCCGACGCCTTCAAGGGCGAGGCGAAGAGCCACGGTGAGATCCTCGACCGCCTGCGCTCTGGTGGGTACACCGGCGACGTCGACTGGTTCTACGTGAGCCCGGCCGCGGCCTTCGGCGGGTACAACCCCGGCGAGCGTCGGGGCACCTACCGCACCACGGACGACCTGCTCCTCACCGACGCCGAGGGCAACTCGGACATCTCCGGTGCGGACTACGCGATCGCGATCGTCGACGAGATCGAGCACCCGGCGCACCACCGCGCGCGGTTCGGCGTCGCGTACTGACGCGAGCGGCCGGCGCGACCCGCTGACGGGCGGGAGGCACGGTGCGGGGTCGCACCGTGCCTCCCGTCCGTCGCGTGGTGCGGCGTGCTCCCGCACAACGGAACGCACGTCGCGCCGTGTGTTCCCGTGGCGCGACGTGCTTCCGGTTGTGCCGCGCCCCTGCGCGTGTTCCGTTGCCGGACGGGAGGCGCGGTGCGGGGTCGGCCCGTGCCTCCCGTCCGCTACGTGGTGCGGCGTGCTGCTGCACAACGGAACGCACGTCGCGCCGTGTGTTCCCGTGGCGCGACGTGCTTTCGGTTGTGCTCCAGCGCCGCGCGCCGCGCGCCGCGACCCCGCAGCCGCGCCGCGCGCCGCGCGCTACCGCGCCTCGATCGCGGGCAGCGGCACGTGGTGCCGCATCCGCACCGCCAGGTGCAGCCCGCCCCGCCGTGCGAGCACGACGCCGGCGACGACCGCCGCCACCGCGGGGACGCCCCCGGCGACCACCATGCCGACGTGCGCGCCGAAGTGGTCGACGACCTGCCCCATGACCGGCCCGCCCACGGCCTGGCCGCCGAGCAGCACGAGCACGTAGAGCGACATCACCCGGCCTCGGATCGCGACGTTCGACGACAGCTGCACGAGCGAGTTCGACGCCGTCATGAACAGCAGTTGTGACATCCCGACCGCGACGAGCGCCACGGTGAACGGCGCGATCACCGGGATCGAGCCGCTCACGACGAGCAGCACGCCCGTCCAGAACACCCCGCCGACGATCGTCCGCAGCCGCACGGTCGCGCGCCTGGTCGAGAGCAGCGCCCCGGCCAGGGCTCCGACCGCGACCGCGGAGTTGAACACCCCGTAGCCGCCCGCGCCCACGTCGTAGACCTCGGACGCGAAGGCCGAGAGCAGCACCGGCATCGTCAGGGCGAACACCGAGAAGAACGCCATGAGCACGACCGGCACCAGGATCGTCGGCTTCCGGACGGCGTAGCGCAGGCCCTCGACGAGCTGTCCCTTGGCGCGCGGCATCGGCGGGGTCCGGTGGAGCTCCGAGGTCCGGAGGAACCCGAGCGTCACGACCACGGCGACGCACGCGATCGCGTTCACCCCGAACGACCACCCCGCCCCGACGGCGACGAGCAGCGCTCCGGACAGCGCGGGCCCGATCATCCCGCCGAGCTGGAACACGCTCGAGTTGACGCTGATCGCGTTCCGCAGGTGCTGGTGCCCGACGATCTCGGTGACGAAGACCTGCCGCGCGGGGTTGTCGATGACGGTGACCATCCCGACCAGGAACGCGATGACCCAGATGTGCCACGCCTCGACCACGCCGGTGAGGGTCAGGACGGCGAGCAGTGCGGAGAGCACCGCGAAGGCGCCCTGGGTGAGCATCATGAGCGCGCGCTTCGAGAACCGGTCGACGAGCACCCCGCCCCAGAGCCCGAAGAACAGCATCGGCGCGAACTGGCACGCGACGGTGATGCCGACCTGCGCGACGGAGCCGGTGAGCTGCAGGACGAGCCAGTCCTGCGCGATCCGCTGCATCCAGCCCGCGGTCATCGCCACGAGGTTGGTCGCGGTGAACAGTCGGAAGTTGGGGACCGACAGGGCGATGAGGGTGTGCCGCCACGGTGGACGCTCGGCCTGGATCGGGAGTGGTTCGGTGGGTGGAGGGAGGGTCGTCGATGACGCACTCACGGTGGTGGGGCTCCGGATCGTCGGGGATGGAGTCGGTACCCGTTCGAAACTACGTGGCGCGGGCCCATTCGACACCCCTATGGTGGCTATCACTCCATTGCGATGTCGAATGGCGGCGGCCCGTCCGCCGGAGGAGGTCACGTGCTCGACCCGGTGCTGCTCCGCACGTTCCTCGCCGTCGCCGAGACCGGCAGCTTCACGCTCGCCGGGCAGCGCCTCGGCATCAGCCAGCCGACCGTCTCGCAGCACGTGCGTCGGCTCGAGACCGCGGTGGCGAGGACCCTCGTGGCCCGGGACACCCGCGGGGTGGCGCTCACCGACAACGGCGACGCGATGGCCGGGTTCGCCCGCTCGATCCTCGCCGCGCACGCGACCGCCGACGCCTACTTCTCCGGGGCCGCGACCCGCGGCCGGCTCCGCTTCGGTGCGGCGGACGACCTCGCGATCACCCAGCTGCCGCGCATCCTGCGGGACTTCCGCCGGCTGCACCCGCAGGTGAACCTCGAGCTGACGGTGAACCAGTCCGCGCCGCTCCTCCGCCGGGTGCACGCGGGTCAGCTCGACCTCGTGTTCATCAAGCAGACCGCGGGGGAGTCCGCCGAGGGCACCCGCGTCGCGACCGACCAGATGGTGTGGATGGCGCAGGACGGCATCGCGCTCGAAGCCGACGAGCCCGTCCCGCTGATCGCGTACCAGGCGCCGAGCATCAGCCGGCAGATGGCGATCGACGCCCTCGAGTCCGCCGGGCGCACCTGGCGGATCACCTGCAACACCCGTGACGTGAACGGCGTGCTCGCGGCGGTCCGGGCGGGCATCGGGGTCGCGGTGTTCCCGCACTCGCTGATCCCGGCCGACCTCGTGAAGGTGTCGCAGCGGCTCTCGCTGCCCGACCTGCCCGCCGTCGACTACGTGCTCATCGCGAACCCGACCGTGCAGCGCGAGCCGATCGACGCCCTGACGAGCGCGATCCTGTCCCGCGGGGTCGTCCGCGCCGTCTGAGCGCTACGGCGCGAGGGTCGGCGTCGTCCCCGTGCCGGTGAGGTCGGGCAGCGTCACGCCGGCGGGTGCCAGCAGCGCCGCGGCGACCGCCCAGAGGAGCACGAGCGCGCCGACACCGCCGAGCACCGCCCCGAGGAGCGCCACCGGTCGCTGCCACGTCGCCGCGGGGGTCCGGAGGGCCGTCACCGACAGCGCGAGTGCGAGCACTCCGAGGACCAGTCCGGTCGCGTGCACCGTCGCCGGCGCCGTGAACCACCAGGCGGCGAGGGCGAGGGCGGCGACACCGGTCACGGCGCCGAGCACGGCTGCCGGGGTCGCCCCGATCGCGGTGCGGCTGCGGTCGCGGGACGCCCGACGGTCGGCCTGGAGGCCCTGCTCACCGTCGTCGTGCCCGCCCACCTCGGCGTCGGTGCCGGTGCGAGCCGCGGCCGATCCCGACCGGCGACCCCGCCGGTAGGGCGCGGACACACCGCCGGCGACCGGGGCACCGGCTGCCGACGGCCCGGCCACTGCCGTGGGTGCGGCAGCCGCTGCCGTGGGCACGGCGGCCTCCGGCGTGGACACGGCCGCGGGTCCGCCCGGGAAGACCGACGGTGCCTGGACGGTGGGCGCGGCGGGCGCTGCGATGACGGCGTCGAAGCCGGACGGCGCAGGGTCGACGACGGTCGGCCGCGGTGCCTGCTGCCGGGCGAAGCGCGCCGGCGTGCGGTACCCGATCGGTCCGGAGGGCTCGGGTTCCGCGCCCTCGACCAGGACGTGCTCGAGTCCGGGGACCGAGAAGCGGGGCTGTCCGACGACGGGGGCGGCGGGAGCGGGGGGCTGCACCGGTGCCGGGGCGTGGGCGCTGTGCGTCGGGTCGACCGGCGGAGTGAGGGGGCCGCCCGACTCGGCGGCGTCGACGGGGGACACCGGCAGGGGTGCGGTGTCGAACGGCGGCACCTGCACCGCGGGCGAGGTCGGGGCCGGCGGGAGCAGGTGCTCCTGCGGCGGGTAGTCGGGCACGACGACGTCGACGGCGGGCAGCACGTCGGTCGGGTCCTGCGGCAGCGTCGGACCCGCCGCACCCGGCGTCCCGGGGGCGACCACGGGGACGGCCGCGACCGCGTCGAGGACGGGTGCCTGCGGAGCGGGGGCGCGTGGTGCCTCCCGGCCGACTGCGGTGTCCTCGGGGGGTGCGACGACCCACGCAGGGACCGCTCGACGCGGCCGGTCTCGGTCCGGCATGCGGTGCGACGCCACTCGTGCTCCCTCGCTCTTCTGATCCATCGTCATTTCTATCCGCGTGCATGGACCGCTGCGCAGCCCCAGTTCCGGGGTCGCGCAGTCCACTTCGCGCAGGATGCCTCGCGGCCGGGGCTCGCGAGACGCAACGAAGGCGGCTCCGCGCCGAGCTGTACCGCTGCGGGGAACCGCCTTCGTGGCGTGTTGCGGAGGTGGGGGCTACATGTCGCGGTAGCGCTCCGCCTCGGCGAGCTTCGCCCGGAGCTCGTCGGCGGTGTACCGCGTGACGTACCCGGGGGTGTCGCGCTGGATGCGCCAGCCCTCGGCGAGGGGGCCCGCGTCGACCACGTCGAACCCGAACTCGTCGATCAGGTCGGAGACGACCCGCTTGGCGTCGGCGTCGTCGCCCGCGACCACCAGGGCCCGGCGGTCGGGGGTGCCGGCGGGGGTGGCCTCGTCGGTCAGCGCCGTGGCGGCGATGTGGTTGAACGCCTTGACGACCCGGGCACCGCGCAGGTGGTCCTGCAGGAGCTCGGCGGTGGTCGTCGTCTCCTCGTCGAGGGACGTGATGTGGCCGTCACGCTGCGGGTAGTAGTTGTTGGTGTCGATGACGACCTTGCCGACCAGGGGTTCGACCGGGATCGTCTCGATCGCCGCGAGCGGGGTGGTCACGACGACGATGTCGCCCGCTGCTGCCGCCTCGTCGCGGGTGGCCGCGCGGGCGTGCTCGCCGAGCTCCGAGACCAGGTCCTGCAGGGTCTCGGGGCCGCGCGAGTTGGCGATCACGACGTCGTGGCCGTGCTGCACGGCGAGGCGCGCGAGCTGGGATCCGATGTTGCCTGCTCCGATGATGCCGATCGTTGTCATGCGGTCGTGCAACGCGGCGCCGAGCAGTGCATTCCCACCGGCGGTCGCCCCGGGCCGTCGTCGCCGTGCGGCCGCTGCCCGTCGGGTGCATGATGGCGCCATGGCCCACGAGTTCCGCGACGAAGCCGACCGCGACCGCTACGCGATGTACGTCGACGGCGAGCTCGTGAGCGTGCTCGACTACCGGGCCGCGGAGGACGCCGTGTCGTTCCCGCACACGTACACGGTCCCGAGCCACCGCGGGCACGGCTACGCGGCGGAGCTCGTCGCGCACGCCGTCGCCGACGTCGAGGCGAGGACCACGAAGCGCATCGTGCCGATGTGCTGGTTCGTCGGCAAGTGGTTCGACGAACACCCCGAGAAGGCCGACCTGCTCAGCCGCGGCACCGCGGACTGACCCACCCCACGTTCCGGCCGCAGCGTCGCGGCCGCACCCGAGCACCCGGAGGCACCGTGCCCACGATCACCCCGTTCCTCTGGTTCGACGACCAGGCCGAACAGGCCGCCACGACCTACACGTCGCTCTTCCCGG
The DNA here is from genome assembly GCF_023712445.1 of Curtobacterium sp. P97. Lineage (NCBI taxonomy): Bacteria > Bacillati > Actinomycetota > Actinomycetes > Micrococcales > Microbacteriaceae > Curtobacterium > Curtobacterium sp. P97. Next base: position 199,632 of record NZ_JAMAYF010000005.1, on the reverse strand, counting down.
ACAGTCGGGTCGACAGCGTCGCCCGGACGCCGGACGGCACCGCCCTCGTCGTCGAGTTCACGCTCCTCGGTCAGCCGTACCGGGCGATGAACGGCGGCCCGGGGCACCCGCACACCGACGCCGTGTCCTTCCAGGTCGACGTCGACACGCAGGACGAGCTCGACCGGGTGTGGGACGCGCTCCTCGCCGACGGCGGCCGACCGCTCGCGTGCGGGTGGCTGCACGACCGCTGGGGCCTGACGTGGCAGGTGACCCCGTCGATGATGGGCGACCTGATGACCGGCGGCGGTGACCCCGAGGCCAACGCCCGGGTGTTCAAGGCGATGCAGGACATGGTCAAGCTCGACATCCCCGCGCTGCAGGCCGCAGCCGCCGGTCGCTGAGGGGGAGCAGCCCGTGACCGCCGGTAGGGTGGCGGCACCCACCAGCGCCGAGCACCCGGCGCACGCAGTGACAGGCTGGAGAACGCGATGAGCAGCCCGAGCTCGGCGGTCCGTGACGGCGGACGCCCCGACGACGAGGTCCGCAACGGCGACATCGGACGCGCCTACACCGAACTCGCCCGCATCACGCGACGTGCGAGCATCCGGGCGCGCGGCGACGACCTCGTGCTCAGCGTCGTCGACCAGTCCCTCGTCGACTTCGTCGTGCAGCACCCCGGGTGCATGGCGATCGACATCGCCCGGTACCTGCGGCTCAACCGCTCGACGATCTCGCGGCAGCTGTCCGGCCTGCTCGCGGCGGGGCTCGTGCGGACCACCGACGGCGGCTCCGGCAACGCGAAGCCCCTCGAGGCGACCGACGCCGGCCGTGCCGCCCTCGACCGCTCGGTGCGCCTGCACCGCGACGCGCTCGAGGAACGGCTCGCCGACTGGTCGGACGACGACATCGCGCTCCTCGCCGGGCTGCTCGAACGACTCGGCGCCGCCGACGAGGCCGGTCTGCCGATGCCCGCCCGCGCGACGCCGGACGGCCACGCCGGTACGGACGGTCCCGACGCCCCGTGACCACCTCGTTCGTCCTGCTCTCCGACACCCACCTGCCGAAGCGCGCGAAGGACCTGCCGGTTGGGCTCTGGGCGGACGTCGACGCGGCGGACCTCGTCGTGCACGCGGGGGACTGGGTCGACCTCGCCACCCTCGACGCCGTGCAGGGTCGGTCCCGTCGGTTCGAGGGCGTCCGCGGCAACAACGACGGCCCCGAGTTCGACGACCGGCTGCCGCTGGTGGCCCGCTTCACGGTGGAGGACCTCCGCTTCGCCCTGGTGCACGAAACCGGTGCGGCGACGGGTCGCGAGCGCCGGGCGGACGCCGCGTACCCGGACACCGACGTGCTCGTGTTCGGGCACTCGCACATCCCGTGGGACTCGGTCGCGCCGTCGGGGATGCGCCTGCTCAACCCCGGGTCGCCGACGGACCGCCGCAGGCAGCCCGACTTCACGTGGATGCGGGGCACGGTGGACGGGCGTGCGCTGACGGTCGAGACGGTCCGGCTGCCGCCGGCGGCGCGCTGACGCGACCGCACGATTAGACGGGCGAGTCGTCAGACGGAGGATGCACCGGCCGGGAGGCACGGCTCGGGTCCGCCCCGAGCCTCCCGTCCGTCCCGTGCCGCGTGCGACGGCCGTGGTCCGGTCAGTCGCGCTGCGCCGGCGGGTCCGCCGGGGCCGACGGGCCCACGTGTTCCGTCGGCATCCGGAAGAACGCGAGTTCCCACTCGGTCGACCGTCGGTGCGCCCGCGCCATCCGCCCCCGCTCGGACGGGTCCGCGGCGGCCGCGAGCGCCTCGACGCGCGCGGTCGCCTCGGCGCTCGCCGCAGCGAACGCCGGGTCGCCGTACGCGCCGAGCCAGTCCGCGAAGGGGTGTCCCTCCGGGGCGCGGCCGAGCTGCGTGCCGACCCAGGCGTAGACCCGGAAGCACGGCAGCACGGCGGCGGCGAGCACCCCGACCGACCCGCTGTCGGCCGCGGCCTGCAGGTGGGCGAGGTACCCGGCGCACGTCGGGTGGACCGGGTCGTCGGCGTGCGTGCCCGCCAGGCGGCGGTGGTGCAGGTCGCGTGCCTCGTCGGCGCAGCCCGCGGCGGCCGAGGCCCAGAACGCCGCGGGCTCGCCGTCCGTGGTGGCGACCAGCCGTCGCAGGTGCTGCTCGTAGGCCCGCAGGTAGTGGACGTCCTGCGCGAGGTACCGGGCGAACACGTCCCCGTCGAGCGTGCCGTCACGCAGGCCCTCCAGGAAGGAGCACGAGAGCGTCCGGTCGAGGGTCTCGGCGACGTCCGCCCACCACCGGTCCGTCCAGGTCGTCGGGGGGAGCGCGGCACGGGTGAGCGCACCGTGGTCGACCGGTCCGTTGCCCGTCCCGACCCGGAGCGCGTCGGCGCCACGGAGCGCGGCGGTGAGCCACGTCTTCGCCCCGCCGACCGCGAGCTCCCAGTCGCCGTCGCGTGCGGCGAGCGTCGCGATCGCGCTCGACAGGGAGCACCCCGTGCCGTGCGTGTTGGTCGTCGCGATGCGCGGGCCCCGGAAGGTGCGGGCGGAGCCGTCGGGCCGGACGAGCACGTCGTCGGCGGTCGGCCCGGTGTCGTGCCCGCCCTTCGCGAGCACCAGGACGTCCCACCGACGGGCCACGAGCCGTGCGGCCTCGAGGGGCGTCGGTGCGGTGCCCCCGGCGAGCGCGACGAGGTCGGTCAGCTCGGCGCGGTTCGGGGTCACGAGGTCGGCGAGCGAGAGCAGGTCGCCCATCGCGGCGGTCGCCTGCCGGTCGAGCAGCCGGTCGCCGCTCGTGGCCACCATCACCGGGTCCACGACGACCACGGGCGGGCGGTGTGCGCGGACCCAGTCCGTGACCGTGCGGACGACCTCGACGGTGCCGAGCATCCCGATCTTGACGGCGTCGACCACCACGTCGTCCGACACGGCGTCGAGCTGCTCGCGGAGGAACCCGACGTCGGGGACGTGCACCGACCGCACGCCGTGGGTGTTCTGCGCGACCAGGGCCGTCACGACGCCCATGCCGTAGCCGTCGTGCGCCGTGATCGCCTTGAGGTCCGCGTGGAGTCCGGCGCCGCCCGTCGGGTCGGTGCCCGCGATGCTGAGGACCCGCGGCACGTGCGGCCGCCCCGGCACCGGCACCGGCGGCGACGTCGAGCCCACGGCGGGCTCGGCGGCGGTCACGACCCGCTCCAGGCGCGGAGGTACGCCGCCGCTGCCGCGTGCGGGTCGGCGGCGGCGCAGATCCCGGACACCACCGCGACACCGGCGACACCGGCCGCACGCAGCGGCGCGACGTCGTCCAGGGTCACGCCGCCGATCGCGACGCACGGGACCCCGAGCGGGCGCGCCGCACCGGTGATCCGGGCGACGCCGTCCACGCCGAGCGCCGGCGGGTGGTCCGGCTTCGTCGAGGTCGGGTGGACGACACCGACGCCGAGCAGGTCGACGGTGCCGCGGGGCAGCTCCGCGAGGGCCGCCAGGTGGGCCGGGGTGTTCGCGGTGAGCCCCACGTGGGCGTCCGGCCCGAGGAGCGCCCGGGCGGCCGCGACGGGCAGGTCCGACTGGCCGAGGTGCACGCCCGCGACCCGGTGTCCGGCACGTCGGGCGGCGAGCGCGACGTCCGTCCGGTCGTCCACCACGACGGTCGCACGGTCCCCGACGGCGTCGGCCACCGCGGCGGTCAGGGCGAGGAGGTCGCGGACCGGTGCCTGCTTGTCGCGCACCTGCACGAGCCGCACCCCGGCGTCGACCGCGGCACGGACGACGCCGAGCACGCCCCTGCCGTGCCGGTCGACGAGCACCGGGTCGGTGACCAGGTAGACGCCCAGGTCCGTCGGGGCGCTCACGGTCGGACCACCGTCGGCGCTGCAGCGGATCCCGGGATCGTCGGTGGTGCGGACTCCGTGGTGATGCGCGCCACCCGGAGGACGTCCTCGGGGGTCAGCGTCGCCAGCCGGTCGAGGAACAGCGGCTGGAAGGTCCCCGGGCCGCCGGCGTCACGCGCGGCGAGCTCGGCGGCGACCGTGTGCACGACCGTCCCGGCGACGGCTGCTGCGCCCGGGTCGTCCGGGACCACCGCCGCGAAGGCGGCGACCACCGCGCCGAGCGCGCACCCGCCCCCGGTGATGCGGGTCAGCAGCGGCGACCCGTTCGCGACCCGCACCACGCCGGTGCCCGGTGCGACCAGCAGGTCGACGGGACCGGACACGGCCACGGCGCCCACGAGCCTCCCGTCCGACGCCCGGAGCGCTGCCGCTCGCGCCTCGTCCGTGCCGGCGGTGCTGTCGACCCCGCGGCCGCCGTCGGCGTCGCCGAGCAGGGCGAGGACCTCCGACGCGTTCCCGCGCAGCACGGTCGGCCGGAGCGCGAGGAGCTCGCGGGCGAGGGCGGTGCGGACCGGCAGCGCGCCGACCGCGACGGGGTCCAGGACCCACGGTGTGCCGACGTCGACGGCTGCGGATGCCGCCTCGACCGACGCCGCGCGCGGCTCCGGGTGCGGGGTGCCGGTGTTGACGAGCAGGGCGTCGGCGACGCGGGCGAAGGGACCGGCCTCGGTGGTGACGTCGACCATCGCCGCGGAGGCGCCGAGGGCGAGCAGGACGTTCGCCGTGACGTTCTGCACCACGGTGTTCGTGATGCACTGCACCAGGGGGCTGCGGGCGCGCACCTCCTCGAGCAGCGAGGCGGTGCGGTCGGCCCAGGCCGGGGACGGGGAGCCGGCGGGTCCGGGTACGGGCGCAGCAGTGTGCATGGACGATCCCTTCGCGAGTACGAGCTCGAGCAGGTTCGACGGGTGTGATCTCAGCCGCTCGGTGCGGCACCCCGTGTCTCGGACGACACCGTACACGACGTCCGACGACCTCCTCCGGGCACTCCGGGGGTGCGGTGTGCCAGTGTTGACGGGTGCCTGACGTGACCCCTCCCGGACCGCCGCCCGGACCCCGCGACCCCGGCGACGCGTGGGCCGTCGGACCGGACGGCACCAAGGCCTGGGGACGCTTCGGCGCGGCCGGCCTGCTCGTCGACGACGGTGCCGGCCGGGTGCTCCTGCAGCACCGCGTCGAGTGGAGCCACCACGGCGGCACGTGGGGGATCCCCGGTGGTGCACGCCACCAGGACGAGGACGCCGTCACCGCCGCGCTCCGGGAGTCCGCGGAGGAGGCCGGGGTGCCCGAGGACGGCATCGACCTGCGGCACGCCGCCGTGCTCGACCTGGGCTTCTGGACCTACACGACCGTCGTCGGTCGCGCCCGCCGCCCGTTCGAGCCGGTGATCGCGGACCGCGAGAGCCTCGCGCTGTCGTGGGTCCCCGTCGCCGAGGTCGACGCGCTGCCCCTGCACCCGGGCTTCGGTGCCTCGTGGCCGGCCCTGCGCGGCGCGATCGAGACGGTCCCGCACGTGGTGGTGGACGCGGCGAACGTCGTCGGCAGCGTGCCGGACGGCTGGTGGAAGGACCGTGCGGGCGCGGCGGAGCGGCTGCTGTCGTCCGTGGCGGCGCTCGCCGGACGGGGCGTGGGCGCGGGGGAGCTCGGGTTGCCCTTCGCCCGCTGGTGGCCGCGGTGGACGGTGGTGCTCGAGGGCGAGGCGCGGGCGGCCGGCGCGGGTGCCGGTGCTGCGGGCACGGCGGCGGGTGCCGTCGGTGCCGGCGACCTCGGCGGTGCGGCCGACTCGGTCGGGGTCGTCCGCGCCGAGGGCTCCGGCGACGACGCGATCGTCGAGGCTGCCCGGTCGGCGCTCGGCGACGGACACGCACCGGTCGTCGTCGTCACGGCGGACCGGGAGCTCCGTACCCGGGTCGAGGCCCTGGGCGCCGAGGTCCGCGGCCCCGGCTGGTTCCGCGAGCAGTAGTCCGCCACCGCTGCATCGGTCCGCTGCTGCGTCGGCCCACCGCAGCGCCGGTCCGCTGCTGCGGCGGTCCACTGCAGCGCCGGCCCGCTGCGGCGTCAGCCCTCCGGCACGTACCGCTTCGACGACACCAGCAGCGCCACCCACGACACCACCCCGAGCCCGACCACCACGGCCAGGATCGCCGACACCGGGACCCCGGCACCGCCCGCGATCGCCGCGATGACCGCCGGCGCCAGGAACCCGCTGTACGCCACCGCGTAGAACGCTCCCGTCAGGCCGGCGAGGTCGCGCGACCCGGCGATGCGCTGGACCTCGAGCAACGAGGACACGAGCGCGGTCCCCATCCCCACGCCGATCACCACGTTCGCCGCGAGCCCGACCCACACCGACTGCAGCTCCACCGCCAGGAGCACGACCCCGATCCCGACGGTCATCACGGCGACGGCGGTGACGAGCCCGCGCGCCGAGGACACCGAGTGCACGCGCTTGGCGAGCGGCTGCACCGCGCTCGAGACCCCGAGGGCGACGACGGTCGCGGCGGTCGCGAACACCAGGCCCCACGGACCGGTCGCTCCCGCGAGCCGGGTCGGCAGGTACCCGTAGCCGATCGCAGCGGACCCGAAGATCCACGGTGCCGCGACGACGACCACCCGCGTGAAGCGTCGGTGCCCGGCACTCGGGATCGCCAGCTGCCGCCACCACGGACCGGCGAGACCACCGTTCACCGCGGTCTCCGGCGCTCGCCACACGACGAGGGCGAACGGTGCCGCGACGCAGATGTGCACGAGGAACGGCAGGACCTCGGGCACCGGCCCCCACTGCGCGATCCCACCGGCGACGAGGGCACCGATCCCGGACCCCAGCGTGAAGGCCAGCGACGCGCGCCGTGCCCCGGAGCCGGCATCGGCCGAGGGGTCTTGGCGGCCCTGCGAGAGCTCCTTCACCCAGCTGTTGCCGACCGCCATCGCGATGCCGACCGTGATGCCGGAGAACAGCCGGCCGGCCGCGAGGAAGCCGGGTCCGAACGGCCCGAGTGCCAGGAGTCCGCTGCCGACGACGGCCGCGGCGATGCCGACGAGCATGAGCGGCTTCCGCCCGTGCCGGTCCGAGAGCGACCCGGCGACGAGCAGCGCGGGTGCGAGCCCGAGGACGTAGACCCCGAGGAAGACGTTGACGAGCACGGACGAGTAGTGCGCCCGCTCCTCGTACATGAGCAGCAGCGGCGAGAACTGGTTGCCGCCCCACGAGCACACGAAGACCGCGCCCCAGACCATCGCCCACGGGGCCACCCGGCTGGCCGGCACCGGCACGGAGCCGGTGGTCGGGATGCTCCCGGTCGCGCCGCTCACAGCGCGCCCCGGTGGGACGCGACGTGCGCTCGGAGGACCGCCGCGTACCGCTCGGCGTCCCCGTCGTCGAGGGCCGCGGCGAGCGCCCGGTGCTCGTCGAGCGACGCCTGCAACTGCTCCGGTCGCACGCGCATCAGCTGGTGCCGCAGCCGCTGCTGCCGGTCGCCGAGCGTCCGCGCGAAGCGGACGGCGATCGCGTTCCGCGACGCCGCGACGACGGCGCCGTGGAACGCCGCGTCCCGCTCGACGAAGCGGTCGACGTCCCCGGCGGCCACCGCCGCCTCCTGCTCCGCCAGCTCGGCCTGGAGGAGCGGTGCCAGTTCCGGCACGCGGCCGTCGGTGACGACGCGGGTCGCCGCGGTCGACTCGATCGCCTCACGCACCTCGAGCACGTCCGCCGCCTCGTTCGGGGACATCGGGCGCACGACGGCGCCCCGGCGGGCGCCGAGCAGGATGAGGTCCTCGGCCGCCAGGCGCAGGAACGCCTCGTGCACGGGTGTCCGCGAGACGCCGATCTCCCGGCAGAGCACGTTCTCGCTGATCGCCGTGCCGCCCGGCAGGTCGCCGCGGATGATCGCCCGCTTGACGTGCTCGTACGCCCGTCCTGCGGCGGAGACCTCGGTGCTGGTGTCGCTCACGGCAGCCGATCCTACGCCTTGCATGCAAGCTTGCACACGTTGTGGAGCGAGATCGTCACGCGGCCGTCGTGACCGGATCGAGACATCGCCCACCCGGCGTCGCTACGCTGACCCTCACGTCAACGGAGACGTACCGATCAGGAGGTCACGATGGAGCGTGTCACCAGAGCCGACGACCGTGTGCACCGCCCTGCGGGGCCTTGGACACCGACGGTGCACCGGCTGCTCGCGCACCTGCACGAGCAGGGCTTCGTCGCGGCACCCGAACCGATCGCCGTCGGGGACGCCCTCGAGACGGTGAGCTTCGTGCCGGGCACGGCGGGCAACTACCCCTGGAGCACCGAGATCGCGAGCGAGGCGGCCCTCGTCACGTCCGCGCGACTGCTGCGCCAGTACCACGACGTCGCGGCGACCTACCCGCGGGACGACGCGGTCGACGTCTGGTCGCAGGCCGAACGGCTGCCGGTCGAGACGATCGTGCACGGTGACTTCGCGCCGTACAACTGCGTGTACGACGGCATCGCCGCGGTCGGGCTCATCGACTTCGACACCGCGCACCCCGGGCCGCGCGTCTGGGACGTCGCGAGCGCGGTCTACCGCTTCGCGCCGTTCACCACCGGTCTCGTCGAGGGCAGTTCGGCGCCGGGACTCGACGAGCGCCTCGACCGCGCGGCGGAGTTCTGCCGCGCCTACGGGCTCGACGACCGCTCCCGCGGGGTGCTCGTCGAGACGATCACGGCCTCGCTCGTCGCCCTCGTCACGACGATGGAGACCGAAGCCGCCGCGGGGAACCCGAAGTTCCTCAGCGACCTCGAGCACGGGCACGCCGACCTGTACCGGGCCGACGTGGCGTGGATCGAGTCCCACGCGGACCTCATCCGCGCGGCCGTCACCGCCGACTGACGTCCGCGCGGACGAGCTGCGCGGCGCACCGGCGTCGGTGCGGGACACCGCCGTGCGCGTGAGACGCCGGCCTCGGTGCGAGACGCCGCTGTGCACGCGAGACGCCGGCGTCGGTGCCGGACGCCGCAGAGCCGTCGAGACGCCGGCGTCGGTGCCGGACGCCGCGGAGCCGTCGAGACGCCGCCGGATCTCGCGGCGTCTCGACCGGCGGACGGCGTCTCGCACCGACGCCGTCGTCTCGCCGGTGTGGGACGCGCGTCGGACCGCGGCGTCCCGCGCAGACGCCGGCGTCTCGGGGCGCGACGCGCGCGTCGGACGTGCACCGGGCCTCCCGGCAGCTCCCAGCCCGCACGCGGCGGACTCCGATGCTCCAGCGGGTAGTGTCGCAGGGCCATGACCGACAGCCCGGCCGACGCCACCCCGTACGAGGTCCTCGGCGTCCCCGCGACCGCCGACGACGACGCGCTCCGCCGTGCGTACCGTCGTGCCGCTCGCGAGACCCACCCCGACCTCGGTGGAGACGCCCGGCGCTTCCGCCAGGTGCAGATCGCGTGGGAGCGCATCGGGACCCCGGCTGCCCGCCGGGCGTACGACGCGGGCTCCCGCACGTCGACCCCCAGCGCAGCGTCCGGTCCGTCCGGGTCCTCGGTCTGGTCGCACGACGGCCAGGGGTTCGCGCCCCCGACGGCTCGGCGCGACTCCCGGCCGCGGGCGCGCTCGTACGGGCACCCGGGTGGTCGTTCCCGCGAGGTCTTCCTGCAGGCCGAACGCGAGTGGGTCGGCCTCGGCGACCCCGTCGAGGACCCGTACGACCCGGCGCTGGTCCGCTCCGCGCCGCGGCACATCCGCCGACTGCTCGCCGAGGCCCTCGCGGAGGAGGCGACGGCGTCGATCATCGCGGGGATGGGCATCGGCGTGACCGTGTGGCACGACCTCGACGCCGGTGCCGAGGGCAAGCTCGACCACGCCGTGCTGACCCCGAGCGGACTCTGGGCCGTCGAGTCGATCGACTGGGGCGCTCCCGTGCGCATCGAGCACGGTGACATCGCCGGCGAGACCCTGGCGCCGGGCGAGCGTCCGGTCAAGGAGCTCGTGCGGGCAGCCCGAGCGGTGCAGAAGCAGACCCGCGTGAAGTTCACCGGACGGCTGATGGTCGTGCCGGACTCCGCCGTCGACGAGGACGTCCAGGTCGTCGGGTCGGCGCGCAAGCCCACCGCGCTCGTGGTCCGTCGCAGTGCGCTCGGTCAGGTCCTGAACGGGGTGTTCTCCCCGGAGGGCTCGGTCGACGTGTTCGACGTCCGCGACCGCCTGCAGCAGACCGTCCGCTTCGTCTGACGGCGGCGCGACGCCCGGTCGCGTCAGTGGCCGCGGAGCTTCTCGAGGTCGCGGCGCTCCCGCTTGCTCGGACGACCGGCGCCTCGGTCCCGGGTCGGGACGAACCCGGCCTCCTCGCGGGGGAGCCGGGGCGGGGTCCGGTCCTCGAAGTGCTTCGCCGCCTCGGTCGCGCTCGTCCGCTTGAGGATGATGCCCGTCACGACGACGATGCGGTCGAACCCGTGCTGACGGACCCGCACCTCGTCCCCGGGGGCGATCGGCTGCGCCGGCTTCGCACGTTCCCCGTTCACCCGGACGTGGCCGGCCTTGCACGCACTGGTCGCGGCGGACCGGGTCTTCGTGATCCGCACCGCCCAGATCCAGCTGTCGACGCGCGCCTTCTCCATCCCACCACCCTAGGCGGCGCAGCCCTGCGAGCAGCCCGCGCCGGGGACCCGAGCGGGCCGACACCCGAGCCGTGCGACCGGGCCGTACGCTCGACGGGTGCAGGAACCGCGGCAGCAGGACCCGGACGGCCGGGCTCCGAGCGAGCAGGATGCCCTCGCCCGGGCGCTGGCGCTCGGCGTCCTGCGTGCGGCGTCCCCCGGCGACCGGCTCGTCGTGCGGGCACGGGTCGGGGACGGCGCTCGCGACGCCCTCGGCACCCTGTCCGCACGGACCGTCGACACGGTCACGATCGAGACGCGACGGGGGCACGTCGACGTCCCGCTCGCCGACGTGGTCGCGGCGAAGCACGTGCCCCCGCCGCCGGCGCCGCGCACGCGCCGCCCCTGAGCAGCCCCGCGACGCAGCACTGCAACGCAGGCCGGCAACGCAGGCCGGTAACGCAGGCCGGTAACGCAGGCCGGCAACGCAGCCCGGCAACGCAGCCCGCGACGCGCCCGGCGACGCAGCCCGGCAACGCAGCCCGCGACGCGGCCGGCAACGCAGCCTCGCGACGCGGCCGGCGACGCAGCCCCACCCACCTCGCCCGTCGGCGAGCAGGTTCCGCCCGCGCGGTGCACCGGCGAGCCGTCGCCGTCCCCGCCGCCGTCGCCACGTAGCCTCGACCCATGGCCGTCCCCGTCCCGCTCGGTACCGAGGACCGAACCTCCCGCCTGACGCTCCGCCGCCCCGACCGCTGGCGCCGCGAGGACTCCCCGCAGGCCGACCTCCGGCTGACCGGTGACGACGTCGTCCTGACCGTCCGGTCCCGCCCCTCGGAGCGCACCGTCGCCGAGGAGCACACCAGCCTGCTCGAACGCCTGCCCGGGTCGGTCGAGGGCCTGCGGCTCATCGGCTGCGACCCGTGGACGACCGCGGGCGCCCCGGCACGCCTGGTCGAGTACGTCCGCCCCGACGAGGACGGCGACGTCGCGGGCGCCCACCTGCTCTTCGTGACCGGCCGGCACCGGGTCGACCTGACCGTCGAGCGGCCGCTCACCCGGATGCTCGCGACCGACGACCTGGTCTCGACCGTGCTCGAGTCGGTCCGTGCCACCGAGCCGGCACCCTCCCGCCCGCAGCGCGAGCTCGAGGCCCTGCCGGTCGCGGCGCCGGTCCCGCAGCTCGACGGGACGCACCTCGGTCCCGACGCGCTCACGACCCTGCGCAGCCTGGCAGGACGCCGGTGGGACCCGATGCTCCTGCGCTCGCCCGCCGGTCGCGAGCTCGTGCAGACGGGGCTCGTCGGCCGCCTCGGGACGCTCCCCGAGACCACCCAGGAGCTCCTGGCGCCGTGGGCCGACGACACCCGGCCGGTCACCCTCGAACAGCGCCTGCCCGACGGGCGGACCACGCGCCTCCAGGCCTGGTCGGAGACCGTCGTGGACGGGACGGACGAGACGGGCGGCACCGTGGCCCGGCTGCCGGTCGAGCGCGTGGTCGCGCTGGCGGCCGGGAGGCTCGGCATCCGCCCGTCGTGGACCTTCCCCTTCCGCACGGGGTCGCTCCACGCGGACCTGCTGGCCCGCAGGACGGGTGCGGCCGACACCGCGCCGGACCTGCCGGTGGCCGTCGCCGAGGCCGACCCGCGGCTCGCGCGCTTCTGGGCCGCGCCGTGGACGGTCTCGTCGATCCGTCGCCCGGGTCGACCGGCCCCCGTCGTCGTCGTGCACGCCGAGGGCATCGGGTTCGCCCGGGTCGGACGCACGGAGGCCGGGGAGACGGCCTTCCGGTCCGACTCCCCGGCGAACGTGTACCGGTCCGTGGTGCGCGCGCTGCTCGGCTGAGGCTGCTGCTGCTGCTGCTGCCGCTGCTGCCGCTGCTGCTGCTGCTGCTGCCGCTGGCGCTCGCGCGGCGCCCTCGCTAGGCGGCGGGGCCTGCGGTCAGGGTCACCGTCACGGTGTGCGCCGTGCCCGAGGCATCGGTGTAGCCGACCTGCACCCGGTCACCGACGGCGTGCGAGCGGATCGAGGACGTCAGTGCGTCGTTGCTCGTGACCGCCGTGCCGTCGAGGCTCGTGATGGTGTCGCCGGCGACCAGTCCCGCTGCTGCGGCGCCCGAACCGTCGACGGTCCCGGCGACCGGCACACCCGCGGTGGTCTGCGTCGTCGCGGTCGAGCCGACCTCGACGCCGAGGAACGCCGGCAGGCCGATCGTGACGGTGTCCGAGGACTCCCCGGCGAGGATCTTGTCCGCGATGGCCTTCGCGGTCGTGATCGGGATCGCGTACCCGGTGACCTCGGCGGAGCCCGACGACGCCGCGGTGGCCATGCCGACCACCTCGCCCTCGCTGTCCAGGACCGGACCGCCGGAGTCGCCCGGGACGATCTGCGCGGCGACCTCGATCAGGCCCTGCAACGACTCCGTGCCCGTGCCGGACTCGCTCTGCACCTGGATGTCCTGGTCGAGGGCGGTGACCGTGCCCGCGGCGGCGACGAGGTTGCCCGTGCCCTCCGCGTTGCCGACGTCCGTCACCGCGTCACCCGTCGACGGTTCGCCGTCGTCGTCGAGCGTCACCGTGGACAGGCCGGACGCGTCCTGCAGCTTGAGCACGGCCACGTCGTGCGTGGCATCGGTGCCGACGACCTCGGCCCGGTACTGCTTGCCGGTCGTCTCGTCGGTGACCGCGATGCTCGTGGCGCCCTGCACCACGTGGTTGTTCGTCAGGACGAAGCCGTCCGAGGTGAGGACCATGCCGGTGCCCGCGGCCTGCGACGAGGTGTCGTAGTTCATCACGGTGTCGATCGTCACGACGCCCTTCGTCTGGGCCGCGGTCGCCGGGGTCGCGGCGGTCTGCGTGCCCGTGCCCGTGCCGGTACCGCTGCCGCTGCCGCTGCCGCTGCTGCCGTCGCTGCCCGAGCCGTTCCCGTACCCGGGCACGGTGAAGCCGTTCGTCCCGCCGCTCGTGCCGGAGCCACCGCCCGGCAGCGTCGTGGTGCCCTGCGACTGGCTCGACGTGGTCGTGGTGCCCTGCGAGGACAGGCCGAGCGCCGTCCCGCCGGCCGCGCCGATGATCGCCAGCGCCGCGACGCCCGAGCCGATGACGAGTCCGAGCCGCCGGGGGCGCTTCGCGCCGGGGTGGTTCGCTGCCGCCGCGCCCGAGGTCCAGCCCCAGGGGGTGCTGCCGGCCGTCGCGCCTGCTGCCGCCGTGCTCGTGCTCGCGGTACCGGGACGCGGGTCCGTGGGACCGCCGAGGGCCGCGCTGCCGAGCAGGTACGGGCCGCGACCGTCCGGGGTGTAGGCGTACGGCCCCGAGCCGTCGGTGCCGTACAGCCACGGGCCGCTGCCGTCGAAGGCGTACGCCGGGCGGAGGGTGTCGCGGTCGGCGTGCGGGGCCTCCCAGCCGGGACGGTCGGTCGCGCGCTGGTCGTCGGCGGGGTTCTCGTTCATGGGTGCTCTCCGGTCGTCCCTCGACCACCCGAGGGGTGGCGGTTCGTTCCTCGACGACCCGGTCGGGCGTCGACGGAGACCAGTACAGGAGCCGAACCCATGACGACCCTATGAACGGACCCTGTGCCGGCTCCGGGCTTCCTCGGGGGCCGCCGAACGAGGGGCGGGATTAGGCTTGCCGCACTTCCCATGCGCGCGTCCTCACCCGTCACCCCTGCAGTCCGGCCCCGCCCGGCACCCGCCTCGCGGTCCCGTCTCGTCGGGGCAGCGCTGCTCGCCGTCGCCGTCCTCGTGGTGGCCGTCGCGCTCTCCGTGGCGTTCGGCTCGCGCCCGATCCCGCTCGGCACCGTCCTCGACGTCGTCCTGCACCCGCACCGGGACGACGAGGTGGGACTCATCGTGCTCGGCAACCGCGTCCCGCGCACCGTCGTGGGGCTGCTCGCCGGCGCCGCGCTCGGGGTGGCCGGCGCCGTGATGCAGGGCGTGACCCGCAACCCGCTGGCCGACCCGAGCATCCTCGGCATCAACGCCGGAGCAGCCCTCGCCGTGGTCGTCGGGATCGCGGTGTTCGGCATCAGCGGGACCGCCGCGTACCTGCCCTTCGCCTTCGTCGGGGCCGGGCTCGCGGCGCTGCTCGTCTACGGCATCGCGGCCGTCGCCCGGCGGGGCCTGTCGCCGGTGGGCCTCGCGCTCGCCGGAGCGGTCGTCGCCGCCGCCCTGTCGTCGGTCACCACGGCGGTCCTCGTGTCGAGCCAGAGCCTGCTCGACCAGCTGCGCTTCTGGCAGGTCGGAGCGCTCGCCGGCAAGGACCTCGGCACCGCCGGCGTCGTGGCCGTCCCCGTCCTCGTCGGACTCGTCGTGGCCGCCGGGCTGGGACGCTCCCTGAACACCCTCGCGCTCGGGGACGAGCTCGCCGCGTCGCTCGGCCAGCGGGTCGTGCTCGTCCGCATCGTCGGCGGTCTCGTGACGGTCCTGCTCGCGGGGTCCGCGGTGGCAGCCGCCGGACCGATCGCGTTCGTCGGCCTCGCCGTCCCGCACGCTGTCCGCCGACTGAGCGGGCCCGACCAGCGCTGGACGATCCTCCTGTCCGCCCTCGTCGCACCCGCGCTCCTGCTCGTCGCCGACGTGATCGGGCGGGTCGTCGCGTACCCGGGGGAGCTGCAGGTCGGCATCGTGACCGCGCTCATCGGTGCCCCGGTGTTCATCTGGCTCGTCCGGTCGCGGGTGGTGACCGGCCTGTGACCGCGGTCCGTCGCGAGCTCGCCGTCCTCGGCGCGGTGGTCGTGCTCCTGGTCGCCCTCGTGCTCGTCGGGCTCGGGGTGGGGGAGATCCCGCTCTCGCCGCTGCAGGTCGCCGGCGCCCTGGTCGGACACGGCGACACCGTCTCGGACTTCGTGGTCGGGCAGCTCCGCGGCCCCCGGGTCGCCGGTGCCGTGCTGGTCGGTGCCGCGCTGGGCGCCGCCGGCGGCATCGTGCAGAGCGTCGTCCGCAACCCGATCGCGAGCCCCGACGTCATCGGCATCACGTCGGGCGCGAGTGCCTCGGGGCTGACGGCGATCGTGCTCTTCGGGGCGAGCGGCGGTGTGCTCTTCGGGTCCGTCGTCGTCGGCGCCCTGCTCGTGTCGGTCGTCATCGCCGCGCTCTCCTGGCGTCGGGGGATCACCGGCAACCGCGTCGTCCTGGTCGGCATCGGGGTGGCGGCGATCTGCCTCAGCATCACCGGCTGGATGCTGACCGCGGGCACCGTCCAGCAGGCGGGCACCGCGCTCCTCTGGCTCTCGGGCAGCCTGAACGCGGTGGACCGCACCCTCGTCGGCATCCTCGCGGTCGCCGTCGTCCTGCTCCTGGCCGCTGCGCTCGCGCAGTCCCGCCGGCTGACGGTCCTCGCGCTCGGGGACGAGGTGGCCGCCGCCCTCGGACTCCGGCCCGACCGCGCGAAGTCGCTCCTGCTCCTCACCGCCGTCGGCCTCACCGCGGGAGCGGTCGCGACGGCGGGCCCGGTCGCCTTCGTCGCGCTGATGGCGGCACCCATCGGACGCCGTCTCGTCGGCAACGGGCGGGTCGCGCTCGGCGTCGTCGCGGCCGTCGGCGCGGTCGTCACGCTCGCGAGCGACCTGCTGGCGCAGTTCGCGATCCCCGGCAACGCCCTGCCGGTCGGTGTGGTCACGGGCGTGGTCGGGGCGCCGTACCTGCTCTGGCTCCTCGCACGCGGGCGGTAGGCGCGGTACCCGGCCCTGCCGGGCGTGCCTGGTCGTTCCGGGCGTACCTGGTCGTTCCGGGCGTACCCGGCCCTGCGAGGCGTACCTGGTCGTTCCGGGCGTACCTGGTCGTTCCGGGCGTACCTGGTCGTCCTGATCCACCAGGTACGCCCGTTCCCGCAAGGCATCCCACCCGTTCTGGGAAGGAACGGGCGCACGGAACGGGTGTCGGCGATCGACGCACGCATGCACGGACGGACGGGAGGCGCGGTGCGGGCCGGCACCGCGCCTCCCGTCCGTCGCATGGTCGCGCTGGTTGCGCATGGCGGCCCTGGCGGCGCTGGCGGCGCTGGTTGCGCTGGTGACGCGGGGCGGTGCCGGCCGAAGCGGCGGGCGTGCCCCCCCCCGCCCCGTGCGGGAAACCGCGCGCGGTCCCGCGATGCCGCACCGCGCTGCGTGATGCCGCACACAACCGCCCGGACCCCCCGTTCGGGTGTCGGCGGCCTGCGGGATCTCTCGTACCGTCGTCCCGACCGACCGGACCCCCGACAGCGCCCGACCCGACGGAGTGCTGGTCCGGAAGGAACGAAGGACTGCCATGCCCGATCCGTCTGCCGGCGCACCGACGCGCCGTCGTCAGTGGGGTGCCGAGCGCCGGACCCGTCCGCTCGACACCCTGCACGCACGCCCCTCCGACCGGAAGCTCGTCTCCGGTCGCGTGGCGATCATCCTGACCGTCGCCTTCTGGCTGGCGTACGTCGTCTACACCGTGATCCGCCAGTTCCTCGACTACGGCACCGAGAGCTTCCGCTTCACCACCGAGGCGATCTCGTACCTCGTCGTCGTCACCTTCCTGACCTTCTCCGCGCTCATGCACCTGGTGGCCCGCCAGGGTGCGATGGAGCGGTTCGCGAGCCACGTGCGGGTCCCGCGCGCCGAGCTCGACCGACACTTCGCCTCCGGCCACGAGGCGCCGATGACCGTCCTCGTCCCGAGCTACGCCGAGGAGCCGGACGTCGTCGCGACCACGCTCTGGTCGGCAGCGCTCCAGGAGTACCCGTCCCTGCGCGTCGTCCTGCTCGTCGACGACGCGCCGTTCCCGACCGACCCGGCGACGCTCGACAAGCTGGAGCGCACGCGCGCGGTCGCGGACCGCATCCAGGCGCAGCTCGAGGTCCCCTCGCGCCGGTTCCAGGAAGCGCTCTTCTCGGCCGAGGTCGAGGCGGACGCCGCACCGTTCGCCAGCACGCACGCGCTCCGGACCCTCGTCGAGCACCACCGCTGGGCCGACGCGTGGCTCCGCCGGAACGCCCGGGAACACGAGGTCGCCGACCACGTCGACCGGTTCTTCCACGACCAGGTGCTCGTCGGGCTCGCCGACGAGTTCCGGCTGACCGCCGAGGCCCTCGAAGCGGCCATCGCCGACGCCGTCGCCCTCGGTCAGGACTTCAGCGAGGTGACCTCGGCGCGGGCGCTCGAGCTGCAGCGCCGTCTCGCCTGGACCTTCACGGCGGAACTGACCACGTTCGAGCGGAAGCGGTACGTGAACCTCTCCGACGAGGCCAACAAGGCGATGAACCTCAACGCCTACATCGGACTCATGGGCGGGGCGTACGCGTTCGACGAGACCGCGTCCGGGACCGTCCTGCGCACCGTGGACGACGCCGGCGCGGCCGACCTCGTGGTCCCGGCGTCGGACTACCTCCTGACGCTCGATGCCGACTCCGTCCTGCTCCGCGACTACTGCCTGCGCCTGGTCTACTTCCTCGAGCAGCCGGAGAACGCCCGGGTCGCCGTGACGCAGACCCCGTACTCGTCCTTCCGCGGCGCTGCCACGCGCATCGAGCGGCTCGCGGGGGCCACCACCGACATCCAGCACATCCTCCACCAGGGGATGTCCCGGTACGACGCGACGTTCTGGGTCGGGGCGAACGCCGTCATCCGCACCCAGGCGCTCCGTGACATCGAGGAGGTCGAGACCGTCGGCGGCTTCGAGGTGAAGCGCTACGTCCAGGACCGCACCGTGATCGAGGACACCGAGTCGAGCGTCGACCTCGGCATGCACGGCTGGACGCTCGTCAACTACCCGGAGCGGCTCTCGTACAGTGCCACGCCGCCGGACTTCGGGTCGCTCGTCGTCCAGCGCCGCCGCTGGGCGAACGGCGGCCTCCTCATCCTGCCGAAGTACGTCCGCCAGGTCCGTGAGCGCCGGGCACGAGGCGAGCGGGTCGGTCTCGTCGAGATGGCGCTGCGCGTCAACTACATGGCGTCGATCACCTGGGCGTCGTTCGGGCTCGTCTTCCTGCTCGCGTACCCGTACGACTCGCGGCTGCTCAGCCCGATGGTGCTGCTCGCGGCGCTGCCCTACTTCTGGCTGCTGTCGAGCGACCTGCGGTACTGCGGCTACAAGCGCACGGACGTCTTCCGCATCTACGGCTTCAACCTCATCCTCACGCCGGTGAACGTCGCGGGCGTGCTCAAGAGCATCCAGCAGGCCCTCACGGCGAAGAAGATCCCGTTCGCGCGGACGCCCAAGGTGCGGGACCGCACGGCCTCGCCGGCGCTCTACGTCCTCGCGCCCTACGCGATCGTCGCCTTCTCGGTCTTCACCTTCGTCCGCGACTACGGCGCGCAGAACTGGGGGAACGCGGTCTTCGCCGCCTTCAACGCGCTCCTCGCCACCTACGCGATCGTCGCCTACATCGGCGTGTGGAACTCCGTGGTCGACGTCTGGCTGTGGGCCACGCGCTGGATGTACTACGACCCGTCGGCGCGCGCAGCCCGTCGTGCCGCTCGTCGTACCGCTCGTGCGGCCGCCCGTGCCGACCGTCGGCGCGGACGTCGTCGCGGCGGTGTCCGCCCGGTCCCGGAGCCCGTCCTCGAGGACTGGCACGCGGTCCTGTACTTCGGACACGGCGGCGGCAACCTGCCCGTCCGGCACGACGCCGACGTCGTCGGGGCGGCGGGCGCAGGTGGCACCGCGTCCGCCCAGGCCGACGCGACCGGCCCGCGCCAGGAACGGAGCGCAGCCTGATGTCGACGACGAGACGACTCTCCCCGGTCCGGGTCACCATCGCGGTCGTGGTCGCCGCCGCCGTCGCCGTGGCCGGGTACGCCGGCTTCGACCGCTGGCACTCGGCGCAGGCGACCGAACGGCAACCAGCGTGGTTCGCCGCGTACACCGACGTCACCGCGACCCCGGTCTTCGCGTTCGAGGACGTCAAGTCGGCCAAGGGACGCAACGTCATGCTGTCCTTCGTCGTCGCCGACCACGACGACGCCTGCTCGCCGACCTGGGGCTCGTACTACTCGCTGCAGGGTGCGGCGGACCAGCTCGACCTCGACCGCCGTGTCGCCCGTCTGCAGCAGCAGCACGGCGAGGTCGGGGTGTCGTTCGGCGGCCTGGCGAACGACGAGCTCGCCACCACCTGCACGAAGGCGTCCGCCCTGCTGGGTGCCTACCGGCAGGTCGTGCAGCGCTACGACCTGTCGACCGTCGACTTCGACGTCGAGGGCGACGACCTCACGAACCGCGCTGCGGGGGAGCGGCGTGCGAAGGCGGTGGCGGCGCTCCAGGACGAGCGCCGGGCCGCCGGTCACCCGCTCGCGGTGTGGCTCACCCTGCCGGCCGCGCCCTCGGGGCTGACGTCCGACGGGACCACCGCGGTCGCACAGTTCCTCGCCGCCGGCGTGGACCTCGCCGGGGTGAACGCGATGACGATGGACTACGGCGAGGCCAAGGGGTCGAGCCAGAGCATGTACTCGGCATCGGTGCAGGCGCTGCAGGAGGTCCAGCGACAGCTCGGTGTCCTGTACCAGCGCGCGGGCACGCCCCTCGGTGACGGCACCCTCTGGCACAAGGTCGGGGCGACGCCCATGATCGGGCAGAACGACGTCCGTGACGAGGTGTTCTCGCTCAGCGATGCCCGGAAGCTCAACGCCTGGGCGCGCGACCGCGGGCTGGGGCGCATGTCGATGTGGTCGCTCAACCGTGACACCACGTGTGGGTCGAACTACGTGAACCTGTCGACCGTCTCGAACTCGTGCTCCGGCGTCGACCAGGACGGACTGCTCTTCGCCGACGTGCTCGGCAAGGGGTTCGGCGGCGGGATCGTCGCGGCGGCCTCCGACGTCACGGAGGCCGAGCCCTCCGCCACCGAGCAGCCCACCGACGACCCGAAGACCAGTCCCTACCCGGTCTGGGACCAGGACGCGTCCTACCTCGAGGGCACGAAGGTGGTGTGGCACCGCAACGTCTACGAGGCGAAGTGGTGGACGTCGGGCGACCTGCCGGACGATCCGGTGCTCAGCGCGTACGAGACGCCGTGGCAGATCATCGGCCCGGTCCTGCCGGGGGAGAAGCCCGTGGAACCGCTGACCCTGCCCGACGGGACCTACGCCGCGTGGTCGGGGACGAAGCAGTACGACACGGGCGCCCGCGTCCTGTTCCACGGCATCCCGTACCAGTCGAAGTGGTGGAACACCGGCGACAGCCCCGAGGCGTCCACGAGCGACCCGGACGGGTCGCCCTGGGTCCGTCTGAAGGATGCCGAGGTGCGTCGGATCCTCGACGGGCTCGCCTCGGGCGAGCCGGCGCCGACCGCCACCGCGACGGCGACGCCGGCACCGTGACGACGCACCCCGTGATCCGGTCCGGCCTGGAGGCACGGTGCGGGTCCGCCCCGTGCCTCCCGTCCGTCGGCTGGGTCACGGCGGTGTGTTCGCTGTGCGCGTGCTCCTGAGTTCTCCCCAGCCCCGTTCGGGGCTCCCGCGAGGTCACCCGTTTCCGATACGCTGGTGCGCCAAGAGGAGGAGGTCCACGATGCCAGAGCCAGTGGTCCCGCAGCCGGGTGGTCAGAAGACTCCGGAACAGCGGCTGGTCGACACGACCCTGACCTTCAGCATGGACATGGGAGCGGCCCTGACGGCCGAGTCCGGTGTCTCGACCGAGGAGCGCGAGGCGATCAACGCCCTGCCCTCGGGTTCGGCGTTGCTGGTGGTCCGGCGTGGTCCGAACGTCGGCGCGCGGTTCCTCCTCGACTCCGACGTCACGACGGCCGGTCGGCACCCCGCTGCCGACATCTTCCTCGACGACGTCACGGTGTCGCGGAAGCACGCGCAGTTCCTCCGCCACGGCACGGCCTTCAGCGTCAAGGACAACGGGTCGCTGAACGGCACCTACTTCGACGGCGTACGCATCGACGAGGCACTCCTCACCGACGGTGCCGAGGTGCAGGTCGGCAAGTTCCGCCTCACGTTCTACGCATCCCGGGTCGACCTGGCGCGCCTGGCGACCGCGTAGTGGCTGCGCGGTCCGCCGCAGCCCGGGCCGGTGCTGCGGTACCGGACCTGCTCACCATCGGGCAGGTCATCGCCCGGTTGAAGCCCGACTTCCCCGACCTGTCGAGCTCGAAGCTCCGCTTCCTCGAGGAACGCGAGCTCGTCACGCCGATCCGCACCGCCAGCGGGTACCGGAAGTTCTCGGCGGCCGACGTCGAGCGGCTCCGGATCGTGCTCGGTCTGCAGCGTGACCACTACCTGCCGCTCAAGGTCATCAAGGACTACCTCGCCGATCTCGACGCGGGGCGCGAGCCCGTCCTGCCCGGCGGCGGTGACGCCCCGAGGCCGTCGATCCTCGGCCGCGAGCGTCGGTACACGCGGGACGAGACCGTCCGCGCTGCAGGTGCCTCGCCGATGCTGCTGACCGACGCGGTCTCGGCGTCGTTGCTGCCCGCAGCCGACACCTACGGCGACGACGCCGTGGCGGTGCTCAAGGCCCTCGTTGAACTGCAGCGCACCGGCATCGAGCCGCGGCACCTGCGCACCATGCGCGGTGTCGTCGAGCGCGAGGTCGGCCTGATCGAGTCGGCCCTCATGCCGGTGTCCCGTCGGGGTGACGCCACCTCGCGGGCCAAGGCGACGGAGCTCGCGCGCGAGATCGCCGGGCAGCTCGAGGTCGTCCGGTCGAACCTGATCCGCACGGCGATCGGCCGACTCGACGCATGACCGGCGACCGGTCGGTGTCCGGACCGGGGCTGCGCCCTGTCGACCGTCGGTGGTCGGGGCGTATCCTCGACACGCCGGACGCGCCGGTGCGGATGTGCCGGGCAGACCGTGTCCGAGTCGCTACCGTGGACCTCGGAACAACTCTCAACCCGTCGTTGAACCTTCTGGTGGGAGCTCGAACGTCGTGGAAGGCATGCACATGAGTGGGACTGACACCCCCGGTACCGAGTCCGAGATGACTCGGTACGACCTCGGCCTGCTCTTCACCGACGGCCTCCCCGAGCACGACGAGCAGAACGGCTACCGCGGCACCGTCGCCGCACGCGCGGCCGGCATCTCGTACCGACAGCTCGACTACTGGGCCCGCACCGAGCTCGTGCAGCCGACCATCCGCGGCGCTGCCGGGTCGGGGTCGCAGCGGCTCTACGGCTTCCGGGACATCCTGGTGCTCAAGCTCGTCAAGCGACTCCTCGACACCGGGATCTCGCTGCAGCAGATCCGCACCGCCGTGAACCAGCTCCGCGAGTCCGGCGTGTCCGACCTCGCCCAGACGACGCTGATGTCCGACGGGGCGTCGGTCTACCTGTGCACCTCGGACGACGAGGTCATCGACCTGGTGTCCCGCGGCCAGGGCGTGTTCGGCATCGCGGTCGGCAAGGTCCTGCGCGAGGTCGAGAGCTCCCTGGTCGAGCTCGACGCCACCCCCGCTGCGGACCCCGCCGACGAGCTCGCCGCCCGCCGGGCGAACCGCGCGTCCTAGCCGCTCCTCGCCCTCCCGCTCGTCCGGCTCGTCCGGTGAGTCGTCGGTGCGTCGTCGGTGCCCTCGACCGGGCCAGATCTGTCACGCTCGCGCCGTCCGACGACGTCCCGGACCCACTCGGCGTCCCACCAGCGGCGTGTCGTGCCCACTCGGCACTCGGCAGACCCCGCCCGGCGGCCGACGACCCGCGTGTCCTGCCCACTCGGCGTTCGAGCACCGACCTTCGGCTGCTGAGACCCGAGCCCCGACCCCCGGGACGCGAGCCCCGACCCCGAGCCCCGGCCCCCGGGACGCGAGCCCCGAGCCCGGGCCCCGGCCCCCGGGCGGGTGGTTCCGGTCGCGCGAACTGCCGCGAGTGTCCGTCTCGGTCGGACGACTTGCCGCTCAGCTCCCGTGCGGACGGCATGTCGTGCGACCAGGACCGTCGACGACTGCATCGAGTCGAGCGTGCGACATCTCGGCCGTTCAGCGGATGACGGGCCCGAACGGTCGAGGGCTCGCCTCGGTGCGCATCGGCTTCAGTGCGCGCCGATCCGAGCGAGCACGACATGCCGCCGGGTCGTCACGGCGCGGGCGGGATCCGTCGTCCGGGGACCTCGACCGTGACAGATGTTGCGCGCTCGACGGCCGGCCCAGCGCGAAGCCGGTCCGGGGACGGCGAGCGTGACAGATGTTGCGCGCTCGACGGTCAGCCGAGCGCGAAGCCGGTCCGGGGGAGGAAGCCGGCCCGGAGAGGCGGCAGCGCCTAGGCGGCGCCGCCCTCGGCGTACGGACCGATCTTGCCCGTGCGCATGATGCGCTCGAGCAGCTGGTCGAAGTTCTTCGCCATCTCCTGCGCCGACTCGCCGGGCCACACGTGCAGGGGCTTCGCCGCGCCCTGCGCCTGCTGCAGCGACGTGCGCTCGGGCAGCTGCGGCGAGAGCACGAGCGGGCCGAACATGTCCCGGAGTTCCTTGATGCGGAACTGGTGCTCGAGCGACTGCACGCGCGCCCGGTTCACGATGATGCCGAGCGGCTGCAGGCGGGGGGAGAGCCCACGGCGGATCTCCTCGATCGCACGGAGCGCGCGGTCCGCGGCGGCGACGGAGAACAGGCCCGGCTCGGTGACCACGGTCACGCGGTCCGAGGCAGCCCAGGCGGTGCGGGTCAGGGCGTTGAGCGACGGGGCGCAGTCGATGAGGACCAGCTCGTAGTCCTGCTCGACGTTCGCCAGTGCCTCCTCCAGCTTCCAGATGTCCCGGATGGAGGGGTGGGGACCGTCGAAGTTGATGGCGGACGGCGACCCGACGAGCACGTCGACCTTGCCCTGCGAGCCCTTCGTCCACCCGGACGGGGCGATCGCCTGGCGGACGATCTTCTCCTTCGGGTTCTCGAGGACGTCGGCGACGTTGAGGTGGCCGGAGATGTCGATGTCGAGGCCGGTCGAGACGTCGGACTGCGGGTCGAGGTCCACCACCAGCGTGCGCAGTCCCTTGGCGAACGCGGCCGATGTCAGGCCGAGCGTCACCGTCGTCTTGCCGACACCACCCTTGAGGGAGCTCACGCTGAGTACATGCACGGTGAGCCACGTTACCGCCAGTAAGGTTGTGACACCTCAACCCGGGCTGAAAGGGACGTCGTGTTCAGCAAGATCCTCGTGGCGAACCGTGGCGAGATCGCCATACGCGCGTTCCGTGCCGCGTACGAGCTGGGGGCCCGGACGGTGGCCGTCTACCCGTACGAGGACCGCGGATCCCTGCACCGGCTGAAGGCCGACGAGGCCTACGTGATCGGCGAGCCGGGGCACCCGGTCCGCGCCTACCTGGACGTCTCCGAGATCATCCGTGTCGCCCGCGAGTCGGGTGCCGACGCGATCTACCCGGGGTACGGCTTCCTCTCCGAGAACCCGGAGCTGGCCGCCGCTGCCGCCGCTGCGGGGATCACGTTCATCGGGCCGGGCGAGCACGTCCTCGAGATGGCCGGCAACAAGGTCACCGCGAAGGAGCACGCGATCGCCGCCGGTGTCCCGGTCCTCGCGAGCACCCCGCCGAGCCGCGACGTCGACGAGTTGCTCGCGGGCGCCGACGCCGTCGGGTTCCCGGTCTTCGCGAAGGCGGTCGCCGGCGGCGGTGGGCGCGGGATGCGCCGCGTGGAGACGAAGGCCGAGCTCCGCGAGGCGCTCGAGGCCGCGATGCGCGAGGCCGACAGCGCGTTCGGCGACCCGACGATGTTCCTCGAGCAGGCCGTCCTGCGTCCGCGGCACATCGAGGTGCAGATCCTCGCGGACGCCACGGGCACGGACGACGGCACGATCCACCTCTTCGAGCGCGACTGCTCGGTGCAGCGCCGCCACCAGAAGGTGGTGGAGATCGCACCGGCGCCCGACCTCGATCCGGCGATCGCCGCCGCGCTCCACCGTGACGCCGTCGCCTTCGCCCGGTCGATCGGCTACGTCAACGCCGGCACCGTCGAGTTCCTCCTCGACACCGAGGGCGAGCGTGCCGGTCAGCACGTCTTCATCGAGATGAACCCGCGCATCCAGGTCGAGCACACCGTGACGGAGGAGGTGACGGACGTCGACCTCGTGCAGTCGCAGATGCGCATCGCCGCGGGGGAGACCCTCGCCGACCTCGGGCTCGCGCAGGACACCGTCGCCGTGCACGGTGCGGCGCTGCAGACCCGCATCACGACCGAGGACCCGACGCAGGGCTTCCGTCCGGACACCGGACGCATCACGACCTACCGCAGCCCGGGTGGCGCGGGGGTCCGGCTCGACGGCGGCACGGTCGCGACGGGTGCGCAGATCAGCCCGCACTTCGACTCGATGCTCGCGAAGATGACCTGCCGTGGGCGGGACTTCCCGGCGGCCGTCGCCCGGGCGAAGCGTGCCCTGGCCGAGTTCCGCATCCGCGGCGTGAGCACGAACATCCCGTTCCTGCAGGCCGTGCTCGACGACCCGGACTTCGCCCGTGGTGACGTCTCGACGCAGTTCATCGAGGAGCGCCCGCAGCTCTTCGGCGGCCACGTGTCGAAGGACCGCGGCACGAAGGTGCTCGGGTGGCTCGCCGACGTGACGGTGAACAAGCCGAACGGCGAGCGTCGCCCGCAGACCGTCGAACCGGTCGAGAAGCTCCCGGCCGTCGACCTGTCCGCCGCGCCGCCGTCCGGGCAGCGCGACCTGCTGCTGCAGGTCGGCCCCGCCGAGTGGGCGCGACGGCTCCGCGCCCAGACCGCGCTCGCGGTCACCGAGACGACGATGCGTGACGCCCACCAGTCGCTGCTCGCCACGCGCGTCCGGACGAAGGACCTGGTCGCCGTGGCGCCGCACGTGGCCCGGCTCACCCCGCAGCTGCTGAGCGTCGAGGCCTGGGGCGGAGCGACCTACGACGTCGCCCTGCGCTTCCTCGGCGAGGACCCGTGGGAGCGCCTGGCGGCACTCCGCGGGGCGATCCCGAACATCCCGGTGCAGATGCTGCTGCGCGGGCGCAACACGGTCGGCTACACCCCGTACCCGACCGAGGTCACCGACGCCTTCGTCGCCGAGGCCGCCGCGAGCGGCGTCGACGTCTTCCGTGTGTTCGACGCGCTGAACGACGTCAGCCAGCTGCGTCCCGCCCTGGAGGCCGTGCTCGCGACCGGCACGGCCGTCGCCGAGGCGGCGCTCTGCTACTCCGGCGACCTCCTCGACCCGGCAGAGGACCTCTACACGCTCGACTACTACCTGCGGCTCGCCGAGCAGATGGTGGAGGCCGGCGCGCACGTCATCGGCATCAAGGACATGGCCGGTCTGCTCCGCGCGGGAGCGGCCGAGCGGCTCGTGGGCGCGCTGCGCGAGCGGTTCGACCAGCCCGTGCACGTGCACACGCACGACACCGCCGGCGGGCAGCTCGCGACGCTCCTGGCGGCCAGCCGGGCCGGCGCCGACGCGGTCGACGTCGCGGCGGCGCCGATGGCCGGGACGACGAGCCAGCCGAGCATGTCCGCGCTCGTGGCGGCGCTGGCGCACACCGAGCGCGACACCGGCCTCGACCTGGCCGCGGTCGGCGCGCTCGAGCCCTACTGGGAGGCGGTCCGTCGCGCGTACGCCCCGTTCGAGTCCGGCCTGCCCGGTCCGACCGGCCGCGTGTACCAGCACGAGATCCCCGGCGGGCAGTTGTCGAACCTCCGGCAGCAGGCCATCGCCCTGGGACTCGGCGACCGCTTCGAGCAGGTCGAGGACTGGTACGCCGCGGCGAACCGCATCCTCGGCCGCCCGACCAAGGTCACGCCGTCCTCGAAGGTCGTCGGCGACCTGGCGCTGCAGCTGGCTGCGGTCGGCGCCGACCCCGACGACTTCGAGCAGAACCCGCAGCAGTACGACATCCCCGACTCGGTGATCGGCTTCATGGCCGGCGAGCTCGGCGACCTGCCCGGCGGGTGGCCGGAGCCGTTCCGGTCGAAGGTGCTCGAGGGCCGCGAGGTGAACGTCGGGACGACCCCCGTGCCGGAGGCGGAGCGCGCCGCGCTCGCGACCGCCGGACCCGAGCGGCAGCAGGCCCTCAACCGACTGCTCTTCCCGCAGCCGACCCGGCAGTTCGCCGCGGTGCGGGAGCAGTACGGCGACCTCTCGGTGCTGCCGACCCTCGACTACCTCTACGGTCTGCGTCCCGGGCAGGAGCACGTCGTGCCGCTCGGGCGCGGCGTGGAGCTGCTCGTCGGGCTCGAGGCGATCGGCGAGGTCGACGAGCGGGGCGTGCGCACGGTCATGACGACGCTGAACGGGCAGCTCCGCCCGGTCGCCGTCCGTGACCGCTCGGTCGAGGTCGCGACGAAGGTCGCCGAGCAGGCGGACCCGTCCGACCCGAAGCACGTCGCCGCACCGTTCTCCGGTGTGGTGACGCTCAAGGTCGCCGTCGGTGACGTCGTCCGGGCTGGTCAGCCCGTGGCGAGCATCGAGGCGATGAAGATGGAAGCGGCCATCACGGCGCCCGTGTCGGGCACCGTCGGCCGTCTCGCGATCCCGGTGACCCAGCAGGTGGACGCCGGCGACCTCCTGGTGGTGCTGCAGTAACGTGACCGTCCGTCCCATCCGCCTGTTCGGCGACCCCGTCCTCCGTTCCCCCGCGGACCCGATCGCACCGGACGCCCTCGGTTCGCCGGGCGTGCGCGACCTCGTGCAGGACCTCCTGGACACCGTGCGCGAGCCCGGTCGTGCCGGCGTGGCCGCTCCGCAGATCGGTGTCGGCCTGCGCGCGTTCTCGTACAACGTCGACGGCGAGGTCGGGTACGTGCTCAACCCCGAGGTCGTCGAGGTGCGCGGCGAGGTCGAGCTCATGGACGAGGGCTGCCTGTCCGTCCCCGGGCTCTCCTACCCGACCCCACGCCACCCGTGGGCCAGGGTCCGCGGCGTCGACGTCGACGGCGCCGAGGTCGTCCTCGAGGGCACCGGGCTGATGGCGGAGGCGCTGCAGCACGAGGTCGACCACCTCGACGGCACCGTCTACGTGATGACCCTCGCCCCGGAGGTCCGTCGCGCCGCACTGCGTGACGTCCGCGCCCAGTCCTGGTTCCACTGACCGCGTCCCGAGCACGCGGGCGACCGCGCCCCGGCCGCTCCCGCGACCGACGGCGCACGCGGACGGGCCGCTTCCGGCGACCAGGGCGTGACACCCCTTCGCGGGATTGTCCGAACGTCCCGGTCGCGAGGTACCGTGTCCGCGTCGGCTTCCCACCGACACGGCTCCCACACCCTCAGGACACCCAGCATGACCGTTCAGAACGACGAGCTCAGCTCGCACCGCACCCGCACCAACCGCCGCCCCGACCCCGCGCCGACGACGTCGTCGGTCGCCGTCCTCGACGCGCCGGAGGTGCAGGCCCCGGAGGCCTGATCCGGAAGCGCGTCCGCGACCCGGCGACGGGTCGCGCCCCGCGCGCAGACGACACACGGGAGGCCCGGTGTCGGTCCGTCGGACCGGCACCGGGCCTCCCGTCCGTCGTCCCTACGCGCGGCCCCGTCGTCGGGACGCGACCACGGGGGTGGCCGTGGTCTGGACCTTCGACCCCGAGTAGATGTGCTCGACGTCCGCGGCGAAGTCCCGCAGCACGACGGCGCGCTTGATCGTCAGCTTCGGGGTGAGGTGGCCGGAGGCCTCCGTCAGCTCGGTGTCGACGATGGTGAAGGACCGCACGGACTCGGCCCGGGACACCCGCTGGTTCGCGGTGTCCACGGCCTCCTGCACGGCGACGTGCACGCGCTCGTCGTAGGCCGCCTCGCGCGGCGTGAGCGCGGGGGTGATGCCGCGGGCCTCGCACCACCCGGGGAGCATCTCCCGGTCGAGCGTGACGAGCGCGGCGACGAAGGGCTTGCCCTCGCCGACGACCACCACCTGCCCGACCAGCGGGTGCTCGCGGATGCCGTCCTCGAGCGGTGCCGGCGCGACGTTCTTGCCGCTCGCGGTGACGATGAGCTCCTTCGCCCGACCGGTCACCGTGAGCACCCCGTCGGCGTCGAGCCGCCCGAGGTCGCCCGTGCGGAACCAGCCGTCGCTGAAGGCCTTCGCGGTCGCCTCGTCGTTGTGCCAGTAGCGGTCGAACACGTCGACGCCGCGGATCAGGATCTCGCCGTCGTCGGCGATCCGCACCTCGACGCCCGGGAGTGCTCGACCGACCGTGCCGATGCGGAGCTCGCGCGCCCGGTTCACGGTCGCGGGCGCGGTCGTCTCGGTCAGGCCGTAGCCCTCGAGGATGTGCACGCCGATCGAGCGGAAGAAGTGCGACAAGCGGGGGGAGAGCGGAGCGGAGCCGCTGATCGCGTACTGCACGCGTCCACCGATCGCGTCGCGCAGCTTGGCGTAGACCAGCTTGTCGAACAGCGCGAACCGCAGCTTCAGGCCGAGGGGCACCCGTCCCGCGGCCACCGCCTCGGAGTGCGCGACCGCGACGTCGGCCGCGGCACGGAAGATCCGACCCTTGCCGCCGAGGTCGGCCTTCTGCTCGGCCGAGTTGTAGATCTTCTCGAAGACGCGGGGCACCGCCAGCAGGAAGGTCGGCTTGAACGTCGACACGGCCCGCATGAGGTCGCGGGTGTCCGGCTCGTGGCCGACGAGCACCCCGGTCGAGATCGACATCACCGCGATGAAGCGGGCGAAGACGTGGGCCATCGGGATGAACAGCAGCGTGGAGGACCCGTCGGCGACGACCTCGGGCATCGCCTCGGTGGCGCCCTCGACCGTCCCGGTGAAGTTGTCGTGCCGCAGGACGCACCCCTTCGGGCGTCCGGTGGTGCCCGACGTGTAGATGATCGTCGCGTCGTCGTGCCCGTGCACGTCCGCCGTGCGGGCGTCGAGCTCGGCGTCGGTGACCGTCTCGCCGAGGCGGACCAGGTCGTCGAGACCGCCGCCGTCGATCGTCCAGTGCGGTCCGAGGTGCGGCAGGTCGGGGGCGATCGACGCCACCCGGCGTGCGTGCTCCTCCTGCTCGACCACGATCGCCACGGTCTCCGAGTCGGAGAGGATCCAGCGCACCTGGTCGGGGGAGCTCGTCTCGTAGACCGGCACGGACACGAGCCCCGCGGTCCAGACGGCGAAGTCGACGAGCGTCCACTCCATCCGGGTGCGGGACAGGATCGCGACGTGCGCACCCGGTTCGAGCCCGGCGGCGACGAAGCCCTTCGCGATCCCGCGGACGCGCGCGAGGGTGTCCGCGGCGCTGACGGTCGTCCAGGTGTCGCCGTGCCGCTGGGCGAGGATCGGCCGGTCGGGCGTCCGACGCGCCCGGTCGGAGAGCAGTCGGGCGGCGGAGCCGTGGTCGGGTGCGGAGTTGGGTGCGGGCTGCCGCTGATCGTTCACGGTTGACTCCCTTGTCGGCCGGTGCGATACGAGGACGCCTCGACGATGAGACGTCACCGCCAGCATACGGGCGGAGCGGCACCGGACGGACGGGCTCCGGTGCGGTTCGCAGCACCTCGTCAGCCGTCGGGCGTCGTCGGCCGGCTCCGTGCGGGCAAGCGGTGCCCGGCGCCCACCTCGGTCGCGTTGCCGGCGTTCGGCGTCGCCACGCGGAGACGGTAGGCTCGACCCTCGTGCATGCCATCGGAATCGACATCGGGGGCACCAAGATCGCGGGAGCGGTCGTCTCGGAGCTCGGCGAGATCCTCGCCGAGGACCGCGTCGCCACCAACGCGGCGGACCCGGACGCCATGCTCGACGACGTCGTGACGATGGTCACCCGTCTGCGAGCCGCCCACGACGTGGGAGCGGTCGGTGTCGCGGCACCGGGCTTCATCGACGCGTCGCAGTCGATCGTCTACTACACGCCGAACATCCGCTGGCGGAACGAGCCCCTCCGGCAGAAGCTCCAGGAGCGCCTCGGCGACCTGCACATCACCGTCGACAACGACGCGAACGCCGCCGGCTGGGCGGAGTTCCGCTTCGGTGCCGGTCGCCTCGTGTCCGACATGACGATGCTCACGATCGGGACCGGTGTCGGTGGCGCGATCGTGACCGAGGACCGGCTCTTCCGCGGCGGCTTCGGCACCGGCGGCGAGATCGGTCACCTGCGGATCGTCCCGAACGGCCTGCCCTGCGGCTGCGGCGCCCGCGGCTGCATCGAGCAGTACGGCTCCGGCCGTGCCCTGCAGCGAATGGCGAACGACGTCGCCGACGCCGGCGGCATCGGTTCGGCACTCGCCGACGCGCGCGAGCAGAACGGCGGGCAGCTCGACGGCGCGATCGTCGGCGACCTGATCCTGGCCGACGACCCGGGTGCCCTCGCCGCGCTCCGTCGCCTCGGTCGCCACCTCGGCGAGGCCTGCGCGTCGCTGTCCGCGGTGCTCGACCCGCAGCTGTTCGTCTTCGGCGGCGGTGTCGCGAGCGCCGGCGACCGTCTGCTCGAGCCGATCAAGCAGGCCTACCTCAACAACCTGCCGGCGCGCGGGTACCACCCGGAGCCCGACTTCGTGATCGCCGAGCTCGTGAACGACGCCGGCGTCGTCGGCGCGGCCGACCTCGCCCGCATCCACGCCCGCACGGCGTAGGGTCACCCCGACGGTACGCGCGTCCCGAACTGGAGTCGACGATGACCTACTGGCTGCTCAAGAACTTCCTGCTCGGCCCGCTCATCCTGACGCTCTTCCGACCCTGGGTCGTCGGCCGTGAGCACGTGCCCGCGAAGGGCCCGGTGATCTTCGCGTCGAACCACATCTCGTTCATCGACTCGGTGATCCTGCCGGCGGTGCTCGACCGGCGGATCTCCTTCCTGGCGAAGAGCGACTACTTCACCGGTCGGGGCCTCAAGGGCTGGGCGACGAAGACCTTCTTCAACGCCATCGGGCAGCTGCCCATCGACCGCTCCGGCGGCAAGGCGTCCGAGGCGTCGCTCCACACCGGGCTCCAGGTCCTGGCACGCGGCGAGCAGCTCGGCATCTACCCCGAGGGCACCCGCAGCCCGGACGGCAAGCTCTACCGCGGCCGCACCGGCATCGCCCGGATGATCCTCGAGGGCCGGGTGACCGTCGTGCCGGTCGCGATGGTCGGCACGCGCGAGGTGCAGCAGATCGGCCAGAAGTTCCCCAAGTTCAAGCGCGTCGGCGTCGTCTTCGGCAGGCCGCTCGACTTCTCGCGCTTCGAGGGCTTCGAGACCGACCGGTTCATCCTGCGCAGCGTCACCGACGAGGTCATGCACGAACTCGCCGGACTGAGCCGCCAGGAGTACGTCGACGTCTACGCGACGAGCGTCAAGGAGCGTGCCAGCAGCGCTCGTGAGCAGGTCATGAAGGACCGCCGCACGCCGACCGCCTGACGGGCGACCGCCGTCGTCGCCCCCGCGTCACGCGGGAGCGGCGGGTCGGGCGCGGACGGTAGGATCTGAGCACTCCGGCCCCGGCCGGACCGGCCTGCGCGCAGGCCTCCCGCTCCCGCCCGACCCAGAACACCGAGGTACCGCCTTGATCGAGTCGACCGACGTCGTCGCCCTGCAGGATCCGGACGTGATCGAGGGTCTCGACCACTGGCGCACCCTGCCGATCAAGCAGCAGCCGACCTGGCCCGACCGCGCCGCGGCCGAGGCGGCGTCCGCCGAGATCGCGACGCTGCCGCCGCTCGTCTTCGCGGGCGAGGTCGACAAGCTCCGTGACCGGCTCGCCGCAGCGGCGCAGGGCAGGGCGTTCCTGCTGCAGGGCGGCGACTGCGCCGAGACCTTCGCCGGAGCCACGGCGGACTCGATCCGTGACCGTGTGAAGACCATCCTCCAGATGGCCGTCGTGCTCACCTACGGTGCCTCGACACCGGTGATCAAGATGGGACGCATGGCGGGGCAGTTCGCCAAGCCGCGGTCGAGCGACTTCGAGACGCGCGGCGACGTGACGCTGCCGGCGTACCGCGGCGACATCGTGAACGGCTACGACTTCACCCCGGAGAGCCGCCAGGCCGACCCCCGCCGCCTGGTGCAGGGCTACCACACGGCCGCGTCGACGCTGAACCTGGTCCGTGCCTTCACGCAGGGCGGGTTCGCCGACCTGCGGCAGGTGCACTCGTGGAACAAGGGCTTCGCGTCGAACCCGGCGAACGCCCGCTACGAGCACCTCGCGAAGGAGATCGACCGCGCGATCCGCTTCATGGACGCCTGCGGAGCCGACTTCGAGGCGCTGAAGCACACCGAGTTCTACGCCTCGCACGAGGGGCTCCTCATGGACTACGAGCGGCCGATGACCCGCATCGACTCGCGCTCCGGTCTCGCCTACGACACCTCCGGCCACTTCATCTGGATCGGCGAGCGGACCCGCGACCTCGACGGCGCCCACGTCGACTTCCTGTCCCGCGTGCGGAACCCGATCGGTGTGAAGCTCGGCCCGACGACGACCGTGGACGACATGAAGGCCCTGGTCGACACGCTCGACCCGGAGCGCGAGCCCGGTCGTCTGACGTTCATCACCCGGATGGGTGCGGGCAGGATCCGCGACGAGCTGCCGAAGCTGCTCGAGGCGATCAAGGGCATGGACGCGAACCCGCTCTGGGTGACCGACCCGATGCACGGCAACGGCCTGACGACCCCGACGGGCTACAAGACCCGTCGCTTCGACGACGTCGTGGACGAGGTCCTCGGCTTCTTCGAGGCGCACCGCCAGGTCGGCACCTACCCGGGCGGCATGCACGTCGAGCTCACCGGTGACGACGTCACCGAGTGCCTGGGCGGCTCCGAGCAGATCGACGAGGCGACCCTGGCGACGCGCTACGAGTCGCTGTGCGACCCGCGGCTCAACCACATGCAGTCGCTCGAGCTCGCCTTCCTGGTGGCGGAGGAGCTGAGCGCCCACCCCTACCAGCGGCCGTAGTCGCGACCGCACGCCGGACGGGAGGCGCGGTGCCAGCCGGCACCGCGCCTCCCGTCCGTCCGCTCGTCGCCCGCCCGTCCTGCCCGGCCCCGGTCGCCCGTCCTGCCCGGTTCCGGTCGTACGACCTGCCGCTCACGTTCCGCGCGGACGGCACGTCGTGCGACCGCAGCGACCGCCGACGGCACGTCGTGCGACCGGAACCGGCGAGCAGTCGAGCAGCCGAGCGGCCGCCTGGCGGCTACTGCTCGTAGGAGAGCGTGATCGTGTCGCCGCGGTACACCGTGGAACCCTGGACCGGGTCCGTCGCGGTGACCGGGAGCGCCGACTTCCAGTCGTAGAAGCGGCAGAGCACGTTCGTGCAGTCGGGCACCTTCACGTCGAGGCCGAGGTTCTCGAGCGTGGAGGTCGCCTCGTCGATGGTCTTGCCGGCGACGTCGGGCAGCGTGATCGGCGTCGGGCCCTTCGAGAGCACGAGGTCGACGGCAGAGCCCTGCACGGCGGGGGAGTCCTCGACGCTGGACGAGATGACCTGCCCCTTCGGCACGTCGTCGCTGTAGCGCTCCTGCTGCGCCCCGACGACCAGACCGACGGCGTCGAGCGCGGCGGTCGCGCCGTCGAGGGTCTTGCCCGTGACGTCCGGGACGGCGCCGAGCGAGACCGTGAGCGTGACCGGCCCGCGTTCGGCGTACTCGCCGACGGAGGACAGGTCGACCGTCTGCCCGTCGGTGCCCAGGCCCTTCGCCGCGATCACGGTGTCCTCCGGAGCGTCGGCCGAGAACTCGTACTGGTCGTCCTGCAGCTGGAAGTCGTCGTCCAGTGCGGCCGTCACGGTCGACAGCGGTTGCCCGACGATCGCGGGCAGGGCGATCATCCGCGGGCCGTCCGACACGACGATCCGCACCGGGGTGCCCTTGCGGACCTCGCGTTCGGCCGCCGGCTTGGTCGTCGACACCTGCCCCTTCGCCACGACGGCGTCGTACCGGCTGTCGGTCTCGGCGGTGGGCTGGAGCCCCTGTGCCTGGAGCAGCTGCCGGGCCTGTGCCACGGACTTCCCGGCGACCTCGGGGATGCGGACGTTGCCCCAGGGCCCCGGACCGAGGGCCCAGCCGACGACGCCGGCGATGATCGCGAGGACCACGACGACCGCGAGCAGGATCCACCCGCGCTTCCGACGCTTGACGGACTTGTCGGCGAGGCGTTGCGCCGCCGGGGAGAGCGTCCCGGGCTGGGCTCCCGTGCGTCGGGGGCCGGGCGCACCGCGGCGGGCCGGAGCAGCGGGCGCACCGCCCGTCGTGTCGGCGATCACCCGGGTGGCGTCGTCCTGCTCGGGGCCGTCCCACCGTCCGGACGCATCGGCCGAGGAGGGCGACGCGCTGCCGGCCGGCAGGATCGCGGTGGCGTTCTCCGGACGCAGCACCGCGGTGCGGTACTGGCCGGTCGCGCGCTGCTGGTTGCCCGACATGTGGTCGAGCATCTCGCGGGCGTCGCGCGGACGGTCTGCGGGGTCGCGGGCGGTGGCCCAGGCGACCAGGTCGTCGAGCTCCGGCGGGACGCCCGGCTCCGCGGCGCTCGGCACCGGGACCGTGTCGTTGGCGTGCTGGTAGGCGATCTGCATCGGCTGGTCGCCCTTGTAGGGCTGCTCGCCGGTGAGCATCTCGTAGAGCATGATGCCGAGTGCGTAGATGTCGCTGCGCGAGTCGGCGGCGCCGCGCGTCACGAGCTCGGGGGACAGGTACGCGATCGTGCCGAGCAGGGCTGCTCCGGTGGCCGTGTTCGCCGTGGTCGCCCGCGCCAGGCCGAAGTCGCCGAGCTTGATGCGCCCGTCGTCGGCGAGCAGGACGTTCTCGGGCTTGAGGTCGCGGTGCACGATGCCGGCACGGTGCGCCGACGCGAGGCCGGCGAGCACGGCGCGCAGGATGTCGGTGGCCTGCTCCGGGGTGAGTGCCCGGTGCTCCTGCAGCAGGTCGCGCAGGGTGATGCCCGGGATGTACTCCATGACGATGTACGCCGTGTCGTCCTCGGCACCCTGGTCGTACACGCCGACGAGGTTCGGGTGGGAGAGCCGGGCGGCCGAGCGGGCCTCCTGGATGAAGCGCTCACGGAAGGCCTGGTCGTCGGCCAGGTGCCCGTGCATGATCTTGATCGCGACGCGACGCTCGAGCCGGACGTCGGTGGCGAGGTACACCGTCGCCATGCCCCCGCGCGCGATGCGCGAGCGCACGCGGTACCGCTGGTCGATCATGCGACCGATCATCGGGTCCGTTGCGGCGTTCGTGGTCATCGGCGGCATTCTACGAAGGGCTGCCGGTACGGTCCGACCTGACGCACCGACCGTGACCCAATCTCGATCTCGAGGATGAGTCGGCTGTCCGGCCGACCAGACGGGCGGGACCTCAGAGCGAGGCCAGCAGGGCGCGCGCGGTCTGCTCCCACTTCGCGTACTCGTTCGGGTACGCGGAGACCTGGACCGCCTGGGCGGCGTCGGTCAGGGCCATCGACGACCACCCACGCACGCCGAGCAGGCCGCGGGTCTTGCCGGGGTTGCCCACGAAGAACAGTTCGGCGGCGGTGGCCGGGTCCTGCAGTGCTGCCGACGTGCCCCAGCCCTGGCTCGGACGCTGCTGGAACAGGCCGACGGAGTCGCGGTCGCCGTGCGACAGGTTGCGCAGGCTCGACTCCTGCAGAGCCGCTGCGAGGGCGATCACGATGCCGCGGTCGGGGACGCCGAGGGTCCGGCCGACGCTGACGATGGTGGCCGCGTTGCGCCGCTGCTCACCGGTCAGCTCGACGCCGTTGACGCTGCCGACGGCCGTGGTCACGGCACCCCCGGTCGGCGTGGTCGTCGGCTTCGAGGTCGCAGCGGGCAGCACGAGGGTCTTCCCCGCGTAGATCGTGCTCGTGTAGCTGAGGCCGTTCGCCGCGAGGAGTGCCTTCACCGACACCCCGTGCTTCGCCGCGATCGCCCCGATGGTGTCGCCGGCGACGATCTTCACGCTCGACGCCCGGGCAGGTGCGGCCGGCGCGGTGCTCACGGCAGGCGCCGGCTTCGCGGCGGGTGCCGTCCCGGCGCGGGGGATGGTCAGGGTCTGGCCCGGGTAGATCAGCGAGCGCTGCGAGAGGTTGTTCGCGGCGAGGATCGCCGAGGTCGACACGCCGACGCGGGCGGCGATGCCGGACACGGTGTCGCCCGACTTCACGTGGTAGCTGCCGCTCGTGCTCGACGTCGCGGGTGCTGCTGCGGGGGCGGCGGGTGTCGAGGACAGGTGCAGCGTCTGCCCGGGGTGGATGATCGTGTTCCAGCCGAGGCCGTTGCGGACCAGGACCTCCTGCGCCGAGAGCCCGAAGCGCGCGGCGATGCCCGAGACGGTGTCGCCCTGACGCACCGTGTAGGTGGTGGGGGCCTTCGACACCGCGGCGACCGTGGTGACGGTGGTGGTCGACGGGCGGGCGACGGCGGTGCCGAACACCGGGCGCTGGCCCACGTTCCGGTCCTCGTCCACGTGCCGCTTCTTCGCGGCGTCGTCGTGCCGGGGCTCGGCGTGCGCCACCGGGCCGGTGAGGCCGGCGGTCACGGCGATCGTGCCCGCGAGGACGATGGGCATGGTGGCGAACCGGGCGGATCGAGCGCGCCGGGCGGCGTCGTCTGCAGCGTTGTCCACGGGTTGTCTCCTGTCCTGGGTGAGCCGTGCGCGGGAGCGGGTACTCACAGGTGGCTCCACGCTGACATGGCGTGATTCCCAAGTCAACCAGAGAGCCGCGTGTTGCGCGTGTGACTCGTGTGATCAGCGTGACGGCACGACGCAGGCCGGTGCTCTGGCAACATGGGGCGGGTGAGTGATGGACCCACCGACGACACGACCCTCTCCGAGCGCTGGCTGACGGTGCCCGACCTCGTGGACCTGCTCGGGGTGAGCCCCGGGCGCATCCACCGCCTGTTCGAGCAGAAGACGCTGCTGGCTGCCCGCGTGGGCGGCGTGCTGCGGGTGCCGAGCGAGTTCCTCGACGGCTCCGAGCCGATGCCGGAGCTGCGCGGCACGCTGATCGTCCTCGGTGACAACGGGTTCTCCGACGACGAGGCGGTCCGCTGGATGCTCTCCGAGGAGCCCGCACTCCGCACCTCGCCGATCGCCGCGCTGCGCGCCGGCCGCAAGGCCGAGGTGCGCCGCGTCGCACAGTCCCTGCTCTGAGCCCGGGAGCCGACCCGGCGCCCTGGACCGGAGACCCGTCCCGGCGGGCTGGCTCGCGCAGCAGGAGCCGCCCCGGTGAGGACGATCTGGTGACGGACGGGAGGCCCGTGGCGGTGTCGCCACGGGCCTCCCGTCCGTCGTCGTGGTCGGCGTCTAGGCGACGCGGCTGCTGACCGTGTCGGCCAGCGACAGCAGCTGGTCGCGCGCCGACGGCGTCAACGGCGCGGCCTCGAGCGCTGCCTTCGCGCGCTGCACGTGCCGGTCGATCGAGCGCTCGACGGCGGCGACCGCCCCGGACTCGGTGAGCGTGGCGCGCAGCATCTGCACCTGCTCCTCGTCGAGGTCGGGGTCGCCGAGCAGCTCGTCGAGCAGTTGCCTCGGGCCGGGCGGGAGCGCCTTGCGGGCCGAGGCGATGAGGACGGTGCGCTTGCCCTCGCGGAGGTCGTCGCCGGCGGGCTTGCCGGTGACCTCGGGGTCGCCGAACACACCGAGCACGTCGTCGCGGAGCTGGTACGCGACGCCGAGCGGCAGGCCGAAGGACCGCAGGCCCTCGAGCTGCGCCTCCGAGGCGCCGGCGACCAGGGCGCCGATGACGAGGGGTGCCTCGATCGAGTACTTCGCCGACTTGAAGACGATGACCCGCTGTGCCCGCACCAGGTGCTCGGTCTCGTCGATCGTCGGCCAGGCGGTCTCCTCGTGCACGTCGAGGTACTGCCCCGCGGTCACGTCGAGCCGCATCGTGTGGAACTCCTGGCGGACGATGCGTGCGCGCGCCGGGTCGAGGAGCGCGAGCCCCTCGTCGAAGACGGAGTCGCTCAACGAGAGCAGGACGTCCCCGAGCAGCAGCGCCGAGTTCGTGCCGTACAGCGAGCGGTCGCCGACCCAGCCGGACTCCTCGTGCAGGGACTCGAAGCGCCGGTGCGCGGCGGGACGACCACGACGGGTGTCCGAGCGGTCCATGATGTCGTCGTGCACCAGGGCGGCGGCGTGGAAGATCTCGAGCGCGGCGGCCACCGTGACGACGGCCTCGGCCGTGGTCTGGCGGGAGCCCTCGGCGAGGGGGTCGAAGGACCCCGAGCGGCCCGCCACGGACTGCCATCCCCAGTAGCAGAACAGCGCTCGGAAGCGCTTGCCGCCGGACAGCAGGTCACGGGCGTACCGGTCGAACGGCGCGAGGTCCGGGCTGATCGCGAGGAGCCGATCACGCTGCTCGTCGAGTGCCCGTCCGACCCGTGCCGAAACGAGGTCCACTAATCGCGTACTCTCAGCCACGACTCCTACCCTAGTGGAGCGGTCGAGTCATAGAATCGGTCCACTTCAGCGATGCCACAACCCGGCGGCAGCGCGGCACACCAGCGGTCGTCAGACAGCATCCCCAGGAACAAGAGGGAAACGAGATGCCACTCTCGGAGCAAGAGCAGCGACTCCTCGAAGAGATGGAGCGGAGCCTCTACCAGAACGACTCCGACTTCGTGGCGCGTGTCACGCGCCGCCAGGGACGTGCGAGTTACACGTCCATCACGATCGGTGTGCTCGGTGCCCTCGTGGGGATCGCCATCGTCATCGTGGCGCTCGTCGTGAAGCAGCCGTGGCTCGGGCTGCCGGGCTTCGTGGTGATGCTCGCCGGCGTGCTCTACGCACTGCGCCCGGGGATGCGGATGTCGAAGTCCGGGGCGAAGGCGCCGCGGGCGAAGGGGCAGTCCGCGGGTCGGCCGTCGCGCCCGTCCTCCTCCGGTGGCTCCTTCATGGACCGCATGAACGAGCGCTGGGACAAGCGCAACGACCCGGGGCAGCAGTAGCCGCACCGCACGCCCTCCACACGCCTCCACGGGGCCGGTCCTTCGGGACCGGCCCCGTCGTCGTGTCCGGGGTCGCGGTCGTGCTCGTGGCCGCTGCTCCGCGCCGTCCGCCCGGAGCGCCCGTGGCGCCCGTGGCGCCCGTGGCGCCCGTGCCCGCGCTCGCACCCCATGCTCCTGCCGCTGTCCCTGGCGAATCCGGGCGTGCCTGGTCGAACCGGGCGTAGTGGGTGGAACCGGGCGTAGTGGGTGGAACCGGGCATAGCTGGCGGAACCGGGGGTAGCTGGTGGAAC
Organism: Curtobacterium sp. P97; assembly: GCF_023712445.1. Lineage (NCBI taxonomy): Bacteria > Bacillati > Actinomycetota > Actinomycetes > Micrococcales > Microbacteriaceae > Curtobacterium > Curtobacterium sp. P97. Next base: position 159,226 of record NZ_JAMAYF010000005.1, on the reverse strand, counting down.
CGGGCGTACCGGGTCGAACGGAACCATCAGGTATGCCCGATTCCGCCTGCCATCGCGGGTGTGATGGGAAGGAACGGGCGCGACGGCGCGACGCGCGCGACGGCGCGTCGGCGCGAGGGGCGCGATCTCGCGAGGGGCGCGACGTGCGCCACGGGCGCGATGGGCGTGAGCACGCATCGGACGGGAGGCGCGGGGCGGTCGTGCGCCGAGCCTCCCGTCCGGCGCGCCCTCGGCTGCTCCCGAGCCTGCGAATGTCCTCCACTTCCCTCCACCCCCTCCACTCCGCTCCACGCCCGCGTGCTTCCGGGGAAGTGCCGCGCAGAGAGGCGAGCTACGAGCTCCGGTGACCACCCCAGATCGGGGGATCGGGGCAGATTCGGGAGCGCCGACCGTTCCGCGGGGAGCGAAGTGGAGTAAAGTGGGGATCACGACGGTCCGGTGGAGCGGAGGGGAGGCCCCGACGTGCTGCTCGGTACCCATGCCCCGAAGCTCGACGAGAAGGGTCGCGTGATCCTCCCCGCCAAGTTCCGGGACGAACTGTCCGGCGGACTCGTGATGACCCGTGGGCAGGAGCGCTGCGTCGTCGTCTTCAGTGCGGACACGTTCGAGCAACTGCACGAACGGATCCGGACGGCTCCGATGACGTCGAAGCGCACCCGGGACTACATGCGCCTGTTCCTCTCCGGAGCGAGCGCGGAGACCCCGGACAAGCAGAACCGCGTGACGATCCCGCAGAACCTCCGTGAGTACGCGGGGCTCGAACGGGACCTCACGGTCATCGGCAGCGGTGACCGTGCCGAGATCTGGTCGACCCCCGCGTGGGAGGCCTACTACGCCGAGGTCGAAGAGGGCTTCGCCGACAACGACGAGGAGGTGATCCCGGGGATCTTCTGATCCGCGGATCGGGACTCCCAGCCGTGGTGCCCTGACACACCTTCCCCGGTGTCAGGTCGCATGGATGGGGATCCGGGTGCGTGGCCCAGACGGTCACAGGGGCTGCACATGGCCGAAGACCAGCCGAAGTTCCCGCACACGCCGGTGATGCTCCAGCGCATCGTCGACCTGTTCGTCCCGGCCCTCGACGGCCCGGGCAAGGTCGTCGTCGACGCGACCCTCGGCATGGGTGGACACTCCGAGGCGCTGCTCGAACGGTTCCCGGAGCTCACGCTCATCGGGCTCGACCGCGACACCGACGCCCTCGGCATCGCGGGGGAGCGGCTCGCCCGCTTCGGCGACCGCGTGCGCCTCGTCCACACCGTGTACGACGGGATCGTCGACGCGGTCGAGGGCGAGGGGTTCCGTCAGGTCGACGGCGTGCTGTTCGACCTCGGCGTCAGCTCGCTGCAGCTCGACCGTGCCGAGCGCGGGTTCGCCTACAGCCAGGACGCCCCGCTCGACATGCGGATGGACCGGACCGAGGGGCAGACCGCCGCCGACGTCCTCGCGACCTACGACGAGGGCGAGCTGCGCCGGATCTTCCAGCGGTACGGCGAGGAGAAGCTCGCCGGCCGGTACGCCCGCGCGATCGTCGAGCGTCGCACCGAGCGCCCGTTCGCGATGTCGGGTGACCTCGTCCAGGTGCTGCACGACGCGACACCCGTGGCCGTGCAGCGGCAGGGGCACCCGGCCAAGCGCGTGTTCCAGGCGCTCCGCATCGAGGTCAACGCCGAGCTCGCCGTGCTCGAGCGGGCGATCCCCGCCGCGCTCGACGTGATCGCGGTCGGTGGTCGGATCGTCGTCGAGTCGTACCAGTCGCTCGAGGACCGCCTCGTGAAGCGGGCACTGGTCGAGCGCACGACCTCGAGCGCCCCGGCAGGACTACCCGTCGAGCTGCCGGAGCACGCTCCCACCTACTCCCTCGTCGTCAAGGGCGCGGAACTGGCCGACGAGGCCGAACGCGCCGCCAACCCCCGAGCCATCCCCGTGCGCCTGCGCGCGGCCGAGCGGATCCGGAAGTGACATGAGCACGAACCTCGCACTCGTCGACCCCGTCGGCGCACCGACCCGTGCCCCGCACCCACCGCGCCGGGAGCGACCCGAGCTCGTCGAGGTCGCGCCGTCCAGGGCGCAGCGCCGAGCACGGCCGAAGATCGCCTACGCGGTGGTCGGCGTCGTGTCGCTCGGTGTGCTGCTCCTCGCGCAGCTCGGCATCAGCATGGTGCTGAGCCAGGGGGCGTACACGCTGGACTCGCTCGGCGCCGAGCAGACGGGGCTCTCCCGGACGCAGCAGTCGCTGTCCGAGGAGCTGCGGGTGCTCGACTCGCCGCAGAACCTGGCGCGCAACGCCAAGGCGCTGGGGATGATCGCGAACTCCACCCCGGTGTACCTCGACCCGAAGACCGGCCACGTGTACGGCACGCCGACCCCGGCGGCCCCCGACGAGGCGACCGCGAGCGGCGACAACCAGGTGCCGAACGCGCTCCTCGACCCGGTCCCGCTCGCCGCCGGCCCGGACGCGTCCGCCGGCGGGGCGAGCACGACCGACGGTGCCGCCGGCACCGGTGCGACCCCGGCCGACGGCACCACGAGCACGACCGGCGGCAGCACGGACACCAGCGCGGGCGGGACGTCGGCGACCGGTGCCCAGCAGGCTGCTGCGACGGCCGACACTGAGAAGAGCGCAGGCACCAGCGAGTCGGGACGGACCGGCTCGACCACCGACGTAGAGTCCGACGCGAACCCGCTCCAGGCACCCACCACCCGGTGACCTGCGGGCGGGATCAGACTGCCGCACCACCCGGGAAGGACCGCACCGCGTGACGAAGACGATCCGCAACCCTCGACTGCGCTACAGCGTGGTGATCATCGCCGTGATCGCCCTCGTGGCGGTCTTCGTGATCCGACTGGTCGACATCCAGGTGGTGCAGGCAGCGGCGCTGAACGAGGCGTCGAAGGCGAAGCGGAGCATCCCGGTCACCATCTACGGCAACCGCGGTGCCATCGTCGACCGCAACGGCACCGAACTCGCGGAGAGCGTCAACCGCTACAACATCGTCACCTCGCCACGACTCGTCGCGGGCTTCGACGGCAAGCTCGGTGGCGAGCGCACGAAGAAGGTCTCGGTGGACGACGCCCTGCAGGCGTTGGCGAAGGCGTCCGGCGGTGACGTGCAGGCGATGCAGAAGGCGATCGCCGCCGACCCGAAGTCGGACTTCGCCTACCTGGTCAAGGGGCTCGACGTGAAGCACTACGAGGCGGTCGTCGCCCTCGGCATCCCGTGGGTCTACAAGGAGCAGCAGTCCGCCCGCGTCTACCCGATGGGTGCCACCGGCGGTGCGCTGACCGGGTTCATGGGCACCGACGGCGCCCAGGCCGGCCTCGAGTACTCGTACGACCAGTGCCTCGCGGGCAAGAACGGCTCGGAGACGTACGAGCGCGGCGAGGACGGCGTGCAGCTCCCCGGGAGCACCCGGACGACGGAGCAGGCCAAGGACGGCGGCACGCTCGAGACCACCATCGACAGCGACCTGCAGTACATGGCGCAGCAGACGATCGCGTCGGCGGCGCAGTCGCTGCAGGCGGAGTCCGCGACCGCGACCGTCGTGGACGTCAAGACCGGTGAGCTCCTCGCCGTCGCCGACTGGCCCACCGTGGACCCGAACGACGTCGACGCGACCACGGACAAGGGTGCGTACGGCTCGCGTGCGCTGACCTCGACCTACGAGCCCGGTTCGACCATCAAGGCGGCGATCGCGGCCGCGCTCATCGACCAGGGCAAGTCGAGCCCGACCGACCGAGCGGTGGTGCCGTACTCGCGGTCCTTCCCGTGGGGCGGCAAGATCCAGGACTCCGAGCTCCACCCGACCGAGAACCTGACGCTGACCGGCATCCTGCAGAACTCCTCGAACGTCGGCATCACCGAGCTCGGCGAGCGGCTGTCGACCCAGCAGCGGTACGACTACATGAAGAAGTTCGGCCTGTTCGAGCCCGAGTCGGCGATCCAGTACCCCGGCCAGCCGGGCATGCAGTACGGCGCGAGCCCGGACTGGGACCAGCAGACGAACATCAACTCGATGTTCGGGCAGGGCATCTCGACGACCGCCGTCCAGGTCGCGAGCGTGTTCCAGACCCTCGCCAACCAGGGTGTCCGGATCCCGCTCCACATGGTGAAGGGCTGCAAGACCTCGGACGGCAAGATGATCGACGCGCCCGACGTGGAGGGCACGCGCGTCGTGTCCGCTGCGGCAGCCGACCAGACCGTCAAGATGCTGCAGAGCGTGGTCACGGGCGGCACGCTCGTCGGGATGAAGCCGATCTCCGGCTACAACATCGCGGCGAAGACCGGTACCGCCGAGGTCGCCGAGGGCGGGAAGGGCTACGGCGGCCAGCGCATCACCTCGGTGGCCGGAATGGCACCCGCCGAGGACCCCCAGTATGTTGTCACGGTGACGTTCACGAAGCCGCAGACCAACAAGTGGTCCAGCGGAGCGGCTCCGGCGTTCCGCACTCTCATGTCCCAGGTGCTCGAGAAGTACCGAGTAGCCCCCTCCACGGCCGAGGCGCAGCTGTACCCGTCCACGTGGTGAGGAAGAAGGAGCACTTGTCCGCACGGATCCCCCCGGTCCTCCGACCCGAACACCCGACCCCGAGGAGCGTCGCCGAACTCGCGAACGCGTTCGGCATGCGCGTGGTCGGCTCCGTCGACGCCGTCGAGACGACGGGCGTCACGCTGAGCGCTGCCGAGGTGCAGCCGGGTGACCTGTTCGTCGGCGTGCACGGCGCGAACCGACACGGCGCCCAGTTCGCGACCGAGGCCGCCGAGCGCGGTGCCGTCGCGGTGCTGACCGACGCCGACGGCGTCGCACTCGCCGAGCCCTCCGGCCTGCCGGTGCTGGTGGTCGAGGACCCGCGCGCCGCGCTCGGCGACGTCTCGGCGTGGGTCTACCGCACCCACCCGGACGAGGCCACCGACCTGCCGCAGCTCTTCGCGACGACGGGCACGAACGGCAAGACCAGCACGTCGTACATCCTCGAGGGCATCCTCAAGCAGCTCGGCCTGGTCACCGGCCTCAGCTCGACCGCGGAGCGCCACATCGGCTCGCTCAGCGTGACGAGCCGCCTGACCACCCCCGAGGCGAGCGAGATGCACGCGCTCCTGGCCCGCATGCGCGAGTCCGAGGTCCGCGCCGTCGCCGTCGAGGTCAGCGCCCAGGCCCTGAGCCGCCATCGCGTCGACGGCATCGTGTTCGACGTCGCCGGGTTCACGAACCTGTCCCACGACCACCTCGACGACTACGCCGACATGGAGGAGTACTACCAGGCGAAGCTCCCGCTGTTCCAGCCCGAGCACGCCCGTCGCGGCGTCGTCTCGCTGGACACCGACTGGGGCCACCGCGTGGTGCAGGACTCCCGCATCCCCGTCACGACGATCACGGTGCACCCCGAGGTCGAGGCCGAGTGGCACGTCGACATCGTCGAGGCGCACGCCGCCTACACCGAGTTCCGCCTCACCGGGCCCGAGGGGCGTGAGCTCACGACCCGTGTGCCGCTCATCGGCTGGCACATGGCGGCCAACGCGGCGCTCGCGATCGTGATGCTCGTCGAGGGCGGGTTCGAGCTCGGCGCCATCGCGCACGCCCTCGGCTCGAACCACCGGCACTACGCGGACGAGACCGACGAGCAGCCGGTCAGCGCCATCGAGTGCTACCTGCCCGGTCGGACCGAGCGGGTGTCGGGGGACGCCGGCCCGAGCGTCTACGTCGACTTCGGTCACAGCGCCGACGCCTTCGAGAACACGCTGGCGGCCGTCCGGCAGTTCACGCCGGGCAGGGTCCTCATGCTCTTCGGCGCCGACGGCGACCGCGACACGACGAAGCGCGGCGACATGGCGCGCGTCGCCGCCGCGGGGAGCGACATCCTCGTCGTCACGGACCACCACCCTCGCTTCGAGGACGCCGCGTCCATCCGGAAGACCCTGGTCGACGCCGCGCGCGAGGCCTACCCGGACCACGAGACGTACGAGGTCAGCCCGCCGGAGGCGGCGATCCGCACGGCCGTGAGCCTGGTCGGCGACGGAGACTCGATCCTCTGGGCCGGCCCCGGCCACCAGGACTACCGCGACATCGCGGGCGTCCGGACGCCCTACTCGGCGCGTGACGAGGCCCGGCAGGCACTGCGCGAAGCCGGCTGGGAGCCGAACTCCGGCCCGGCGGAGGAGACCCGATGATCGCCCTGACCCTCGCCGAGATCGCCGCCGCGATCGGCGGCGAGCTCGTCAGCGGTGCCCCGGAGCAGGTCGTCGACGGCAGCGTCGAGACCGACTCGCGCCTCGTCGACACCGGCAGCGTGTTCTTCGCGCTGCTCGGGGAGGAGACCGACGGCCACCGCTTCGTGCCGAACGCGGTCGAGGCCGGTGCGGCCCTGGTCGTGACCGAGCGCGCCGTCGACCTGCCCGACGGCGCCGGCACCGCGCAGGTCGTCGTGTCCGACGGCTACGCCGCCCTCGCCGCCCTCGCGCACGAGGTCGTGGCGCGGGTCCGCGCCTCGAGCGCCCACCGCGTCGACGAGCAGGGACTGCCGGCGCCGCTGCGCGTCGTCGGGATCACCGGCTCGAACGGCAAGACGAGCACCAAGAACATGCTCCGCACGATCCTCGAGCAGCACGGTGCGACCGTGGCGCCGCAGGGATCGTTCAACAACCACGTCGGCGCCCCCGTCTCGATGCTCCGCATCACCCACGACACGCGGTTCCTCGTCGTGGAGATGGGTGCCAGCGGCAAGGGGCACATCGCCAAGCTCGTCGCGATCGCCGAGCCGGACGTCGGTGTCGTCCTGAAGGTCGGGCTCGCGCACGCCGGCGAGTTCGGCGGGATCGAGGCGACCCAGCGCGCGAAGTCGGAGATGGTCACCGACCTGCCCGCCACCGCGACCGCACTGCTCAACGTGGACGACGACCGCGTCGCGTCCATGCGTGCGCTCACCGACGCGACCGTCGTCGGCTTCGGCACGTCGGCCGGCGCGGACTACCGCGTCTCCGGCATCGAGACGGACCGCAGCGGTACGCGCTTCACGCTCACCGCGCCTCCCGTCCCGGCCGAGGCCGCCGCGGACCGTCCTGGAGGCACGTCCCCGGTCCCGCAGACCGTCGACGTCCGCCTCGCCATCCTCGGCGAGCACCACGCGATGAACGCGTCGGCCGCCCTCACCGTCGCCCACCTGTGGGGCGTCCCGCTCGCCGCCGGCGCCGAGGCGCTCGCGTCGATGACGCGGGCCGAGCGCTGGCGCATGGAGCTGCTCCAGGGCGGACCGGAGGGCGTGACCGTCATCAACGACGCCTACAACGCGTCGCCGGACTCGACGGCCGCGGCGCTCCGCACCCTGGCGCAGGTCGTGCGTCCGGGGGAGCGCTCCGTCGCCGTGCTCGGCGAGATGGCGGAGCTCGGGGAGTTCTCGACGGAGGAGCACGACCGCATCGGTCGGCTCGTCGTCCGTCTCGGCATCGGACAGCTCGTGGTCGTCGGACCCGGCGCCGCGCCGATCCACCAGGCCGCCACCCTCGAGGGATCGTGGGACGGCGAGTCCGTGTACATCGAGGACGTCGACGCAGCCGTCCACGCCCTGCAGGAGATGGTCCGCCCCGGCGACGTCGTCCTCGTCAAGTCCTCGAAGTCCGCCGAACTGCGATTCCTCGGCGACCGCCTCGGAGGTGTCACCGAATGATCGCGCTCCTCGTCGCCGGCGCCGTGGCGCTGGTGTTCACACTGCTGCTCACACCGCTCTTCATCAAGCTGTTCCACCGCCTCGGCTGGGGACAGTTCATCCGTGACGACGGCCCGCAGTCACACCACACGAAGCGCGGTACCGCCACCATGGGCGGCATCGTCCTGATCATCGGCGCGGTGCTCGGCTACTTCGTCGGACACCTGGTGGGCCGCGACTCGGTCACGCTGTCCGGACTGCTCGTGCTCTTCCTCATGGTCGGGCTCGGGTTCGTCGGGTTCATCGACGACTTCCTCAAGGTCCGTCGGCAGCGGAGCCTCGGGCTCGGCGGCTGGGCGAAGGTCCTGGGGCAGGTCATCGTCGGCGTCGTGTTCGCGACGATCGCCCTCGTCGTGCCGACCGGCAACGGCAAGCCCCCGGCATCGACGATGATCTCCGCGATCCGCGACGTCCCGTGGTTGGACTTCATGGTCCTCGGAACCGTCATCGGGACGATCCTGTACCTCGCGTGGATCGTGCTGCTGACGGTGTCCACGTCGAACGGCGTGAACGTCGCCGACGGGCTGGACGGCCTCGCCACCGGCTCGAGCATCCTGGCGATCGGGTCGTACGTCATCATCGGCTTCTGGCAGTCGAACCAGATCTGCGGCGGCGTCCGACTCGACGAGAGCACCGCGCACGCCTGCTACAGCACGTCCGACCCGCTCGACCTCGCGGTCGTCGCGGCCGCGGTCTGCGGTGGCCTGATCGGGTTCCTCTGGTACAACACCTCGCCGGCGCAGATCTTCCTCGGCGACACCGGTTCGCTCGGCCTCGGCGGAGCGCTGGCCGGCCTGGCGATCCTCAGCCGCACCGAGCTGCTGCTGATCCTCATCGGTGGCCTGTTCTTCATCGTGACCGGCTCGGTCATCCTGCAGCGCGCCTACTTCAAGATCACCCACGGCAAGCGCATCTTCCGGATGAGCCCGCTGCACCACCACTTCGAGCTGAAGGGGTGGGCCGAGGTGACCGTCGTCGTCCGGTTCTGGATCATCGCGGGGCTCTGCGTCGCGGCCGGTGTCGGGCTCTTCTACCTGGAGTGGATCGCCCGTGTCGGCTGACGCCCGCCTCGAAGGACTCGACAGCTGGTACGCCGAGGGCTGGAAGGGGCTGCGGGTCGCCGTGCTCGGCCTCGGCTCGACCGGTTTCTCCGTCGCCGACACGCTCGTGGAGCTCGGCAGCGACGTGGTCGTCCTCGCGCCGGACGGACCCGCCGACACCGTGGAGCTGCTCGACGTGATCGGCGCCCGGTTCGAGCGCACGTCGCTCGACACCGTGCCGGCCGCCCTCGTGGCCCAGGCCCCGGACGTCGTCGTCGTGTCGCCCGGTCTGCCGCCGCACAACGCCACGGTCCGCTGGGCGGTCGAGCACAGCACCGTGTGGGGGGACATCGAGCTCGCCTGGCGCGTGCGCGACAAGGTCGTCCGTGGCCCGATCGCCGCACCGTGGGTGACCATCACGGGAACGAACGGCAAGACCACGACGACGCAGCTGACGACCGCGATGTTCGCGGCCGCCGGGCTCCGCGCGGTCGCCTGCGGGAACATCGGCGTACCGGTGCTCGATGTCGTCCGTGACCCGGAGGGCTTCGACGTGCTGGTCGTCGAGCTCTCGAGCCACCAGCTGCACTACCTGCCCACCTCGGGCGACGGTGCCGTCGTGCCGCTCGCGAGCACCTGCCTCAACATCGCGGACGACCACCTCGAGTGGCACGGGTCCGCCGAGGCGTACCGCGCGGCGAAGGCCAAGGTCTACGAGCGCACCGTGACGGCCTGCGTCTACAACACCTCGGACGAGTCGACCCGTCGCATGGTCGAGGGCGCCGACGTGGTCGAGGGGTGCCGTGCCGTGGGCTTCACGCCCGGGGTCCCCGCGCCGGGCGATGTCGGGATCGTGGACGACGTGCTCTGCGACCGCGCCTTCACCGAGGACCGGCGCAACAGCGCGCTCGAGTTCGCCACCGTGGCGGACCTCGAGCAGGCCGGGCTCGCCAGTCCGCACATGACCATGAACGTCCTCGCCGCGGCCGCCCTCGCGCGTGCTGCCGCCGTCGAGCCCGCGCACATCCGCGCTGCCGTGCAGGACTTCCGCGCCGACCACCACCGGACCGAGCACGTCGCGACGGCGGACGGCGTCGCCTGGGTCGACGACTCGAAGGCGACCAACCCGCACGCCGCCACGGCATCGCTGGCATCGTTCGAGACCGTCGTCTGGATCGTCGGCGGGCAGTTCAAGGGCGTCGACATCGACGGCCTCGTCGAGCGCTTCGGCCCCACGGCCCGAGCGGTCGTCGTCATCGGGACGGACCGCACACCGGTGCTCGAGGCATTCGCGCGACACGCGCCGACGGTCCCGGTCCTGCAGGTCGAGGCGACGGACACTGATCACGTCATGCCCGAGGCGGTCCGGCATGCCGCATCGGTCGCACGACCGGGCGACACGGTCCTCCTCGCCCCCGCGGCGGCGTCGTTCGACCAGTTCGGTTCGTACGCGGACCGGGGGCGCCGGTTCGCGGCGGCGGTCCACGAACACCTGGGAGGCACAGCCGATGGCGACCACGGATCTCCCGAGCGGCCGTAGCGGCGGCCGCACGACGGGCAGTACCGGACACACGGGAACCGCGTCCGCGGGCGGCGAGCACGCCGGTCCGCAGCGCCGTGCGCGGGGCGCCGTCGTCGCGGTCAAGAACGTCTTCGTCGCCGAGTCGAGCACCTTCTACACGATCCTGGGCGTCACGCTCTTCCTCGTCGTGTTCGGCGTCGTGATGGTGCTGTCGTCGTCGAGCGTCGAGCAGTACGCCGCCACCCACGACTTCTTCGGCGCAGCGTCCAAGCAGGGGCTGTACGCCGTGCTCGGCGTCCCGCTCATGCTCGTCGCGAGCCGCGTCCCCGCGCGTCTCTGGCGGAAGTGGGCGATGCGGATCCTCGCCGCGGCGCTGGTCCTGCAGCTGCTCGTCTACACGCCGCTCGGCATCGAGATCCAGGGCAACCGGAACTGGATCAAGCTCGGCTCGTTCAGCGCCCAGCCGTCCGAGGCCGTCAAGCTCGGCATCGCCCTGGCCGTCGGCGCGATCATCTACGTGAAGCGTGACCGGCTGCGGGAGTGGAAGGAACTGTTCGTGCCGGTCGGCATCGCGACGGTGCTGCCGCTCGGGATGGTGCTGCTCGGCGGTGACCAGGGAACCGCGATGATCATGCTGGTCCTGCTGCTCGGTGCGCTCTTCATCGGGGGCGCGCGGGCGAAGCACCTGCTCGTCATCCTCGGGGCGGTCGCCGTCGTGCTGCCGTTCGTCACGATGGCGTCGGCCTCGCGGCAGTACCGCATCAACGCGTGGCTCTCCGGATGCACCGACTCGAACCAGTACCAGGACCTCTGCTGGCAGCCCGTGCACGGCATGTGGGCCCTGGCGTCCGGTGGCGTGTTCGGCGTCGGCCTGGGCAACTCGAAGGCGAAGTGGTCGTGGCTGCCCGAGGCGGACAACGACTACATCTTCGCGATCATCGGCGAGGAACTCGGGCTCATCGGCGCCGTGGTCGTGCTGGCGCTGTTCATCGTCCTCGCGGTCAGCATGATCAAGGTCATCCGCCAGTCGGACGACCCGTTCGTCCGGACGGTCACGGGCGCGATCCTGGCCTGGATCATCGGGCAGGCGCTCGTCAACATCGCGGTGGTGCTCGGCCTGCTGCCGGTCCTCGGCGTGCCGCTGCCGCTCATCTCGGCCGGTGGATCGGCCCTCATCATGACCCTCGTGGCGATCGGCGTCGTGCTGTCCTTCGCCCGCGAACTGCCCGGCAAGGGCCGGACCGCGGCACCGCGCGCCGGCTCCGCACCACAGAACGGAGTGCTCCGGTGAGCACCTACCTCTTCGCCGGCGGTGGCACCGCCGGACACGTCAACCCGCTGCTCGCGGTCGCCGACCGGCTGACCGAACAGGACCCGGACGCCCGCGTGCTCGTCCTCGGCACCGCCGAGGGGCTCGAGTCGCGACTCGTGCCGATGCGCGGTTACGAGCTGTTGACGATCCCGCGCCTGCCCTTCCCGCGCCGGCTCGACGCCCGGGCGCTCCGGTTCCCCGGCGGCTTCCTCGGTGCGGTCCGACGCACCGAGCGCTTCATCCGCGAGCACGACGTCGAGGTCGTCCTGGGCGTCGGCGGCTACGCGGCGGCGCCGGCGTACATCGCTGCGAAGCGGACCGGGACGCCGATCGTCGTGCACGAGCAGAACGCCAAGCCCGGGCTCGCGAACCGGCTCGCCGCCCTGCTGACCCGGCACGTGGGCCTGACGTTCTCGAACACCCACCTGCGCCACGGACGCGTGGTCGGGATGCCGCTCCGCAGGGAGGTCGAGACGCTCGACCGCCGTGCCGCGCGGGCCGAGGGCCTGGCCGAGTTCGGCCTCGACGCGGAGCGCCCGGTGCTGCTCGTCACGGGCGGCTCGTCCGGTGCGCGGAGCATCAACACGACGGTGAACCGCTCGGCGACGGCGATCGTCGACGCCGGGTGGCAGGTCCTGCACGTCGTCGGCGGCAAGTCGGACATCGGACCGAGCGACCTCGACGGCTACCACGTCCTGCCGTACTGCGACCGCATGGACCTGGCCTACGCCGCGTCCGACTTCGTCGTGTCCCGCTCGGGTGCCGGCATGGTGTGCGAGCTGACGGCCGTCGGGTTGCCGAGCGTGCTCGTGCCGTACCCGGTCGGCAACGGCGAGCAGCGGCACAACGCGGCGGACGTCGTCGGCGCCGGGGGAGCGGTGCTCGTCGACGACGCGGCGTTCACGGACGAGTGGGTGACGTTCCAGCTGCTGCCGATCCTGCGGGACCGTGCGCGGATCGCCGACATGGCCGTCCGAGCCGGCAGCGTCGGACACCGCGACGGGGCGGACCGGATGACGGCCCTCGTACGCGAGGCCGCGCAGCGCACCAGCACCAGCACCACGGAGGAACGATGACCATCAAGCCGGACCTGACCCAGCCGATCCCGGACGACCTCGGCACGGTCCACTTCGTCGGCATCGGCGGCTCCGGGATGAGCGGCATCGCGCGGATGTTCCTGGCCGCCGGGCACCGGGTCACGGGCAGCGACTCCCGCGAGACCGCGACGACCGGCACGATGCGCGACCTCGGTGCCGAGGTGCACATCGGCCACGACGCCGCGAACCTCGCCGACGCCGACACCGTGGTGGTCACGAGCGCGCTGTGGCCGGACAACCCCGAGCTCCTCGAGGCGCAGCGTCGCGGGCTCCCGGTGCTGCACCGGTCCCAGGCCCTCGCCGCGCTGATCGCCGAGCACCGCCTCGTCGCGGTCGCGGGCGCGCACGGCAAGACCACCTCGACGGGCATGATCGTGACCGCCATGGTCGAGCTCGGTCTCGACCCGAGCTTCGTCAACGGCGGCGTCATCCAGTCGCTCGGCACGAGTTCGGCCCCCGGTGGCAGCGACCTGTTCGTCGTCGAGGCGGACGAGTCCGACGGGTCCTTCCTGCTCTACGACGTCGCGGTCGCGCTCATCACGAACGTGGACGCCGACCACCTCGACCACTACGGCAGCGAGCAGGCCTTCATCGACGCCTTCGTCGAGTTCGCCGCGAAGGCGAGCGAGCGCATCGTCGTGTCGAGCGACGACGCGGGCGCGAAGCGCGTCACCGAGGGCGTGCGGGCACGCGAGCACGCGCCCGAGGTCGTCACGTTCGGCGAGGCCGCCGACGCCGACGTCCGCATCGAGCGCATCGTCGAGGCGGCGAGCGTCGAGGTCGACCTCCGCGCCGGCGGGGAACAGCACCACATGACGCTCCGGGTGCCCGGCCGCCACAACGCCGTCAACGCGGTGGGCGCCTTCGCGGTGCTCACCGGGTTGGGTGTCGCGCCCGCCGACGCGATCCGGGGGATCGAGGCGTTCGGCGGCACCGAGCGTCGCTTCGAGCTGCACGGTGTCGAGCGCGGGGTCTCGGTGTACGACGACTACGCGCACCACCCCACGGAGGTCGCGGCCGCGCTCCGCGCAGCACGCAACGTCGTCGGCGACGGTCGGATCATCGCGATCCACCAGCCGCACCTGTACTCGCGCACGCGGCTCATGGCCGGCGACTTCGCCCGCGTCTACGAGGAGCTGGCCGACCACACGGTCGTGCTCGACGTGTACGGCGCCCGCGAGGACCCGGAGCCCGGCGTCACGGGCGCCCTCGTGCAGGAGCGCTTCGTCGACCAGTCCAGGGTCGAGTTCCTGCCGGACTGGGACGACGCCGCTGCACGCGCGGCCGAGGTCGCCCGCGACGGTGACATCGTCATGACGCTCAGCTGCGGCGACGTCTACCGGATCATCCCGCAGGTGCTCGGCGCGCTGCGGCACGACGGCGACGGGGACCGCGCGCAGTGAAGCGTCCCGAGGGCTTCGACGGGCGTCCGGAGGAACCGGAGGCCCCGGCCGACGGTGCCCGCGCCCCGCGGCAGCGCCGTGGTCCCCTGACGTCGCGTCGACCGGCACGCGGCGCGGCGGCGGACGGCCGGGAGGCGCGACCCACCACCGCCCCGCCGGCCCCCGTCGACGAGCCGGTCGCCCCCACCGCCGCGCCAGGTCCCGACGAGCACCGCGCGACGCCGAGATCCTCGTCGAAGCCGCCGTCTGCGCAGGGGCAGCGCGAGCGCGCTGGCGCCCTCGCCGGCGCCGCCGGCCGCCGCCTCGGTGCCGGCTGGTCGACCGTGGCCGAGCGCCTGCGCGAGTACACCCCGGACGAGGACCACGCGGGCAGGACGTCCGCCGCTGCCCGTGACGGCGGCGCCGCGTCGCGCCCCGGTGCGGACACCGCGCCCCGCGGTGCGGGCGCGACCACGGCCGACCCGACGACGGAGGAGCCGGCCCCGGACGACGCGACCGGTGCGGCCACCGTCACCGACGTGATCGACGCGCCCGGTGCTGCCCGCCCGGCGGCCGACGACGAGCACGGGTCCCCGATCGGTGCCGGCGTCCGCGCTGCCGAGACCGCGCGCGAGGCACGGGTGGCGAGACGTCGCCGGCGGCTGCTCGAGCGGGCCGAGGTGCGGCGCTTCACCCGGCGTGCACGACACCGCCGTGCTGCCTGGATCACCGCGGGCACCGTCGTGGTGGTCTTCGGCGCGTCGATCCTGGTCGCCGTCTACTCACCGCTGATGGCCCTGCGCACGATCGAGGTCCGCGGCACCGAGCGCGTCGACGCGACCGCGCTCCGCCAGGCGCTCTCCGACCAGGTGGGCACCCCGCTGGCCCGCATCGACTTCGGCGAGGTCAAGCGCGACATCGCCGGCTTCCCGCTGATCGAGAGCTACGTCACCGAGGAGGTCCCGCCGCACACCCTCGTCGTGACCGTCACGGAGCGGACGCCCGTCGTCGCCGTCCGTTCGGGGGACTCGTTCGACCTGGTCGACCCGGCGGGCATCGTGGTGCAGTCGTCGCCGGACCGTCCGGAGGGCGTGCCGGTCGCCGACGTGCAGCGCGCCGAGCTCGGCTCGCCGGTGTTCCGGACGATGACCGAGGTCGTGCTGTCGCTGCCGTCGACGGTCCGTCGGCAGGTCACGGACGTCCGGGCGACCACCGCCGACGACGTCACGCTCACGCTCGACGACGGGTCGACCGTGGTCTGGGGCAGCCCGGACGCCTCCGACGCGAAGGCGTCGCTGCTCGCGGCCCTCGTCGCGGACCACGCGTCGCGCGATCCCGACACCGAGGTCGAGTTCGACGTCTCGGCACCGGACAACGGCATCGTCCGACCGGCGCAGTGACGAGCGGCGGGTCCGACGACCACCGCCGAGCCGCTCGCGGCGGGAATCTCGGCGACGCGATCCGCGACACGCGGCGTGGCGGGGCGACAGCCCGCGGAGCGCACCCGTAGCGTCGTGGAAGCACCGCAACTACCAGCATTGCCCCTGAACTTCAAGTAGAGGTTGAGGGTTCGACCGGAGGCCCGACTGACGTGACCACGAACCACAACTACCTCGCCGTCATCAAGGTCGTCGGTGTCGGCGGCGGCGGCGTGAACGCCGTGAACCGCATGATCGAGCTGGGCCTCCGTGGGGTCGAGTTCATCGCGATCAACACCGACGCGCAGGCGCTGCTGCTCAGCGACGCCGACGTCAAGCTCGACGTCGGTCGTGAGATCACCCGGGGCCTCGGCGCCGGCGCGGACCCCGAGGTCGGCCGTCGTGCCGCCGAGGACCACGCCGAGGAGATCGAGGAGGCCCTCGCGGGCGCCGACATGGTCTTCGTCACCGCGGGTGAGGGCGGCGGTACCGGCACCGGCGGTGCGCCCGTCGTCGCACGGATCGCGAAGTCGATCGGTGCGCTCACCATCGGCGTCGTCACGAAGCCGTTCAGCTTCGAGGGCAAGCGTCGGCAGTCCCAGGCCGAGAACGGCGTCGCCGGACTCAAGGACGAGGTCGACACGCTCATCGTCGTGCCGAACGACCGCCTGCTCGAGATCAGCGACCGTGGCATCTCGATGGTCGAGGCCTTCGCGACCGCCGACCAGGTGCTGCTCGCGGGTGTCCAGGGCATCACCGACCTCATCACCACCCCTGGTCTCATCAACCTCGACTTCGCGGACGTCAAGAGCGTCATGCAGGGTGCCGGTTCGGCCCTCATGGGCATCGGCTCGTCCCGCGGGGCGGACCGTGCGATCAAGGCGGCCGAGCTCGCCGTCGCGTCGCCGCTGCTCGAGGCCTCGATCGACGGCGCGCACGGTGTGCTCCTGTCGATCCAGGGTGGGTCGAACCTCGGCATCTTCGAGATCAACGACGCCGCCCGCCTGGTGCAGGAGGCCGTCCACCCCGAGGCCAACATCATCTTCGGTGCCGTCATCGACGACACCCTCGGCGACGAGGTCCGCGTGACCGTCATCGCCGCGGGCTTCGACGGCGGCGAGCCGGGCGCGCAGCAGAAGGAGCGTCGCTCCAGCTGGGTCGAGGCGGACTCCGGCACGTCGTCCGCGGCGTCGTCGGCCGGCACCGGCGCGATCGAGGACACCGCGACCAGCGCGCCGTCCTGGTCGACGCAGGAGCACGAGGCGCCCGTGCGTCGTGCCGCCGACCCGGCGTTCGACGACGACGACGAGCTCGACGTCCCCGACTTCCTGAAGTAAGCCGACCCATGGCAGGTGATGCGCGCCTCCAGACCGTCGACCGTGACGGACTGGAGGCGCGTCTCGCGTCCGTCCGCGCGTCCGTCGCCGACGCCGCCCGGTCCGCCGGGCGCTCGGCCGACGACCTCACGCTCGTCGTCGTGACGAAGTACCACCCGGCGTCGCTGGTCCGCGAGCTCGCCGCACTCGGGGTCACCGACGTGGGGGAGAACCGGCACCAGGAGGCGCAGGCCAAGGCCGCCGAGCTGGCCGACCTCGACCTGACGTGGCACTTCGTCGGTCAGCTGCAGTCGAAGAAGGCGCGGCAGGTGCGCCGCTACGCCGATGTCGTGCAGTCGCTCGACCGCGACTCCGTCGTCGATGCCTTCGCGCCGACCGAGACCGAGCCGGAGCCCCGGGTGGTCGACGGTTTCGTGCAGGTCAACCTGACCGACGACCCCGATCGTGGTGGCGTCCAGCCGGACGCGGTCGAGGCGATGGTCGAACGGGTCCTGCGCACCGGGACGATCCGACTCCGCGGCGTGATGGCGGTCGCGCCCCTCGACGAGGAGCCCCGACGGGCCTTCGCGCGGCTCCGCGACGTCTCCGACCGGGTCGCGGCGATCGCCCCCGACGCGACCGACATCTCGGCCGGCATGAGCGGGGACCACGCCGAGGCGATCGCGGAGGGCGCGACACACCTGCGGATCGGGACCGCAATCACGGGAAACCGGCCGGCCGCGCCCTAGCCTCGTTGCAGGGCACCCACGAGCACCGACCTCCGGAGGAACCATGGCGAACCCGCTCAAGAAGACGATGGTCTACCTCGGCCTCGCCGACGAGGAACTGTACGAGGACGAGCAGCAGCAGCAGGCCGCGCCGACGCGCCAGGCCGCCGCCCCTGCCACGGCTCCCGCTGCAGCTCCGGCCGCGCAGGCTCCGGCCGCCGCTGCGCCCGTAGCCGCTGCCCCGGCGGCAGCAGCTCCCGCAGCGGTCCCCGCCGAGCCCAAGACGCACACCCACCAGCGCGGCGCTCAGGTCACCCCGCTCCGCCGCTCGCACACGACCGCACAGAAGGCGACCCCGGTCCAGGAAATGAACGAGATCCTCACCGTCCACCCGCGCGAGTACAAGGACGCCCAGTCCATCGCCGAGAGCTTCCGCGACGGCATCCCCGTCATCATCAACCTCTCGCAGATGACCGAGTCGGACGCCCGCCGCATGATCGACTTCGCGTCGGGCCTGTCGCTCGGTCTGTACGGCAAGATCGAGCGCGTGACGAACAAGGTCTTCCTGCTGTCGCCGGCCCACGTCGCGGTGAGCGGTGAGCCCGCTGAGGTAGAGTCCGACATCGAGGCGTCCTTCTTCGCCCAGTCCTGAGCCGTACCCCGGTTCACCCCGCCCCGTGCGGTCGCCCTGACGGCGGACGCACCCGAGCCGAGCGAGCCCCATCGTGTCCGTGGTCTTCGGGATCCTCTCCTTCGCCCTCCTGCTCTACTTCTTCGTGATGTGGGGTCGGTTCGCGTTCGACATCGTCCAGGCGTACAACCGGTCCTGGCGTCCTCGTGGCGCCCTGCTCGTGGTCGCCGACGTGGTGTACACGCTGACCGATCCGCCCATCAGGTTCGTCCGACGCCTGCTCCCGCCGCTCCGGCTGGGGCCGGTGGCGCTCGACTTCGGGTGGACGATCGTCATGCTCGTCGTGATCATCCTCCGGGTGATCGTCGGCGGTCTCGCACGCGGGTTCTGAGCCCGCGCCCACCGCGACACGCGCCACGCCGCGACGAACGTCGCGGTTCCCCTCCGGCCGCGGTGTACGGTGGTCGGGATCGATGTCCGCTCCGGCGGGCATCCGCACCGCTCGTGGTGGCTGGTAGATTCGGTCGCGACGCAAGTGGTTCCACACGTTCAGCAGTTCTATTGAGGTGACGGCAATGGCTTTGACGCCGGAAGACGTAGTCAACAAGCGGTTCCAGCCGACGAAGTTCCGCGAGGGCTACGACCAGGACGAGGTCGACGACTTCCTGGACGAGGTCGTCGTCGAGCTCCGCCGCCTGACGGCCGAGAACGACGAGCTCCGCCAGCGCCTGCAGGCCGCCGAGTCGGCGCCGAAGCCGGCCGCCGCCGAGCAGTCCGTCGAGCAGCAGCCCGAGTCGACCCCCGAGCCCGAGCCGGCCCCCGTCGCCGCTGCTCCGGAGCCCGCGCCGGTCGCCGCCGCTGCTCCGGCGCCGTCGACCGTCCCGGCCGACGAGGACACCGAGGGCACCACGAACCTCCTCACGCTCGCTCGTCGTCTGCACGAGGAGCACGTCCGCGAGGGCATCGAGAAGCGCGACGCGCTCATCGCCGAGGGCACCGCGCAGGCAGCTCGCCTGGTCTCCGAGGCCGAGGCCAAGCAGCGCCAGATCATCGCCGACACCGAGAACACCAACCGCCAGCGCGTCGCCGTGCTCGAGGGCGAGCAGCGTCAGCTCGAGGGCAAGATCGACGAGCTCCGCACGTTCGAGCGCGACTACCGTGCGCAGCTCAAGAGCTACATCCAGGGTCAGCTCGCCGAGCTCGACGGGTCCGGCTCGCAGGAGTCCGGCCTCACCCCCGCGCCGGCATCGGCGCAGGGCTTCGGCAACTGACGTTGGTCCGACCAGCACCAACGGCGAAGGTCAGTGTCCGCGCGATCGCGGCACTGGCCTTCGCCGCTGTCGTCGTGGTGGCGCTCGACCAGGGCGTGAAGGCGCTCGTCGTCGCGCACCTGCCGTACGGACAGGTGGTCCCCGTCCTCGGTGACGCGCTCCAGCTGCTCTACGTCCGGAACCCCGGTGCCGCGTTCTCCTTCGCGGTGAACATGACCTGGGTGTTCTCGATCGTGTCGACCGCGGTCGTCGTCGGCATCATCGTGTTCGCCCGTCGCATCCGGTCCATGTGGTGGGCGATCGTGCTCGGCATGCTCCTCGGCGGGGCGCTCGGCAACCTGCTCGACCGGCTCTTCCGCGAACCGGGCTTCGGCCGCGGTCACGTGGTGGACTTCATCTCGACGCCGTGGATGATGCCGGCGATCTACAACATCGCCGACTCGTTCATCTGCGTGAGCATGGTCGTCTTCGTCCTGCTCGTCATCGTCGGCGTGAACCTCGACGGCACCCGTGCCCTCTCGGCGAAGCAGCAGCGCGCTGCGGAGGCGGCGGCCCGCTCCTCGGTCGCCGACGGGGCGGAGCCGTCCCGCGCCTCCCGTCCGGTGGTGGCGGAGCCCGACCCGCGCGCGCCGCGCGACGGTCGTGACGTCCTCGGGCACGACGCGACGTGAGCGAGCAGCGTTCCCTGCCCGTGCCCGACGGCCTCGCCGGTGAGCGGGTCGACGCGGCCATCGCGAAGCTCCTCGGGTTCTCGCGCTCCTTCGCGGCCGAGGTCGTCGCGGCCGGCGGCGTCCGCGTGGACGGCGTCGAGGTCGGCAAGTCCGACCGGCTGCACGCCGACTCCTGGCTCGAGGTCGATTGGTCCCCGAAGGAGCCCCCGCGCATCGTGCCGGTCGAGGTCCCGGGCATGCGGGTCGTGCACGACGACGAAGACATCGTCGTCGTCGACAAGCCGATCGGCGTCGCCGCGCACCCGTCGCCCGGGTGGGACGGGCCGACGGTGCCCGGTGGGCTCGCCGCGGCCGGCTTCACCATCGCGACCTCCGGCGCCGCCGAGCGGGCGGGGATCGTGCACCGGCTCGACGTCGGGACCTCGGGCCTGATGGTCGTCGCGAAGACGGAGCTCGCGTACACGCACCTCAAGCGGGCGTTCAAGGAGCGCACCGTCGAGAAGGTCTACCACGCGCTGGCGCAGGGGCACCCAGATCCGACGTCGGGGACCATCGACGCACCCATCGGACGGCACCCGTCGAGCGACTGGAAGTTCGCGGTCACGGCCGACGGCAAGCCGAGCGTGACGCACTACGAGACGCTCGAGGCGTTCCGGTCGGCGAGCCTGCTCGAGGTGCACCTGGAGACCGGGCGGACGCACCAGATCCGCGTGCACATGGCGGCGACGAAGCACCCGCTCGTCGGCGACACGATGTACGGCGCCGATCCGGTGCTGGCGTCCGAGCTCGGACTGACGCGGCAGTGGCTCGACGCGGTGCGACTCGGGTTCGAGCACCCGCGGACGGGCGCGTGGGTGGAGTTCCGGGCCGAGTACTCGGACGACCTGCAGCAGGCGCTCGACCGCATCCGCGCCGCCTCGGCGTAGGCCGGCGGCGGCGCGGGCGGGCGCGCCGAGCGGGCGGCGGCTGCCGGCGGTTTCGTCCGGTCGCACAACACGCCGTCCGCAGTCGTCCTCGTCGCGCGACATGCCGTCCGGGGGAAGACCGAGCGGCAGGTCGTGCGACCTCGGCGGCGCCGCCGCTTCCGGGCCGTCGCGGCCCTCGCGCCCGTCGAGCGGCGCGTGCCGGAGGGGAGGCACGGGATGGTGCCGCCACGCGCCTCCCGTCCGTCACCGGGTCGCGTCCGTCGCGGTCTCCCGAGCGGGCGGCATCTGTCACGCTCGGCGGCACCAGCCGACGAGTTCGGTCCGCTCGGCGGAACACGCGCGGCGTGTCCTGCCCGCTCGGCGTGCGGCACCGCCGGACGCCGGTCGGCGGGCACGCCGGACACGCGGGGGACGTCGGTGCCGGCGGTTAGAGTTGTCCCGCCCCGCAGCAGTCCCCGTCGAAACCGGAGGTCCCGTGTCGGATTCCGACTCCTTCGTCCACCTGCACGTGCACAGCGAGTACTCGATGCTCGACGGTGCCGCCCGGCTGAGCGACCTGGTCGCCGAGACCGCCGCGCAGGGCATGCCGGCCGTCGCGGTCACCGACCACGGCAACATGTTCGGCGCGTTCGAGTTCTGGAAGGCCGCGAAGGCCGGTGGCGTCAAGCCGATCATCGGCACCGAGGCGTACATCACGCCGCGGACCCACCGGTCGGACAAGACCCGCATCCGCTGGGGTGACGGCGGCGGTGACGACGTGTCCGGCTCGGGTGCGTACACCCACATGACGATGTTCGCCGAGAACACGACGGGCATGCACAACCTGTTCCGCCTGTCGAGCCGGGCATCGATCGAGGGGTACTACTTCAAGCCCCGCATGGACATCGAGCTCCTCGACCAGTACC
Organism: Curtobacterium sp. P97; assembly: GCF_023712445.1. NCBI lineage: Bacteria > Bacillati > Actinomycetota > Actinomycetes > Micrococcales > Microbacteriaceae > Curtobacterium > Curtobacterium sp. P97. The sequence continues at coordinate 137,309 of NZ_JAMAYF010000005.1, read as the reverse complement.
ACGAGGGGATCATCGCGACGACGGGCTGCCCCTCGGGCGAGATCCAGACGCGCCTGCGCCTCGGGCAGTACGACGAGGCGCTCAAGGCGGCGGCGGACTACCGCGACATCTTCGGCAAGGACAACTACTTCGCCGAGATCATGGACCACGGCCTCGAGATCGAACGCCGGGTCATCGAGGACGTCGTCCGCATCTCGAAGGACCTCGGCATCCCGCTGGTCGGCACGAACGACCTGCACTACACGCACTCCCACGACGCGAAGTCGCACGCAGCGTTGCTCTGCGTGCAGTCCGGGTCGACGCTCAACGACCCGAACCGCTTCAAGTTCGACGCCGACGAGTTCTACCTCAAGACGCCGCAGCAGATGCGCCACGTCTTCCGCGACCACCCCGAGGCCTGCGACAACACCCTCCTCATCGCCGAGCGGTGCAACGTCGAGTTCGACACCGCCGCGAACTACATGCCGAAGTTCCCGGTGCCCGAGGGTGAGACCGAGCACTCCTGGTTCGAGAAGGAGGTCGCGAAGGGGCTGCAGTACCGGTACCCGGGCGGTATCTCGAAGGAGGTCCAGGACCGCGCCGACTACGAGGTCGGGATCATCAACCAGATGGGCTTCCCGGGCTACTTCCTGGTGGTCGCGGACTTCATCAACTGGTCGAAGAACAACGGCATCCGCGTCGGTCCGGGCCGTGGCTCCGGTGCCGGCTCGATGGTGGCGTACGCGATGCGCATCACCGACCTCGACCCGATCCGGCACGGCCTGATCTTCGAGCGCTTCCTCAACCCGGACCGCGTCTCCATGCCCGACTTCGACGTCGACTTCGACGACCGGCGCCGCGGTGAGGCGATCAAGTACGTCACCGAGAAGTACGGGTCCGAGCGCGTCGCGCAGATCGTCACCTACGGCACGATCAAGGCGAAGCAGGCGCTCAAGGACTCCTCGCGGGTCCTCGGCTTCCCGTTCGGCATGGGCGAGAAGCTTACCAAGGCGATGCCGCCGCCCGTGATGGGCAAGGACATCCCGCTCACCGGGATCTTCGACAAGGACCACCCGCGGTACAAGGAAGCGGTCGACGTCCGGACGGTCGTCGAGACCGATCCCGAGGCGAAGACCGTCTTCGACACGGCGCTCGGGCTCGAGGGCCTGAAGCGGCAGTGGGGCGTGCACGCCGCCGGTGTGATCATGTCGAGCGAACCGCTCATCGACATCATCCCGGTGATGAAGCGCGAGCAGGACGGCCAGATCGTCACGCAGTTCGACTACCCGGCAGCGGAGTCGCTCGGCCTGATCAAGATGGACTTCCTGGGTCTCCGGAACCTGACGATCATCAGCGACGCCCTCGACAACATCAAGACGAACCGTGGGATCGAGCTCGACCTCGAGACCATGGGCCTCGAGGACGACGCCGCGTACCAGCTCCTCCAGCGCGGCGACACCCTCGGCGTCTTCCAGCTCGACGGCGGCCCGATGCGCGGCCTGCTCCGGCTCATGAAGCCGGACAACTTCGAGGACATCTCCGCGCTCATCGCCCTGTACCGCCCCGGCCCCATGGGTGCGAACTCGCACACGAACTACGCGCTCCGCAAGAACGGCGAGCAACCGATCACGCCGATCCACCCGGAGCTCGAGGAGCCCCTGCAGGACATCATCGGCACGACCTACGGCCTGATCATCTACCAGGAGCAGGTCATGGCCATCGCGCAGAAGGTCGCGGGCTTCTCGCTCGGACAGGCGGACATCCTCCGCCGCGCGATGGGCAAGAAGAAGAAGTCCGAGCTGGACAAGCAGTACGCCGGCTTCGAGAAGGGCATGCAGGACAACGGCTACTCGGCCGCGGCGATCAAGACGCTGTGGGACATCCTGCTGCCGTTCTCCGACTACGCCTTCAACAAGGCGCACTCGGCGGCGTACGGCGTGGTGTCGTTCTGGACCGCCTACCTCAAGGCCCACTACCCGGCGGAGTACATGGCGGCGCTGCTGACCAGCGTCGGCGACGCCCGCGACAAGCTCGCGCTGTACCTGAACGAGTGCCGCCGCATGGGCATCCGGGTGATGCCGCCGGACGTCAACGAGTCGATCGGCTTCTTCGCCGCCGTCGGTGACGACATCCGCTTCGGCATGGGCGCCATCCGCAACGTCGGCTTCAACGTGGTCGACGACATCGTGAAGGCGCGCACCGAGAAGGGCGCGTTCGAGTCCTTCCACGACTTCCTGCGGAAGATCCCGATCTCGTCGGCCAACAAGCGGACGGTCGAGTCGCTCATCAAGGCGGGTGCCTTCGACGAGTTCGGTGACACCCGGCGTGCGCTCGTCGAGATCCACGAGGGCGCGGTCGAGGGCGCGGTGAAGGTCAAGCGCGACGAGGCCAACGGCAACATCGGTTTCGACTTCGACTCGCTCTTCGCCGAGGTGGCCGAGGAGACCCCCGCCGCGGCGCCGGTGTCCCAGGTGCCGGACCGCCCGGAGTGGGCGAAGCGCGACAAGCTCGCCTTCGAGCGGGACATGCTCGGGCTGTACGTGTCGGACCACCCGCTCGCCGGTCTCGAGATCGAGCTCGCGAAGCACCAGTCGATCACCATCGCCGACCTCATCGCCGCAGACGACGGCATCGAGGGCGAGACGGTCACGGTCGCCGGGCTCCTGACGAGCGTGCAGCACCGGGTCGCGAAGTCGAGCGGCAACCCGTACGGCATCGTCCAGATCGAGGACTTCGGCGGCGAGATCGGCGTCATGTTCCTCGGCAAGACGTACCAGGAGTTCGGTCCGTCCCTGGTGGCGGACTCGATCGTCGTCCTGCGCGGCCGGGTCAACGTGCGTGACGACGGCAAGGCGCTGCACGCCGTGAGCATGTTCCAGCCGAACGTCGGCGACGCGATGGGGTCCGGCCCGTTGACCCTGTCCCTGCCGGAACGCCGGGCGACGACCTCGACGGTGACCGAGCTGGCCGCGGTGCTCGGCCGGCACCAGGGGGAGACCGAGGTCCGCCTCAAGCTGCTCAAGGACGACGTCGCGCGGACCTTCGAGCTGCCGTTCCCGGTCAGCCTGACGCCCGACCTGTTCGGCGAGCTGAAGAGCCTGCTCGGACCGCGCTGCCTGGTCTGAGGCGGTCGACGTGATCGTTCCCGGAGCACCGCGGCCGTCGGCCGTGGTGCTCCGGGCGTTCGGAGCGGGGGAGCGGCGCCCGCTGCTGCTGCCCGGCGGGCAGGGCACGACGTGGCGCGCGGGCGGGATCGTCCTGCGGCCGCACGGGGACGCCCGGGAGGCTCGGTGGCGGTCCGCCACGCTGGCCCGCCTCGCGCACTCCGACCGCTTCCGCGCGCCGCGTCCCGTGGCGTCGGCCGACGGGTCCTGGCTCGTCGGCGGGTGGGAGGCATGGGAGTGGCTGCCGGGCGCGACCGACCCGAGCCGCGTCGACGAGGTCCTCGCCGCCGGCGATGCCTTCCACCGAGCGGTCGCCCACCTGCCCCGCCCGGCGTTCCTCGACCTCGTCGACGACCCGTGGAGTCGGGCGGACCGGATGGTCTGGGCCGGGACGCTGCGGCCGTCAGGGCCGCTGCTCGACCGGCTCGCTGCGGCGTTCCGGCCGGTCCGAGCGCCGTCGCAGGTCGTGCACCGCGACCTGCTCGGCAACGTGCTCTTCGCCGCCGGGGAGCCACCGACCGTCTTCGACTGGGCACCCTCGTGGCGCCCGGCCGGGTACGCCTCTGCGATCGCCGTCGTCGACGCGGTCTGCTGGAACGGGGTCCCCGTCGAGCGGCTGCCGGCGCTCGGGCAGCTCGCCGGGGTGTCCGACTGGCCACAGCTGCTCGTCCGGGCGCTGGCGTTCCGCGTCCTCGTCCTGCACGTGCTCGGGGTGTGGGACGACGACCACGCCGAGCGGCACCGCCCCCTCGCGACGGCGATCCTGTCGGGTGCCGCCGGTACGCTTGACGCCTGATGATGCAGCGAATCGACCTCCGCGGCGGACTGCCCGCCCGTGCCGACCTCCTCCGCCTGATGCCCCGCGCCGTCGGTGACGTCTCGCACGCCGTCGACGCCGCCCGCGACCTCGTGGACGCGGTCCGGCAAGACGGGGCAGCCGCGCTCCGCGAGCAGGCGGAGCGGTTCGACGGAGGCGCCCCCGAGCACGTCCGGGTCCCCGCCGCCGAGATCGCCGCGGCCGTCGCCGGCCTGACGCCGGAGCTGCGCGAGGCCCTGGACGAGGCCATCCGCCGCGTCCGTGCTGCGAGCGCTGCCCAGGTCCCGGCTGCGTCGGTCACGTGCCTGGCCGACGGCGCCGAGGTCCACCAGCGCTGGCAGCCGATGCGTCGCGTCGGGCTCTACGTGCCGGGCGGCAAGGCCGTCTACCCCTCGAGCGTCGTGATGAACGTGGTCCCCGCGCAGGTCGCGGGCGTCGGGTCGATCGCCCTCGTCTCGCCGCCGCAGCGCGACCACGGCGGGCGCGTGCACCCGACGATCCTCGCCGCGGCCGGACTGCTCGGCATCGACGAGGTCTACGCGATGGGCGGGGCCGGTGCGGTCGGTGCGCTGGCGTACGGCGTCGCCGAGATCGGCCTCGAGCCGGTCGACCTGGTCACCGGTCCGGGCAACAACTTCGTCGCAGCGGCCAAGCGCCTGGTGCGCGGGGTCGTGGGCATCGACTCCGAGGCCGGCGCGACCGAGATCCTCGTCATCGCCGACGACACCGCGGACCCCGGCTACGTCGCCGCCGACCTGGTGAGCCAGGCCGAGCACGACGAGCAGGCCGGCAGCGTCCTGGTGACCACCTCGGCCGCGTTCGCCGACGCGGTCGAGGCCGCGATCCCGGAACGGGTGGCGGCGCTGGGGACGGCTGCGCGCCTCCATACCGCACTCGACGGCCCGCAGTCCGCGATCGTGCTCGTCGACTCCCTGGCCGACGCGGCGACCGTCAGCAATGCGTACGGGCCTGAGCACCTGGAGATCCAGACGGCGGACGACGATGCCGTGCTGGCGGACATCGACGCGGCGGGAGCCGTCTTCGTGGGGCCGAGCACCCCGGTGAGCCTCGGCGACTACCTCGCCGGGTCGAACCACGTGCTGCCGACCGGCGGACAGGCACGGTTCGGGTCCGGACTGTCGGCCTCGACGTTCCTCCGACCGCAGCAGGTCATCCGCTACACGCCCGCCGCGCTGGCCGAGGTCGCGCCGCACATCGTGGCGCTCGCGACCGAGGAACAGCTGCCCGGTCACGGTGCCGCGGTGACGGAACGCACCGGGCGGTCCTGAGCGCCGCCGATCGTCCACAGGGTCGTCACCGCGCCCGGTGGGCGTCGTCGAGCCGATAGCCTGGGACACGACATGTTCTGCCCCTTCTGCCGCCACCCGGACTCCCGCGTCGTCGACTCCCGCACGAGCGACGACGGCACCTCGATCCGTCGCCGACGCCAGTGCCCGAACTGCGGGCGCCGGTTCTCGACGACGGAGACCGCGTCGTTGAACGTCGTGAAGCGCAACGGCGTGACCGAGCCGTTCAGCCGCGACAAGATCGTCTCCGGTGTGCGCAAGGCGTGCCAGGGACGCCCGGTGACCGACGGTGACCTCGCCGTGCTCGCACAGCGCGTCGAGGAGACCGTGCGCTCGTCGGGGTCCAGCCAGATCGACGCGAACGACATCGGTCTCGCCATCCTGCCGCCGCTGCGCGAGCTCGACGAGGTGGCGTTCCTGCGGTTCGCGAGCGTCTACCAGGCCTTCGACACGCTCGAGGACTTCGAGGACGCGATCGCACAGCTGCGCCGCGACCACCACGCAGCCGGGGCCGCAGCGTCCGGCGGTGCCGGCTCGGGCAGCAGCGCGTGAGCGGGGTCGCGGAACGCCTCGTCCGGAACGTGTACGCGGTCGTCTTCCGGACGGTGTTCGCCAACATGGACCCGGAGCGCGCACACCACGTCGCGTTCGCCGTGATCCGCGCGCTGCCGAGGGTGCCGTTCCTGAACGGCACGGTGGAGCGCTACGCCAGGCCAGCAGCTGCCGACGGGATCACGACGATGGGGATCCACTTCCCCTCGCGCTTCGGTCTCGCGGCCGGGTTCGACAAGGACGCCAAGGGCATCGCCGGACTCGGGCTGCTCGGGTTCGGGCACGTCGAGGTCGGCACGATCACCGCGAAGGCGCAGCCCGGCAACGACAAGCCCCGGCTCTTCCGGCTCATCCGCGACAAAGCGCTGATCAACCGGATGGGGTTCAACAATCACGGTGCCGCCAGGGCTGCACGGCGGCTCGAACGGGCACGACGGCACCCGGGTCGCCCGGTCATCGGTGTCAACATCGGCAAGAGCCGGGTCGTCGCGGTCGAGGACGCGGTCGACGACTACCTCGAGTCAACGCGGCTGCTCGCTCCGTTCGCGGACTACCTCGCGGTCAACGTCAGCTCGCCGAACACGCCCGGTCTCCGCGGGCTGCAGGAGGCCGACCAGCTCCGACCCCTGCTGACGGCCGTCCGCGACGCTGCGGGGCGGACCCCGGTGCTCGTGAAGATCGCCCCGGACCTGACCGACGAGCAGATCGACGCGATCGCCGGGCTCGCGGTGGACCTCGGACTCGCCGGCATCATCGCCAACAACACGACGATCGCCCGCACCGGGCTGACCACGCCGGACGCCGAGGTCGAGGCCATGGGTGCCGGCGGCCTGTCGGGTGCCCCGATCGCCGTTCGGTCGCTCGAGGTGCTGCGTCGGGTCCGTGCCGCGGTGCCGCAGGACTTCTGCGTCATCGCCGTCGGGGGAGTCACGAGCGAGCAGGACGTGCAGGACCGCATCGACGCGGGCGCCACGCTCGTGCAGGGCTACACGGCGTTCCTCTACGAGGGGCCGACCTGGGCGATGCGCATCAACCGGCTGCGGCGTCGGCGGCTGCGGCGCGCAGCGCGGTAGCGGCAGGCGGCACTCGCTCTGCGCCGACCGTGGTGTCGTGCTCCGCACACGGCCCACTGCCGTCGGGCTGTTCGCCGGTCCGCCGGTTCGCCGGTTCGCCGGTTCGCCCACTCTCGTCGCAGGACCCGCCGCCCGCTGCCGCTCTCGTCGCACGACCTGCCGCTCGTGTTCGCTCGGTGCGGCATGTCCTGCGACTGGAAGACCGCAGGACCGGAACACCGCCGGACCGGGACCGCCGAGCGTCGGAGCGACCGGGCGACCGCAGGACCGGGACCGCCGAGCGTCGGAGCGACCGGAGCACCGCGGGATCGGGACCCCGGGACCGGGACCCCGGAGCACCGGAAGGCCAGCCGTCCGGAGGGCACCGAGCCGACCGAGCAGGACACGCCGCTCGCGTTCGGCGTTCGGGCGTGATCCGTCGGCGCGCGACGCCGACCGAGACGGATCTGGCCCGGTCGACGAACACCGTCAGGCACCGCGCGACCCCGGAACACCCCGGAGCAACCCGGAACGACGAAGCGCCGCCCGGCTCGGCCGGACGGCGCTCGTGGCAGTGCGCCTACAGCGAGGGGTACTCCCCGCGGCGCACCTGCGGCTTCGGCAGGCGCAGGAAGCGGAGCTGCCACGCCCGCGTCAGGATGTAGAAGAACGTCCCGCGCTGCATGTCGCCGAACTTCGCGGTGATCTTCTTGCGCAGCGACAGCCACAGCACGATGCAGTCGAGGACGAACAGTGCGACGAACGCCCACACCAGCAGGAGCGAGTACGACGCCAGGACGGTCTGCGCTGCGGCGAACCCGACGATGAGGAACAGCACGAGCACGGGCATCATGACCTCGCCCACGTTCCAGCGCGCGTCGATCCAGTCGCGGACGAACTTGCGCTGCTCGCCCTTGTCCTTCACCGGGAGGTAGCGTTCCTCGCCGTTCGCCATGCCGACACGGGCCTTCTCGCGCTCCGTGTTGAGCCGCGCGCGAGCGGCCTTCTTGTCCTGCGGGCTGTTGCCGACGAGCGGGCGACGGTTGGCTGCCTCGCGCTCACGACGCGACGGCGTCGGACGACCCTTGCCGGACTCGAGGAGTTCTTCCTCCGACGGGTTGACGGTCGTGTTGGTCTTGGGGGCTGCCTTCGCCACGGTGCGTTCCTGACTGCGGTTGCGTGCTGGATCTCCTCTAGATTACGGGACATGACCGACACCGACCAGCACAGCCCCGCGACCGACCCCGCGCTCCTCGACGCCCTCCGCGAACACGTGCAGGGAGGCCTGCCGACGACGATCGCCGACCTGTCCGCGCTGGTCCGGCTGCCGTCGGTGTCCTGGTCGGCGTTCGACCCGGCGCACGTGCAGGCGAGTGCCGAGGCGGTCGCGGACCTGGCCCGGTCGACGGGGGTCTTCGCCGACGACGCCGTCCGCATCGTCCGTTCCGCGGTCGAGGGGGAGACCGCTGGCGCGGAGGAGGCCGGCCGCGAGCTCGGGCAGCCCGCCGTCCTGGCGGTGCGTCCTGCGCGGAACGGGAAGCCGACCGTCATGCTCTACGCGCACCACGACGTGCAGCCACAGGGCGACGACGCCCTGTGGGAGACCCCGCCCTTCGAGCCGACCCTCCGCGGCGACCGCCTGTACGGTCGCGGCGCCTCGGACGACAAGGCCGGCGTGATGACCCACGTCGCCTCGCTCCGCGCGCTGCACGCGCAGTTCGGCGACGACCTCGACCTCGGTGTCGTGCTCTTCGTCGAGGGCGAGGAGGAGTTCGGCTCCCGCTCGTTCCGCACCTTCCTCAGCGAGCAGAAGGAGCACCTGGCGGCCGACGTCATCGTCGTGGCCGACAGCGACAACTGGTCGGTCGACGTCCCGTCGATCACCGTCTCGCTCCGCGGCAACGTGACGTTCCGCGCGACGCTGACGACCCTCGAGCACGCGAGCCACAGCGGCATGTTCGGCGGTGCGGCGCCGGACGCGATGATCCCCATGGTCCGGCTGCTCGCCTCGCTGCACGACGATGACGGCTCGGTCGCCGTCGAGGGGCTCACCGCGTACGACGCCGACGTGCCCGAGCGCTCCGAGGCCGAGCTCGCCACCGACGCGGCACTGCTCGCGGGCGTCCGGCCGGTGGGGACGGGCCCGGTGCTGTCCCGGATGTGGTTCCAGCCGTCGATCACCGTGACGGGCATGGACGTGCCGAGCGTGGCGAACGCGTCGAACACCCTGCTGCCGACCGTCGCCGCCCGCGTCTCGGTCCGCGTGGCCCCCGGACAGTCGGCGACCGACGCGTACGCGGCCGTCGAACGCCACCTCCGCGCCCACGTGCCGTTCGGCGCGAAGCTCGACGTCACCGAGGTGGACACTGGCGACGGCTTCCTCGTGGACACCGCCGGCTGGGCGGTGCAGGAGGCCCGCACGGCCATGCACGAGGGCTGGGGCGCGCCCGCCGTCGAGCAGGGCATCGGCGGATCCATCCCGTTCGTCTCCGACCTGGCCGCCGAGTTCCCGGAGGCGCAGATCCTGGTGACGGGTGTCGAGGACCCCGACACCCGGGCGCACAGCCCGAACGAGTCGCAGCACCTCGGGGTCCTGCACCGCGCGATCGCATCGGAGACGATCCTGCTGGCGCGCCTGGCGACGCGCGCCTGACGGGTCCCCACCGCTGGTGGGGACCGGGGGAGTGCCGGACGGGAGGCCCGTGGCGACGCCGCCACGGGCCTCCCGTCCGTCGTCCGGCCCCGCCCTGTGGACGGACGGCCCGTCCTGTCGGCTCGCGTGCTTACAATCGACCTCAGGCGCGGTGACCGACACCGCCCGGAGGGAGACGCGCGGATGAGCGACACCATCACCGACAACGCACCGGCGACGGACGCACGTGCCCACGGGGTCGCGCTCAGCGACGCTGCGGCGGCGAAGGTGGCGAGCCTGCTGGAGCAGGAGGGGCGCGACGACCTCCGCCTGCGCCTCGCGGTCCAGCCCGGTGGCTGCTCGGGCCTGATCTACCAGCTGTACTTCGACGAGCGCCTGCTCGACGGGGACGCCACGACCGAGTTCGGCAGCGGTGTCGAGGTCGTCGTCGACAAGATGAGCGTCCCGTACCTCGACGGCGCCACCATCGACTTCGAGGACACCATCCAGAAGCAGGGCTTCACCATCGACAACCCCAACGCGCAGGGCAGCTGCGCGTGCGGCGACAGCTTCCACTGACGCCACGGCGGGCGGTTGTCCGCCGACCGAACCGACACGCGAGCGGGGAGTGACCGATCTGGTCGCACCCCGTTCGTCGTCCCCCGCGCTGCCCGAGCCCGCCCGACCGGGGGAAAGCGGTGCGCCGGGGTCGACGATGCCGCGCCGGACCGCGCCCGGTGTGCGCGAGACGTCACCGGCTGCGAGTAAGCTAGGAGTGTTCCAACCAAGCTGGGAACCAGCAATGAGCGGCCTCCGTGCTCGTCACGGTCGCACCGCCGGTGCCTCAGCAACGTCTTCCGAGAGGTAACAGTGCGTTCGAATCGCCGTATACGTTGGGCGGCCGTCCCGGTGGCCGTCGGTCTGGTCATCGCACTGGCTGGCTGCACGCAGCAGCAGATGAACGGATGGCTCCCCGGCACGGAGGAGACGAAGGACGTCACGAACCACACGAGCCGCATCGTCGGCCTGTGGACCACCAGCTGGATCGTCCTGCTCGCGGTGGGTCTCATCGTGTGGGGCCTGATCATCTGGGCGGCGATCGTCTACCGCCGTCGCAAGGGCCAGACCGGCCTGCCGGTGCAGATGCGGTACAACATGCCGCTCGAGATCTTCTACACGATCGTGCCGCTCATCCTCGTGCTCGGCTTCTTCGCGTTCACCGCGAAGGACCAGTCCGCGATCGAGAAGCCCTTCGACGACCCGGACGCCACGATCCACGTGTACGGCAAGCGCTGGGCCTGGGACTTCAACTACATCGACAAGGACAACCCGAAGGACAGCGTCTACTACCAGGGCATCCAGGCCCAGGAAGAGGAGAACGGCGACGGCGCGATCGACGAGTCGCAGCTCCCGACGCTGTACCTGCCGGTCGGCAAGAAGGTCGAGATCGAGCTCTCCTCGCGCGACGTCGACCACTCCTTCTGGGTCATCGACTTCCTGTACAAGAAGGACATGCTCCCGGGCAAGACCAACTACGAGTACTTCATCCCGCAGAAGGAAGGCACGTACCAGGGCAAGTGCGCCGAGCTCTGCGGTGAGTACCACTCCCTGATGCTCTTCCAGGTGAAGGTCGTCTCCGACTCCGAGTACCAGCAGTACCTCGACACGCTGCGCGAGCAGGGCAAGGTCGGTCTGCTCGGCAACGAGTACGACACCAACACGAACGAACCGAACAACCAGGCGCCGGTCGAGGCGTCGAGCGAGAACAAGTAGGGGTCCGTCAGATGACAACGTCACTCGTCGGCCAGCCGACAGCGCCGACGACGCCGGACTTCCAGGCGTCCAAGGTCGGTCGGAAGGGCAACATCATCGTCCGGTGGATCACCTCCACCGACCACAAGACCATCGGGTACATGTACCTGATCGCCTCGTTCGTCTTCTTCCTGCTCGCGGGCGTCATGGCGCTCGTGATCCGTGCGCAGCTCTTCGAGCCCGGCCTGCACGTGGTGGAGACGAAGGAGCAGTACAACCAGCTCTTCACGATGCACGGCACGATCATGCTGCTGATGTTCGCGACGCCGCTCTTCTCGGGCTTCGCGAACGCGATCATGCCGCTGCAGATCGGTGCGCCGGACGTCGCGTTCCCGCGTCTGAACGGGTTCGCCTTCTGGCTCTACCTCTTCGGCTCGCTCATCGCGGTCGGCGGCTTCCTCACCCCGCAGGGTGCCGCGTCCTTCGGCTGGTTCGCCTACGCGCCACTGAGTGACACGACGTTCACACCGGGTCTCGGTGGGACGCTCTGGGTCTTCGGCCTCGGCATGACCGGCTTCTCGACGATCCTCGGCGCGGTGAACTTCATCACGACGATCATCACGATGCGCGCCCCGGGCATGACGATGTTCCGCATGTCGATCTTCACGTGGAACACCCTCGTGACCTCGCTGCTCGTGCTGATGGCCTTCCCGGTGCTCGCCGCCGCGCTGTTCGGCCTCGGTCTCGACCGCGTGTTCGACGCGCAGATCTACAACCCGGCCAACGGCGGTGCCCTGCTCTGGCAGCACCTCTTCTGGTTCTTCGGCCACCCCGAGGTGTACATCATCGCGCTGCCGTTCTTCGGCATCGTCTCCGAGGTCTTCCCGGTCTTCAGCCGCAAGCCGATCTTCGGCTACAAGACCCTCGTGTACGCGACCATCTCCATCGCGGCCCTATCGGTCACGGTGTGGGCGCACCACATGTACGTCACCGGTGGCGTCCTGCTCCCGTGGTTCTCGCTCATGACGATGCTCATCGCGGTCCCGACCGGCGTGAAGATCTTCAACTGGGTCGGCACGATGTGGCGCGGTTCGGTCACCTTCGAGACCCCCCTGCTGTGGGCCGTCGGCTTCCTCATCACCTTCACGTTCGGTGGTCTCACCGGTGTGATCCTGGCGTCGCCGCCGCTCGACTTCCACGTGTCCGACTCGTACTTCGTCGTCGCGCACTTCCACTACGTGGTCTTCGGCACCGTCGTGTTCGCGATGTTCTCCGGCTTCTACTTCTGGTGGCCGAAGTGGACGGGTCGCATGCTCAACGAGCGCCTCGGCAAGATCCACTTCTGGCTGCTGTTCATCGGCTTCCACACGACGTTCCTCATCCAGCACTGGCTGGGCGTCATCGGCATGCCGCGTCGTTACGCGACCTACCTGCCGAACGACGGGTTCACCTGGATGAACCAGCTGTCGACGATCGGCTCGATGATCCTCGCGATCTCGTTCCTGCCGTTCATCTTCAACGTCTACGTGACCGCACGGAACGCTCCGAAGGTGGCCGTGAACGACCCGTGGGGCTACGGCCGCTCGCTCGAGTGGGCGACCAGCTGCCCGCCGCCGCGCCACAACTTCACGTCGATCCCGCGGATCCGTTCCGAGTCCCCGGCGTTCGACCTGAACCACCCGGAGGCCGGTGTGCCGATCGGTGTGGGTCCGGCGAAGGACGCTCCGGACGCCCCGACCTACGACGCCGCGAAGGGCGAGGTGAAGTAACGCCATGCGCGCCAACACCAACCTGTTCTGGATCCTGTTCGTCTTCTTCGTCCTCGCGGACGCGGCGTACACCATCTGGGCGCTCATCTACTACGGGCGGCCCGAGTGGGTCGGCACCGTGGCGATCGGCCTCACCGGGATCATGTCCGCGTTCATCGCGTTCTACCTCGGGAAGGTCATGTCCTCGCAGGGCGGGGTCCTCCCCGAGGACCGCCCCGACGCGAACATCGAGGACGGCGACGCCGAACTCGGGCACTTCAGCCCGTGGTCGTGGTGGCCGATCCTGCTCGCCGGTTCGACCGCGATCTGCTTCCTCGGTCTCGCGGCCGGCCTCTGGATCGTGCCGATCGGGCTCGCGCTCGTGACGGTCACCCTCGTGGGCTGGGTCTACGAGTACTACCGCGGCAACTTCGGACACTGATCCGAACCACCTGACACCTCGGGCGGCACCACATCCGGTGCCGCCCGTGGTGCGTCCGGGGCCCGTACCCCACCCGGCCCGAGCTCTCGGCCCGGATCGGGTATCCCGGAAGTCACAGGGAATCAACCGGCCCGCGCGCGGCTTGACCCGTGCGGACCCCGCAACCACAGCGAAAGGACTCACCTCCGGTGACCGACAAGCGCACCCTCATCATCTTCGGCGCGACGGGCGACCTCGCCTCCCGCCTGCTGCTCCCGGGACTCGGCACGTTCCTGCAGAGCGGTCGAGCGGTCCCCGTCCAGCTGATCGGCACGGGCCGCAGCGCCCGCAGCGCGGAGCAGTGGAAGGACGTCGTCACGAAGTCCTTCGCGTCGCAGGACGTCAAGGGTCCCGAGGTCGACGCGACCCTCGAGTCCACGACCTTCATCCAGGGCGACCCGACCGACCCCGAGCACCTCAAGGCGCTGCTCGACGCGGCCGAGGCAGAGCCCATCCTCTACTTCGCGCTCCCGCCGCAGATCGCCTCGGACATCTGCGAGGCGCTGCAGGGCGTCGAGCTCCCCGAGGGCACGACCCTCGCGTTCGAGAAGCCCTTCGGCACCGACGTCGCCAGCGCCGAGGCCCTCAACAAGACCGTGCTCGAGCTCGTCCCCGAGGAGCGCGTGCACCGCACGGACCACTTCCTCGGTCGCACCACGGTCCTCAACATCATCGGTCTGCGCTTCGCGAACCGCCTGTTCGAGCCGATCTGGAACGCGGACAACATCGAGAAGGTCGACGTCTTCTACGACGAGACCCTCGGGCTCGAGAACCGGGCGCAGTACTACGACGAGGCCGGCGCCCTGGTCGACATGATCCAGTCGCACCTGCTGCAGATCCTCGGCCTGGTCACGATGGACGCCCCGTCCGCGATCGACGCGGTCGAGTTCCGGTCGTCCCTCGCGCGTGTCCTCCGGTCGACCCGCCTCAAGGGCGACGACGCGAAGATCGCCTCGCGCCGCGCCGTCTACACGGCCGGCACCATCGACGGCAAGGAGCTGCCGTCGTACCAGGACGAGGACGGCGTGGACAAGTCGCGCGGTACCGAGACCCTCGCCGAGATCCAGGTCGAGGTCGACACCGCGCGCTGGAAGGGCGTCCCCTTCACCCTCCGCTCCGGCAAGGCGCTCGGCGCCAGCCGCAAGGAGGTCCTCATCACCTTCAAGCCCGTGACGCGCCTGCCCTCCGGCCTGTCCGGTCGACCGAAGGCGGACACGCTGCGCATCGTCCTCAACCCGGACGAGATCGAGCTGAGCGTGTCGGCGAACGGCGGCGGCAACCCGTTCGAGATGGGGCAGGTCACCCTGTCCTCGTCGTTCGACGACGGCGAGCTCACCCCCTACGGCGAGGTGCTCAACGGCATCTTCCACGACGACCCGCTGCTCTCGATCCGCGGCGACGTCGCGGAGCGGTGCTGGGAGATCGTCGAGCCGGTCGTGGACGCCTGGAAGTCGGGCGACGTGCCGCTCGAGGAGTACCGCGCGGGCTCGCGCGGTCCCGCGGACTGGGAGTCGTCGTCCTGACCGACGCCGTCTCCTGACGGAGCCACCTGACGGACGGGAGGCGCGGTGCCGGCTGGCACCGTGCCTCCCGTCCGTTCGTCTGCCCGTTCCTCCCCGGAACGCGCGACGTGCCGTGCGGAACCGGGCGTACCTGCCGGATCAGCAGGACCAGGTACGCGCGGATGGACCAGGTACGCCCGGATGGACCAGGAGCGCCCGGAACGACCAGGTGCGCCCAGCACGACGCGGCGCGTCGCGCCGCCGGCCGGTCAGGACGGGGCGCCGGCCCGCCGCCCACCGCCGGTCGACGACCGCGTCCCGCCGTCGTGCACGGCGAGCCGCGTCCGGTGGCCCGACGTGGTTCCGCGTGCACGGGCGATCGCGTCGGCCGCGGACACGAGCGTCAGGTGCGACAGCACCTGCGGCGTGTTGCCGATGTGGTGACCGGTCGCCACGTCGATCTCCTCGGAGAGCATGCCGACGTCGTTCGCGTAACCGACCAGGACGTCCATCAGCCGCTCGGCGTCGGCGATGCGCCCGGAGGCGGCGTACTGCTCGACGAGCCAGAACGAGCACGCCAGGAACGGGTGCTCGGAGCCGGACAGCCCGTCGAAGCCCGCGGTGGTCCGGTACCGCAGGACCAGGCCGTGCTCGCCGACGCGGAGGTCCTGCTCGATCGCCGCGACCGTCCCCGTCATGCGCGGGTCGTCGGCGTCCAGGTACCCGATCTGCGGCAGGACGAGCAGACTCGCGTCGACCTCGTCGGTGTCGTAGTGCTGCCGGTAGCAGCCGCGTTCGGCGTTCCAGCCGTGCTCCTCGATCTCCGCGCGGACCTCGTCGCGCAGGCTGCGCCACCGGTCGACGGGGCCCTCGAGGCCGAACTCCTCGACGGCCGCCACCCCGCGGTCGAAGGCGGCCCAGATCATCGCCCGGGAGTGCGTGAAGTGCCGCCGCGGTCCGCGCATCTCCCAGATGCCGTTGTCCGGGTGCTGCCAGTGCTCCTCGACGTAGCCGAGCAGGGCACGCTGCAGGGCCCACGAGTCCGCGTTCTCCTCGACACCGAGCTCGCGCGCGTCGTGCAGGGCGGCCAGCACCTCGCCGAAGACGTCCCCCTGGTACTGGGTCGACGCGCCGTTGCCGAGCCGGACCGGCGTCGAGTCGAGGTAGCCGGGGAGCTCGTCGAGCGTGCGCTCGGGCAGTTCGCGTTCGCCGGCGATGCCGTACATGATCTGCACGTCGGCAGGGTCACCCGCGATCGCACGGAGCAGCCACCCGCGCCAGTGCATCGCCTCGTCCCGGTAGCCGTGGGCGATGAGCGACGCGAGCGCCAGGGACGCGTCGCGGAGCCAGACGTACCGGTAGTCCCAGTTGCGTTCGCCACCCGGGTCCTCCGGGAGGCTCGTGGTCGCGGCCGCCACGACGCCGCCGGTCTGGCCGTGGGTCATCGCACGGAGCAGCAGCAGGGACCGTCGGCTCGCCTCGGCGTAGGGGCCCTCGGTGTGCGCGGTCGCCATCCAGTCGCGCCACCAGCGCTCCGTCGCCTGCAGTGCGGCGTCGACGTCGAGCGGCTCCGGCGGCTCGCGGTGCGACGGGTACCAGGTGAGCACGGTGTCGACGACGTCGCCGTCGTGCACCGTGACGGTGTGCGTGTGCCGGTGGTCGTCGGCCCGGAAGCGCACGCCACGGACCACCACCGAGCCCGGGCCGGCGGTCGCGAGGAGCGCCGGGTCCTCGTCACCGCCGATCTGCCGGACCCAGGGGAGCGCTCGGGCGTAGTCGAACCGGATGCGGAGCGTCTGCTCGACCTCGACCGAGCCCTGCAGGCCGCGGACCCGTCGGATGATCGCCGCGCGGTGGGCGCCGATCGGCATGAGGTCGGTGACCTCGACGACGCCGGTCGACGTCGTCCACACGGTGGAGAGCACGAGCGTGTCCGGGTGGTGGTGCCGGGTGCTCGTGGCGTCCGGGTCCGTCGGGCAGAGCGACCAGTGCCCGTGGTCCTCGGTCCCGAGCAGTGAGGCGAAGGTCGACGGGCTGTCGAAGCGCGGCAGGCACGCCCAGTCGATCGTCCCGTCGCGGCCGACGAGTGCGGCCGTGTGGGTGTCCCCGATGAGGGCGTGGTCCTCGATGCGGTTCGGCGGGGTGACGGTGCTCATGGCTCGATCCTGGCACCGGCGACCGCCGTGCGGCCCGGCAGCGCTGAAGGTGTGCACAGCGCAGCCGACGGAGCTGCCGGTGCAGGGATCAGAGCGGGGCTGACGGGTCGGCGTCGACGAGGCCCACGCGAGCGAGCTCCGACCACATGCCGGCACCGTCCGGGGCGTACACCCACGGTGCGGACCCGGCGCGCGTCCGTTCCTGCGCGCGCGACCGACCACCGGCCAGGACCGCCTCGCTCGTGGACAGCTGCCGGACGGCGACACCGGCGACGTTCTCGGGGTGCTCCCGGGCGAACTCGCCGTAGAGCGTCTCGTCGTGCTGCCCGTCGTCGCCGACCAGGAGCCACTGCACGTCCGGGAAGTCGCTCGCGAGTCGCCGGAGGTTCTGCTGCTTGTGCAGCTGGCCGCTCCGGAAGAAGCGGTCGTGGGTCGGCCCCCAGTCCGTCAGCAGGAGCGTGCCGGTCGGGTACATGTTCCGGGTCAGGAAGCGTTGCAGCGTCGGCGCCACGTTCCACGCCCCGGTCGAGAGGTACACGGTCGGAGCGCCGGGGTGCTGCGCGAGCACGCGTTCGTACAGCACGGACATGCCCGGGACCGGGCGACGGGCGTGCTCGGTCAGGACGAAGGAGTTCCACGCTGCGAGCATCGGGCGGGGGAGCGACGTCACCATCACCGTGTCGTCGATGTCGGACAGCAGACCGAAGCGCGTGTCGGGGTCCACGATGAAGACGTCGGCCTCGACGTCGCGCATCCCACCGGCCGAAAGGCGCACCGTCTGCCATCCGGGTTCGAGGTCGATCGGGACCTTCACGTCGACCACGCCGCCGCGGTCGGACTGCACCACGTGGGTCGTGCCACCGGCCGTCACGGTGACCTCGGCGTCGTCGACGGCGACACTCGTGAAGCTCCGCCAGCCGCGCACGCCGTAGTAGGAGGCGTCGGACGCCAGGCCGCGTCGCGTCAGCAGGACACGGCAGAGCACGCGGATCCAGCCCGGTGCGCCGTAGCCCGTGTAGGGGATCACGGTCGGCACGAGCCCGCGACGCCGGGCCCGGTGCTCGCGGAACTCCTGGACGGCGTCCTCGATCCGAGCGGCCCGGTGGAGGATCGGTTCGGCCAACGACGGCTCGTGGGGCGTCGGGTCGGGCATGGCCCCATCCTCCCACGCGCGGGACCCCGGCGGCGGGCGGTGGACGACCACGACGGGGTGAGTCGCAGCGATGATCCAGCCGGTCTGTGCGAGAGTCCTTCCCGTCACATCCCACATGACCGCGCTCCGCCGGGAGCGCAAGAGGAGAACACGTGCTCGTCACCGAGGTATCGAACGCACTGCCGGGGGGATCATCACTGCTCAGGAACGAGCCGGTCCAAGCCCGCAGTTCGGCGCGCCTCGCGGGACTCCTCGACGCCGCGGCTGCCGTGATCGACGAGATCGGGTTCGAGCGACTGACCACCGCGATGGTGGCCGAGCGCGCGGGGGCGTCGATCGGCACGGTCTACCGGTACTTCCCGGACCGCATCGCCGTGGTCGAGGCGCTGGCGATCCGGAGCACCCAGCGGCTCGCCGAGCGCTTCCTCACCGCCCTCGACGAGAGCGACGCCACGACCTGGCAGGACGCGCACGACGCGCTCATCGACGCGACCGTCGAGATGTACCGCGCGGAGCCGGGCTTCCGCGCGATCCGCTTCGGTGACCCCGCGGACACCGGCACCGGTGACGCGGAGGACCGCATGGCTGCGCTGGGGGCAGCCGTCGCGCAGGTCCTGCACGACCGCTTCGGCTACCCGCTGGGCGAGCGTGCGGAGCGCGCCTGGGTCGTCCTGGCCGAGTCCGCGCACGCCGTGATCGCCCGGGCGCTCCGCGACCGGACCGCTCCCGACACCGCGCTCATCGAGGAGTACCGCACGATGAGCCGGGCGCACCTCGAGGCGGTCGCCGCAGCCGCCTGAACCGCGATCGGCCGGACGCGCGACGCGCCCGACCGACGCACCGGACCATCCACCGACGCCCGTGCTCCCGAACAGGGAGTGCGGGCGTCGTTGTCCGCGAGCCGTCATGACCGGTCACGGTGGAACGCTGTCCTCGATGCGCGGGTACGCTCGTGCGGAGTCGGGCTACCTCCGAACAGAAGGGCACCCACATGATCGAGTTCCGCTCGGTGCGCAAGACGTACCCGGACGGCACCAACGCGGTCGACGACTTCAGCCTCGTCATCCCGTCGCGGACCACCACGGTCTTCGTCGGCTCCAGCGGCTGCGGCAAGACCACCCTGCTCCGCATGATCAACCGGATGGTCGACCCGTCGTCGGGGACCGTCGAGATCGACGGTGAGGACGTCGCCGGGGTCGACCCCGTGCAGCTCCGTCGCCGCATCGGCTACGTCATGCAGAACGCCGGCCTGCTGCCGCACCGCAAGGTCGCCGACAACATCGCGACCGTGCCGCTCCTGACGGGTGTCCCGAAGGGCGAGGCCCGTGCCCGGGCGCTCGAACTGATGGACACCGTCGGTCTCGACCGGGCGTTCGCGGACCGGTACCCCTCGCAGCTCTCCGGCGGACAGCAGCAGCGCGTCGGCGTGGCCCGCGGCCTCGCCGTCGACCCGAACGTCCTGCTCATGGACGAGCCGTTCGGCGCCGTCGACCCGCTCGTCCGCAACGACCTGCAGGACGAGCTGATCCGGTTGCAGCGCGAGCTCGGCAAGACCGTCGTCTTCGTGACCCACGACATCGACGAGGCGTTCAAGCTCGGCGACCAGGTCGTCATCCTCAAGAAGGGCGGCGAGATCGCGCAGCTCGGGACCCCCGCCGAGATCCTCGCCGAACCGGCGGACGACTTCGTCGCGAACTTCATCGGTGCCGGCCGCGGTCGGCGTGCCCTGCGCGTCGAGCAGACGCCGACCGGCCCGATCGTGGTCGACGGCGACGGCCGGGCAGCCGGAGTGCTCACCGGTCCGGTCCAGGTGGTCGACGCCGCAGCCGCGGTGCCACAGGCAGCAGAGGCCGGGGCGCGTGACACCGCCCCGGGTGCTCCGGCGCAGGGTGGGGGACCGCGGTGAACTGGATCCTGTCGAACCTCGACACGATCAGTGACGCCACGATCGCGCACCTCGCGATCGCGATCCCACCGATCATCATCAGCTTCCTGCTCTCCATCCCGATCGGCTGGGTGGTGGTCCGACTGCAGCGCACGGGTGGATCCCGCTTCGCCGCCGGTCTGGGCAGCGGCATCGTGACCTTCGCGGGTCTCCTCTACGCGATCCCGTCGCTGGCGCTGTTCGTCGCCCTGCCCGGCATCATCGGGACGAGCCTGCAGAGCCCGGTCAACGTGATCATCAGCCTGACGATCTACGGTCTCGCGCTCATGGTCCGGTCGACGGTGGACGGCCTCTCCTCGGTCGACGCCGGCACGAAGGCAGCCTCGACCGCCATGGGGTACTCGGGCGTACAGCGCTTCTTCCGCGTCGAGCTCCCGCTCGCCGGTCCCGTGCTGCTCGCCGGCCTGCGGGTGATCGCGGTGTCGACGATCTCGCTGACGACCGTCGGTGCGGTGCTCGGCATCCAGAGCCTCGGTTCGCTGTTCACCGACGGACTCGCGCGCGGCATCTACGAGGAGATCCTCTCGGGCATCGTCATGGTGCTCGTGCTCGCCTTCGCCCTCGACGGCCTGCTCGTGCTGCTCGGACGGCTCGTCATGCCGTGGACACGGCGGGCGCCGCGGAGCCGTCGCGCCGCGCGTCGGGTCCTGCAGCGAGCGGAGGTCGCCTCGTGATCATCGGACAGGCGTTCGGCTGGGTGTTCGACCCGGCCAACTACACCGGCGTCAACGCGATCCCCGAGCGGCTGTGGGAGCACGTCTGGATCACCCTGCTCGCCGTGGTGATCGCGGCCGTGATCGCGGTCCCGATCGGGTACGCGATCGGGCACACGGGCCGGGCACGCGGGTTCTCCATCGCGCTGTCCGGCGGCATCAGGGCCCTGCCGACGCTCGGCGTGCTGTCCCTCTTCGGCCTGCTGCTCGGCATCGGGCTCGAGGCACCGCTGCTGGCGCTCGTGGTCCTGGCCGTCCCGTCGGTGCTCGCCGGTGCCTACGCGGGGATCGAGTCCGTCGGCCCGGTCACGATCGACGCGGCGAAGGCCCAGGGCATGACCGGGTGGCAGGTGCTCTGGAAGGTCGAGATCCCGCTCGGGCTGCCGCTGCTGATCGGCGGCGTCCGTTCGGCCGTGCTCCAGGTCGTCGCCACCGCCACCCTGGCTGCCTACGTCGGCGCCGGGGGACTGGGCGGCTACTTCTTCCTCGGCCTCAAGACCCAGGACTACGCCGAGATGCTCGGCGCGTCCGTCCTCGTGATCGCGCTCGCGATCGCGTTCGAGATCGTGTTCGCCGCGCTGCAGCGGGCGTCGGTGCCGAAGGGCACCCTCGACCCGTCCGCGCGGCAGCGCCAGGGATCGCGCGAGCGAGCCCGCAATCCCATCCCGGAAGGAAACCCATCGTGATCACAGCACGGATCCGCGTCGCCCTCGCCGCCGCAACGGCACTCGGCGTCGCCGCAGCCCTGACCGGCTGCTCCTCTGGTGACCCGCTCAGCAGCGGCTCCAGCGCCTCGTCCGACTCGAAGACGATCGTCATCGGCTCGCAGCAGTACTACTCGAACGAGATCATCGCCGAGCTCTACGCGCAGGTGCTCGAGAAGGACGGCTTCACCGTCGAGCGCAACTTCAACATCGGGCAGCGCGAGGTCTACATCCCGCAGCTCGAGAAGGGCGCGATCGACGTCATGCCCGAGTACAGCGGCAACCTGCTGCAGTACTTCGACAAGGAGTCGACGGCCAAGAGCGCGGACCAGATCGACGAGGCGCTCGAGAAGGCCCTGCCGAAGGGTCTGCGGGTCCTCGACGAGGCCGACGCCACCGACCAGGACAGCTACACCGTGACGAAGCAGTTCTCCGAGGAGAACGACGTCACGAGCCTGGCCGACCTGAAGGACGTCAAGGAGAAGCTGACCGTCGGCGCGAACTCCGAGTTCCAGACCCGCCCGTACGGCCCCGAGGGCCTGAAGTCGGTCTACGGCGTGGACGTCGACTTCAAGGCGGTCGAGGACTCCGGCGGCGCCCTGACGGTGAAGGCGCTCAAGGACGGCACCGTCCAGCTCGCCGACATCTACAGCGCGGACCCGAGCATCAAGGCGAACGACTTCGTCTCGCTCAAGGACCCGGAGAACCTGATCCTGCCGCAGAACGTCATCCCGGTGGTCTCCGACAAGGTCGACGAGAAGGCTGCGGACGCCATCGACGAGGTGAACGAGAAGCTCACCACCGACAAGCTCATCGAGCTCAACGAGAAGAGCGTCACGGACAAGGAGAAGGCCTCGCAGATCGCGAAGCAGTTCCTCCAGGACGAGGGTCTGCTCTAGTCGGTCGGCGCTCGGCGCCGATCAGCACTGAACGACAGGTGTCGGGCTTCGGCCCGGCACCTGTCGTCGTTCACGCGGAGGGCACTCGAGCACCGTCGTTCCGCACGGTTGTGCCGACCACCGCTTGTGCACGTTCGTGCAGAGTGCCCCTCTACAACTTGTCGAGGCAGGTGTCCCGGCGGTAGCGTGGAGGTGTCCCGACGGGGTGACAAGTACCAGTTCCTCCTCCCGGAAGAGGCATCTCTCGTGCACGAACAGCGCGCGGCGGACCGGCTCGGACACGCCGCATGAACGACATCCTCGATCCCCTGATCCTGTCGCGGTGGCAGTTCGGTCTGACGACGATCTACCACTTCCTCTTCGTCCCGCTGACGATCGGCATGGCGCTCGTCGTTGCCGTCTTCCAGTCGGCGTGGGTGCGGACCGGGCGCGCTCACTACCTCCAGCTGACCCGTTTCTTCGGGCGCATCTTCCTCATCAACTTCGCGATGGGCGTCGTCACCGGAATCGTCCAGGAGTTCCAGTTCGGCATGAACTGGTCGAACTACTCGCGGTTCGTGGGCGACGTCTTCGGTGCCCCGCTCGCGCTCGAGGGCATCCTCGCGTTCTTCTTCGAGGCGGCGTTCATCGGCATCTGGATCTTCGGGTGGGACCGCCTGCCGCGGGCGCTGCACCTGGCGAGCATCTGGTGCGTCAGCGTCGGCACGATGATGTCGGCGTACTTCATCCTGGCGGCGAACGCCTTCATGCAGCACCCCGTCGGCTTCGCGATCAACGAGGCGAAGGGCCGCGCCGAGCTCACCGACATCTGGGCCGTCCTGACCAACAAGGTCGCGCTGGCCGCCTTCCCGCACACGCTCTTCGGGGCCTTCATGGTCGCCGCCTCGGTGATCATCGCGGTCGCGGCGTGGCACCTCGCACGCAACCAGAACCTCGAGACGATGATGCCGGCGCTCAAGTTCGGCATGTGGACGATGCTGGCGTCCGGCGCGCTGACCGTGCTGTCCGGCGATCAGCTCGGGCTCACGATGGTCGACACCCAGCCCATGAAGATGGCCGCGGCCGAGGCGCTCTACAACACCTCGACGGGCAAGGACGCCTCGTTCTCGATCTTCACGCTCGGCACCCCGGACGGTGTGCACGAACTGTTCTCGATCCGCATCCCGTACCTGCTCTCGTTCCTCTCGACGCACACCTTCACCGGCACGGTCGAGGGCATCAACGACCTGCAGGCGCAGTACACGCAGGTGTACGGCCCCGGCGACTACAAGCCGATCATCTGGGTGACCTACTGGTCGTTCCGCTGGATGATCGCCCTCGGTGTCGGGGCGGTGCTCGTGTCGGTCGTCGGCCTGTGGCTGACCCGCAAGGGCCGGTTCCCGACGCAGCGCTGGGTGTGGCGCATCGCCACCTGGTCGGTCCCGCTGCCGATGGCCGCGATGATCATGGGCTGGGTCTTCACCGAGATGGGCCGCCAGCCGTGGCTCGTGTTCGGGCTGCTCCGCACGGCGGACGGCGTCTCGCCGAACGTCACCGGGGTCGAGGTCCTCATCTCCCTGGTCGTGTTCACGCTGATCTACGGCGCGCTCGCGGTCGTCGAGTTCCGGCTCATCAAGAAGGTCGCGCAGGAGGGCCCCGCCGCCCCTGCGAAGGTCGACGAGGTCACCGGCGAGGTCGAGCACGAAGTGACGGTGTACTGAGATGGATCTGCCAGTCCTGTGGTTCGCGATCGTCGGACTGTTCTTCGTCGGGTACTTCGTCCTCGACGGGTTCGACTTCGGTGTCGGGATGTCCCTGCCGTTCCTCGGCAAGGACGACACCGACCGCCGTGTGCTCATCAACACGATCGGCCCGGTGTGGGACCTCAACGAGACCTGGGTCATCGTCGCCGGGGCCTGCCTGTTCGCGGCGTTCCCCGAGTGGTACGCGACGATGTTCTCCGGCTTCTACCTCGCCCTGCTGCTCATCCTCGTGGCGCTCATCGCCCGTGGGGTCTCGTTCGAGTACCGGCACCAGCGGAAGCGCCCGGAGTGGAAGCGTCGCTTCGACCTCATGATCATCATCGGCAGCGCCGTGCCGTCGTTCCTCTGGGGCGTCGCGTTCGGCAACGTCGTCCGCGGGATCCCGATGGACGCCGGGCACAACTTCACGGGCACGTTCCTCGACCTGCTCAACCCGTTCGCGCTGCTGACCGGCCTCGCGACCCTGATGGTGTTCTTCACGCACGGCGTCGTGTTCGTCGCACTGAAGACCGAGGGTGAGATCCGCGTGCGGGCGAAGCGCCTGGCGACCCGGGCGGGCGTGCTGACGATCGTCGTCGGTGCCGCGTTCCTGGTGGCGATGGCGTTCGTGCGGGCGACGCCGGCGTCCCTGGTGCTCTCGGTCGTCGCGGCACTCGCGCTCGTGCTCGCCGTGCTCTGCACCGCGTGGGGCAAGGAGGGGCGGGCGTTCACGCTGATGGCGGTCACGATCGCCGCCGTGGTCCTGGCGATGTTCACCGCGATCTTCCCCGACGTCATGCCGGCGTCGAACGACCCGGCGAACAGCCTGACCGTGGTCAACGCGTCGAGCGGGCAGTACACGCTGACGGTGATGAGCTGGGTCGCGCTGATCTTCGTCCCGCTCGTGCTGGCCTACCAGGCCTGGACCTACTGGGTGTTCCGCAAGCGCGTCTCGCGGGCCCACATCGACCAGGCCGCGCACTAGGGGCTCCCGGTGAAGCCGCTCGATCCTCGTCTGCTGCGCCTGTCGCGTGCCGCGCGCTGGTCCGTCGTCGCGTCCGCGGGGACGGGCCTGGTCCGCACACTCGCGACGATCGGTGTCGCGTGGGGGATCGCGGCGGCCGTCTCGCTCGGCGTCGACGCGGTGCGCGACGGCCGGCTCCCGGAGACGTTCGTCCCGACGCTGGCGCTGCTGGCCGGTGCGTTCGTCGTCCGTGCCGTCGCCGCGTGGGCGACGGACGACCTGGCGGCGCGGGCCGGGGCGACGGTGAAGAGCGAGCTCCGTGCGACCGTCCTCTCCCGGGCGGCCGAGCGCGGACCGTCCTGGCTCGCCGCCCGGTCGAGCGCCGGCTTCGCCACCGCGCTCGGCCCCGGGCTCGACGCCCTCGACGCCTACTTCGGGCGGTACGTCCCGCAGCTCGCGCTCACGGCGGTCGCGACCCCGGTGCTCCTCGTCGCGATCGGGCTCGGTGACCTGACGAGCGCGGTCGTCATCGTGCTCGCGATGCCGGTGATCCCCGTGTTCATGGTGCTCATCGGTCTGGCGACCCAGGCGCTGCAGCGGCGGCAGGCCGACGCGCTCACCCGCCTCGGAGGCGCCTTCACCGAGGCGGTCGAGGGCCTCGCCACCCTCAAGGTCTTCGGACGTGCCCGCCGCCAGGTCGACCGCATCGGCACCGTCACCGACGAGTACCGCCGCGGCACCATCGGCGTCCTGCGTCTGTCCTTCGTCAGCGGCTTCGCCCTCGAACTCGCCGCGAGCCTGTCCGTCGCCCTCGTCGCGGTGTCGATCGGCGTCCGACTCGTCGACGGCTCGCTCGGCCTCGGCGCCGCGATGTTCGTCCTGGTGCTCGCCCCGGAGGCGTTCGCACCCCTCCGCCAGGTCGGTGCCGACTTCCACGCCGCCCAGGACGGCGTCGAGGCGTCCGGCGCCGTGCTCGACGTCCTCGACGACCGGGGACACGACACGTCGACCAGCGCACCTGCGCCCGGCACCCCGGCCGCCGCGGCCACCGACCTGGTGCTCGAGGGCGTGGTGGTCCGTCGCCCCGACGTCGTCGTCGGACCGTTCAACCTGCGCGTCGCGCCCGGCACCGTCGTCGGCCTCGCCGGGCCCAGCGGGTCCGGCAAGTCCAGTCTCATCGCGGCGATCCGGGGTGTCCTCGCCCACGACGGCACGGTGACGGTGCCCGGCCCGGCCGACGCCACCCGCGCCGACCGCACGACGTGGGGTGACCAGCGTCCGCGCCTGGTGCGCGGCACGGTCGCCGAGAACGTCGCCCTGCACACGCGACCCGACGACCACGACGTGCGCCGCGCCCTGGGCGAGGCGGGGCTGGGTGTCGAGCCGAGCCTCCCGGTCGGACCCGGGGGAGCCGGTCTGTCGGGCGGTCAGGCGCAGCGCGTCGCGGTCGCCCGGGCCCTGTACCGGGCGCGTCGCGCCCGCACCCCGCTCGTCCTGCTCGACGAGCCGACGTCGGCCCTCGACGCCGACGCGGAGCAGATCGTCGTCGACGCCGTCCGGTCGCTCGCCGCCGACGGCGCGGTCGTCGTCGTGGCGAGCCACCGCCCCGCCGTGCTGGCCGCCGCCGACGTCCGCGTCGACCTCCGCCCCGGCGGAGCGGTGACCGTGACGCACCGACAGGAGGCACGCTCGTGAGCCGGGAGGCCCGTCCCACCCCCGTCCTGCGGCTGGCGCTCCCGCACGGGGCCGGCTGGGCGAAGGCGGTCGCCGCCGGCACGCTCAGTGCGGTCTGTGCGGTGGCGCTCCTGGCGGCGAGCGGCTACCTCATCACCCGCGCGGCCGAGCAGCCGCCGATCCTCTACCTGACGCTCGTCATGGTCGGGGTGCGTGCGTTCGCCCTCGGCCGGGCCGCACTGCGCTACGTCGACCGGCTCGCCGGGCACGACGCGTCGTTCCGGCAGCTCGCCGTCGTCCGGACCGAGATGTACCGACGGCTCGCCTCGGTCGCGCCGGCCGGGCTCGGGGCGACCGGGCGCGGCGACCTGCTCACCCGGCTCGTCACGGACACCGACCGGCTGCAGGACCTGCCGATCCGCGTCGTCGGCCCGCTCGTGTCGGCCGGGGTCGTCGCCGTGCTCTCCGTCGTCGCGGTCGCGGTGGTCTGGTGGCCCGCGGCGGTGGTGCTCGTCGTCGCCCTCGCCGTCGCCGCGCTGCTCGGGACGGTCACGACCCTGTCCGTCGCGCGGCGATCGGACCGCGAGACGGCGGCCGAGCGCGGACGGGTCGCGGACCTGGTGCTCGACACCGTCCGGACCCTCGACGTGTTCGCCGCGTACGGCACGCTGCCCGACCGCCTGGCCGGCATCGCCGCGCTCGACGCCCGCGTGACCCGCGCCGTCCGGCGTCGTGCGACCGTCGAGTCGCTCGTCGGGGCCCTCGTCGGCCTGGTCGGTGGCGGCGCCGTCGTCGGGGTGCTCGCGGTCGGTGCTCCCGCGGTCGTCTCGGGCGCGCTGGACGGACCGCTCTGGGCGCTCGCCGTCTTCGTGCCGCTCGCACTCTTCGAGGTCGTCGGCGGGGTCCCGCTCGCCGTCCTGACGCTGCGCCGGGTCCGCGCCGCCGCGGAACGGGTCGAGGAGGTCGTCCCCGCGGAGATCCCGGCCGGCATCGTTCCGGAGCCCGACGTGCCGGCCGACCCGTCGGACCTCGTCGTCGACGGGCCGGTGCGGGTGGCGGTGCGGGACCTGACCGTGCGGTGGCCCGGCGCGTCAGCGCCCGCGGTGGACCGGGTGTCGTTCGACCTCCACCCGGGTGAGGTCGTCGTGCTCGAGGGGCCGAGCGGTGCCGGGAAGTCCACCCTCGTGGACGCCCTGGTGCGGTTCGTCGACCACGAGGGGTCGTACACGCTCGACGGGGTCGGGACGCGGTCGATGCACCCGGACGCGGTGCGCGCACGGGTCGGGCTCGTGGAGCAGGACCCGTTCGTGTTCGACCAGTCGGTGCGGCAGAACCTGCTCTTCGCGCGGGACACCGCGACGGACGCCGAGCTCAGCGACGTGCTCGACCGGGTCGGGCTCGGCCCGTGGGTCGCGGGGCGCGGTG
The DNA here is from genome assembly GCF_023712445.1 of Curtobacterium sp. P97. NCBI lineage: Bacteria > Bacillati > Actinomycetota > Actinomycetes > Micrococcales > Microbacteriaceae > Curtobacterium > Curtobacterium sp. P97. The sequence continues at coordinate 108,969 of NZ_JAMAYF010000005.1, read as the reverse complement.
GGCTCGACGCCCCGGTGGGGGAGCGCGGCGGACTGCTCTCCGGCGGGCAGGCGCACCGCCTCGCGCTCGCCCGGGCGCTGCTGCACGCGTTCCCGGTGCTGGTGCTCGACGAGCCGACCGCGGACGTCGACCCCGACCTCGGCGACGCGGTGCTCCGCGACCTCGTCGGTGCGGCGCGGCGGGCCGGACGCACCGTGCTGGTCGTGTCCCACGTGCCGGTCCCGGCCGACCTGGTGGACAGGACCCTGCGGATGCGTGACGGGCGCCTCGTCGAGGGGTGACCACCTGCCGGACGGAGGATGCGTCGGCGGGACCGGGGCGGGCCTCCAGGCCTTGTACCCTTGGTGATCGTGACCACCGAGCACTCCACTGCGAACGCAACCGAGCACCCCGCCGGACCCGCAGCCGTCGATCCCGACGCCTACGACTTCCGCCGCATCCAGGAGAAGTGGCAGCCCCGCTGGGAGGAGCTCGGCCTCTTCACGACCGATCTCGACGACTCGCGCCCGCGCAAGTACATCCTCGAGATGTTCCCGTACCCGTCCGGCGACCTGCACATGGGGCACGCCGAGAACTGGGCACTCGGCGACTTCGTGGCCCGCTACTGGCGGCAGCAGGGCTTCAACGTCCTGCACCCCATCGGCTGGGACTCCTTCGGCCTGCCCGCCGAGAACGCGGCGATCAAGCGCGGGGTCGACCCGGCGCAGTGGACCTACGCGAACATCGAGCAGCAGAAGGCCTCGTTCAAGCGCTACGCGCCGTCGTTCGACTGGACGACGGAGATCCACACGTCGGACCCCGAGTACTACAAGTGGAACCAGTGGCTGTTCCTCAAGATGTACGAGAAGGGCCTGGCCTACCGGAAGGACAGCTGGGTCAACTGGGACCCGGTGGACCAGACCGTGCTCGCGAACGAGCAGGTGCTGCCCGACGGCACCTCGGACCGTTCCGGCGCCGTCGTCGTCAAGAAGAAGCTGACGCAGTGGTACTTCGCGATCACGAAGTACGCGGACCGGCTGCTCGACGACCTCAACCAGCTCGAGGGTCGCTGGCCGGCGAAGGTGATCGCGCAGCAGCGCAACTGGATCGGCCGTTCCGTCGGCGCCGACGTCGACTTCGTCATCGAGGGGCACGACGAGCCCGTCACCGTGTTCACCACGCGCCCGGACACCATCCACGGGGTGACGTTCCTCGTGGTGGCGCCGGACTCCGACCTGGCGGCGTCGCTGGTCTCCGCCGCCCCTGACGACGTGCGTGCCGACTTCGACGCGTACCTGACCGCGACGCAGAAGACCTCGGAGATCGACCGGCAGAACGCCGACCGGCCGAAGACCGGCGTGCCGCTCGGCCGCTCCGCGATCCACCCGCTCACGGGGGAGCGCCTGCCGATCTGGGCCGCAGACTACGTGCTCGCCGACTACGGCCACGGCGCCGTGATGGCGGTCCCGGCGCACGACCAGCGCGACCTCGACTTCGCCCGGGCCTTCGAGCTGCCCGTCAAGGTCGTCGTCGACACGAACCAGCCCGTCACCGGTGCCATCCCGGTCATCCCCGAGGGCGCGACGCTCGAGGACCTGCCCGCGCTCGACCCCGTCTCGACCGGCGAGGCGCTCACCGGCCAGGGCCGGATGATCAACTCCGGGCCGCTCGACGGCATGTCGAAGCAGCACGCCATCACCGCGGCGATCTCCCTGCTCGAGGAGCGTGGGACCGGCCGGGCCGCGAAGACCTACCGCCTGCGCGACTGGCTCATCTCCCGTCAGCGCTTCTGGGGCACCCCGATCCCGATCATCCACGGCGCCGACGGCACCGAGCACCCGGTCCCGATGGACCAGCTGCCGGTGCGCCTGCCGTCGACCGAGGGCCTCGACCTCAAGCCGAAGGGCACCTCGCCGCTCGGTGGAGCGACCGACTGGGTGAACGTGCCGAACCCGGTGGACGGCACCCCGGCGCTCCGCGACACGGACACGATGGACACCTTCGTCGACTCGTCGTGGTACTTCCTGCGCTTCCTGTCGGCCCAGGACGACACGCAGGCGTTCGACCCCGAGGCCGCTCGGAGGTGGGCGCCGGTCGACCAGTACATCGGTGGCATCGAGCACGCGATCCTGCACCTGCTCTACGCGCGCTTCGTCACGAAGGTCCTGTTCGACCTCGGCTACCTCGACTTCACCGAGCCGTTCTCGGCGCTGCTCAACCAGGGCATGGTGCTCTCCGGCGGCTCGAAGATGTCGAAGTCGAAGGGCGGCGTCTCGCTCGGCGACGAGCTCGACGCGAACGGCGTCGACGCGATCCGACTCGTGATGGGCTTCGCCGGGCCGCCGGAGGACGACATCAACTGGGAGGACGTGTCGCCGTCGGCGTCCGCACGCTTCCTCGCCCGCGCCTACCGCCTGGCGCTCGACGTCACCTCGGCACCGGACGCCGTCTGGGCCGACGGCGACCGTGCCCTGCGCCAGGTGACGCACCGCTTCCTGGCCGACGCGCCGGGGATGATGGAGGCCTTCAAGTTCAACGTCGTGATCGCGCGACTGATGGACCTGGTGAACGTCACCCGCAAGGCGATCGACAGCGGCCCCGGCGCCGGTGACCCCGCCGTGCGCGAGGCCGTCGAGACGATCGCCCTCGCCCTCGCCGTCTTCGCCCCGTACACCGGCGAGGAGATGTGGGAGAAGCTGGGCTACGAGGCCACGGTCGCCACGTACGGCTGGCGGAAGGCGGACCCGACGCTGCTCGTGCAGGAGACGCTCATCGCGGTCGTGCAGGTCAACGGCAAGGTGCGCGACTCGTTCGAGGTGTCGAAGTCGATCGAGGCGGACGAGCTCGAGCAGCTCGCGCGGGCCTCGGCGAACGTGCAGCGGTACATCGGTGACCGCGAGATCGTCAAGGTCATCGTGCGGGCGCCGAAGCTCGTGAACATCGCGATCAAGGGCTGACGGCTCCCGGAGTCCTCCCCACCTGACCGGCCCGGCCGGTCCCTCCACAGGAGGGGCCGCCGGGCCGTCGTCGTCCCCGTGGCGGGACCTACCGTGCCGGGCATGACTGCTTCGTCTCCTGGAGGACCCGGTGCCGACGGGTCCTGGGCGTCCCGGTTCGCGCTCTCGCCCCGGGCGGCCGTGGTGCTGGCCGCCGTGGTGGTCGGGCTCGCGCTCGTGGTGGTCGCGATCGGGACACTCGGGACGCGTTCGACGGCCGGGGTGACGGTGACGAGCGCACCCTCGACGGCGTCCGGCCGACCGGATCCGGGTCCGAGCACGGACGCCACGGGCGGCGCTCCCGGGTCCGGATCGCGCTCGGGATCGGCGAGTGCCGCGGCGGTCACCGTGTACGTGCTCGGCGCGGTGGTCCGGGCCGGGGTCGTCGAGGTCCCCGCCGGGACCCGCGTGGACGGCGCGCTGCAGCGAGCGGGGGGAGCCACGGCCGACGCCGACCTCGCCCGGCTCAACCTCGCTCGTCCGGTGGTGGACGGAGAACGCCTGTACGTGCCGCGGGTCGGGGAGACCGAGGTGCCCGAGGCGCTCCGGCCGGACGCGCCGGGTGCCGGGGGCGGGAGTGCCGCCGTCGGGGGTGGTGCCGGCGGCGCGGACGACACGGGCGCGGCTGTCGTCGACCTCAACACCGCCGACCAGCCGACACTCGAGACCCTGCCCGGCATCGGCCCGGCACTGGCTGCCCGCATCCTGGCGTGGCGCGAGGAGCACGGCGGGTTCACGTCGGTGGACGACCTGCTCGAGGTCAGCGGCATCGGCGACACCCGCCTCGCCGAGCTGCGGGACCGGGTCCGGGTCTGAGTCGTGGACGTGCAGCCGAGCCTCGTCGACCTGCGCCTGGCGGGACCGGTGGCCGTCGCGTGGGTCGAGGCGGCACTGCTCGTCGGGGCGCCGGGGCTCGCATGGTGGTGCGCGACGATCGCGGCGACCGCCGGCACCGTGGTCGTCCTGGCGCTCGTGGTGCGGGGCCGGCGTGGGCGTGCAGCGCTGTCCGGCGGTCGCGGTGGTCTGCTGGGCGGCGTGCCGGGTGGCGTGCCGGGTGGCGTGCTGGGCGGCGTGCTCGTCGCGGCAGCGTGCTGCCTGCTCGTCGCGGTGGCGGTCGGTGTGGGCGCGGCGGCGCGGTCGCCGCAGGCGCTCGCCGACCGTGCCGGACGGACCGTGGCCGTCGAGGTCGTGCTGACCCGGGACCTCGCCGCCTCCGATCGGTCGACCACGGGCACGCTGCGGTCGATCGGTGACGTGGGCGGGCTCGAGGTCCCCGTGCGCGTGGTCCCGGCCGGGCGTCTCCGTGCGTCGGCCGGAGCAGTGCTGCACGCCCGGGCGACGGTGCAGACCGACGACGGCGGCGCACCGACCGCGGCGGTGGTGTTCCTGCGCGGACGTCCGACGAACCTGCCGCCGACCGGTCTGCTGGCAGCGTCGGAGCGCGTGCGGCAGGACTTCACGGCGGTGACGCGCGACCTGCCCGAACCCGGCGGCGCGCTGCTGCGCGGGCTGGCGATCGGGGACCGCAGCGGACTCGACCCGGCGACGGAGTCCGCGATGGAGACGACCGCGCTGACCCACCTCACGGCGGTCTCCGGCTCGAACTGCGCCGTCGTCGTCGCGCTCGTCGTTGCCGGGTGCCGGGCGCTCGGGCTCCCTCGGGTCCTCCGGGCGGTCGCGGCCGTCGGGTTCCTGGTGGCCTTCGTGGTGCTCGTGCGACCGGACCCGTCGATCGTGCGTGCCGCGGTGATGGCGGTGGTGGTCCTGGCGGTCCGTCTGTCGGGCCGACCGCTCCGCGGGGTGCCGCTCCTGGCGCTCACCGTCCTCGGCATGCTCGTGGTGGACCCCTGGTACGCCCGGGCGCCCGCGTTCGCGCTGTCGGTCCTGGCCACCGGCGGCATCATCGTGCTGGCACCGCGCCTGACCGCCCTGCTCGCGCGGCGGTGGTGGCAGCCCCTCGCTGCGGCGGTCGCGATCCCCGTCGCCGCACAGCTCGCCTGCTGGCCCGTGACGGTCGTGCTCGCCCCGACCCTCCCGACCTACGCGGTCCCGGCGAACATGCTGACGGAGCCCCTCTCGCCCGTCGTCACCGTCGGCGGGCTCGCCGCGTGCGTGCTCGCTCCCGTCTGGCCCTGGGGCGCCGCGGTCGTCGCGCACGTGGCCTGGGCTCCCGCGGCGGTCATCGGTGCCGTCGCGCACGGGGCGGCCGCACTGCCGGCGGCGACGCTCGACTGGCCCGCCGGACCGGTCGGAGCCGCGACGGCGGGGCTGGTCAGCCTGGCGGTCGCCGGTGCCGTCCTCGTGGATCCTCCGCGACGGACGTGGGCGCTGGTCGCGGCGGGGACCGTCGTCGCGATCGGGCTCGGACTCGTGGCCGTCCCGCGGCTCGTGGTGCGCTCGACCGTGCCGGGGGACTGGTCGGTGGTGGCGTGCGACGTCGGGCAGGGTGACGCCGTCCTGGTGCGCGACGGCGCCGGTCCGGTCGCCCTCGTCGACACCGGGGACGACGAGGAACTGCTGCTGCGGTGCCTCGACCTGGTCGGTGTCGACCGGGTCGACCTGCTCGTGCTGACCCACTTCGACCGTGACCACGTCGGCGCGGTCGGGGCGGTGGCGGACCGGGTGGCGAGGGCGCTCGTCGGTCCCGTCGGACGGCCCGAGGACGAGCGGGTCGTCGGGACGCTCGAGCGGGCCGGGGTCGAGGTCCGGACCGCGGACGACGGCACGTCGGGCACCCTCGGCGCGTTGCGCTGGCGGGTGGTGTGGCCGCGCGCGGGATCGTCAGCATCGGGCAACGACGCGAGTGTCGTCCTCGAGACCACCGCCGACGGACCCTGCCCGACCTGTGTGTCCGGGGTGTTCCTCGGCGACCTCGGGGAACAGGCCCAGCGCCGGCTCCGACCGTTGGTCGAGGCGCACCCGGACGTCGTCAAGGTCGCCCACCACGGATCGGCCGACCAGGACCCGGCGTTGTACCGACAGCTCGCGGCGCCGATCGGACTCATCGGCGTCGGCGCCGACAACACCTACGGGCACCCGACGGCGTCGGCGCTCGACGCCCTCCGCGCCGCGGGGACGACCGCGTTCCGCACCGACGAGCAGGGCACCGTCGTGGTCTCGCGATCGGCCGACGGGTGGTTGCAGGTCTGGACCGAGCGGACGGCGCCGATGCGGGAGGCATCCTCGACGGCTCCACGGGCGTCGGTCCTGACGGCGCCGGCCGCGACGACGGGGGTCCGTCCGGCGGGACGTCCGTCTGTGGCGGCCCGTAGGATCGGAGCAGGCCCCGACCAGCTCGCTCCGGAGCCGACGGAAGGAACGCATGCCCGCCAAGAAGCCCACGCGCGCCGCCGCGAAGATCGACCAGGTGCCGTGGTCCGGCGTCCGGCCGGCGCCCGTCGTGCTCGTCACCGGTCCCGAGCAGTTCCTGGCGGAGCGGGCGAGCAGCGTCCTCCGTGACCTGCTCGTCGGCGAGGATCCGGCGCTCGAGGTGCACGACCTCGAGGCAGACCAGTACGCCCCCGGCCTCCTGGCGACGCTCGCGAGCCCGTCGCTCTTCGGCGAACCGCGGCTCGTGCGGGTGACGAACGTCGAGAAGTGCACCGACGCCTTCATCACCGAGACGATCTCCTACCTGCAGGCGCCCGCTGACGACGTCACGCTGGTCCTGCGACACGGTGGGGGCATGCGCGGCAAGAAGCTGCTCGACACCATCCGCAGCGGGGTCGGCGGCGGCGTCGAGGTCCAGTGCGACGAGCTCAAGCGCGACACCGACAAGATCGACTTCGTCAACGCCGAGTTCCGGGCCGCCCGGCGGAAGATCGCGCCCTCGGCGGTCCGCACGCTCGTCGCGGCGTTCTCCGACGACCTCGCGGAGCTCGCGGCGGCGTGTCGGCAGCTGCTGGCCGACGAGGCCGAGGAGATCACGGACCGCACCGTCGACAAGTACTACGGCGGTCGCGTCGAGACCAACGCGTTCAAGGTCGCGGACATCGCGCTCGCGGGACGCTCGGCCCCGGCGATCGTTGAACTGCGGCACGCCCTCGCGACCGGGGAGGCCCCGGTGCCGATCGTCGCGGCGTTCGCGAGCAAGATCCGCACGATGGCCAAGGTCAGCGCCTTCCGCGGGCCGAGCGGCCAGGCGGCGTCCACACTCGGCATGGCGCCGTGGCAGGTGCAGCGCGCGCAGCGCGACGTCGCCGGGTGGAGCGAAGCCGGGTTGGCGAACGCGATCACGAGCATCGCGGCGGCGGACACGGCGGTGAAGGGCGGCTCGCGCGACGCGCACTACGCGCTCGAGGTCATGGTCCGCACCATCGCCCGTCGCGGCGAGGAGCGCTGAGGCGGGACGCGCCTCCAGGCCGCACCCGGGCGCCGAGCCGCGGCCGCCGTGCCCGTGCCTGAGCCCGTGCCCGTGCCCGTGCGGCGCCCGTGCGGCGCCCGTGCCCGTGCGGCGCCGGTGCACGCGATCCGCACGGGGTACCGCGCGCGGCGACGAGGCTGCGGCACAACGAGAAGCACCTCGCGCCACGGATCTCCGTGGCGCGAGGTGCTTCCGGTTGTTCTCGAGCGAGTCGCGCCGCGGCCGACCACGCGTTGTCGCAGCGGTGCCGCCGCCGCCACGAGCGCGCCGTCGCCGCGGCCGACCAGGCGCTGCCGCCGCGCTGCCGCCACGAGCGCGGCGCCGCTGCCGCCGCGGCGCCACGAGCGCGCCGCGCGGCCACCACACCGCCCCGCCCGGACACGCCCCGCAACGACGAGAGCCCCGCACCATCGGTGCGGGGCTCTCGTGCAGGTGTCAGACGCTCAGAGCGCGGAGACCTTCTTGGCGATGGCCGACTTGCGGTTCGCCGCCTGGTTCTTGTGGATGACGCCCTTGCTCACGGCCTTGTCGAGCTTCTTCGACGCGAGGGCAAGCGCTGCGACGGCCTTGTCCTTGTCGCCGGCGACGACGGCCTCGTTCGTGTGGCGGATGACCGTCTTGAGCTCCGAGCGGTAGGCCTTGTTGCGCTCCTGGGCCTTGAGGTTGGTCTTGATGCGCTTCATCTGCGACTTGATGTTCGCCATGCGTGTTGCTCCTTGTTCGTCTGCTACGGGTGGTCGCGACGTCGGGTAGAGGGGCCCTCTGTCGCATCGCGTTCCACCCGTGGGCGGGGAACGCGGAAGCCAGCCACCAACCCTACCAGCAGACCCACGGACCGCCAAAGCCCCGACGCGCCGCGCTTCCTCGCAGGGCCCCACGGCGGAAACGCCCTCGCAACACGGACGGGCTACCGTGACGAGGTGCCATCCCTCGCTCCACGCATCGACTCCGTCCCCGCCTCCGGCATCCGTCGCGTCTACGAGCAGGCGGCCCTGCTGCGAGCCGACGACACCGACGTCGCGATGCTCGTGATCGGTGAGCCCGACGTCCCGGTCGCGCCGCACATCGGCGAGGCCGCGCGCCGCGCGTGGACCGAGGACCGCACGGACTACACGCCGAACGGCGGCATCGCACCGCTCCGTGCGGCGATCCGCGACAAGCTCCGTCGCGAGAACCGCATCGAGGTCGACGTCGAGCAGGTCTGGACGACGATCGGCGCGACCCAGGCGCTGTTCCAGGCGATGACCCTCGTGCTGAGCCCCGGGGACGAGGTCCTGGTGCCCGACCCCGGCTACACGACCTTCACGATGAACGCGCACATCATCGGTGCCACCCCCGTGCCGTACCGGCTCGAGCCGCAGCACGACTTCGAACCCGACCTCGCGGCACTCGAGGCGAGCGTCACCGAGCACACCCGTGCGATCGTGGTGAACTCGCCGTCGAACCCGCTCGGCTCGGTGTTCGGCGAGGACACCCTGCGCGCGCTCCTGGCCCTGGCGAAGCGGCACGACCTGTGGGTGATCAGCGACGAGGTCTACGAGTACTTCACCCACGGCACGCGTCACGTGAGCATCGCGGCCCTCGACGACGACGACCGGGTCTTCACCGCCTTCTCGCTGAGCAAGACGTACGCGATGACCGGTGTCCGGGTCGGCTACCTGGTGACGCCGAAGGGCATGGGGCCCACGATGCGCACGACGCAGGAGGCGATGATCAGCTGCGTCGCGGAGCCGGACCAGTGGGCGGCGCTGGCGGCGATCGTGGGCGACCACCAGGCGGTGCAGGACGCACGCGAGCACTACCGAGCGAACCTCGCCGTCGCGAAGGAGGTCCTCGACACAGCGGGCATCCGCTACCTCGACCCGCGCGGCGCCTTCTACCTGTGGATCGACGTCTCGCACGCGTCGCAGGGCGACGTCGCTGAGTGGGCGCTGGCGTTCCTGCACCGCGAGCACGTCGCGGTCGCGCCGGGCAGCGCCTTCGGTCGGTCCGGTGAGGGGTGGATCCGGGTCTGCCTGGCCGCGACCGTCGACGACCTCCGTCGCGGCCTGGGAGCGCTGCCGGCGCCCGCCAGCGTGACCGTCTGACGGACGGGAGGCCCGTGACGGGCACGACCACGCGCCTCCGGTCCGTCCTGCACACCGTCCAGGGCCCCGGCGCGCCTCCACAGGTCGGCCTGCGGTGCGCGCTGCCCGTGTGCAACCGTGGGACAATCGTTCGACCGCACCGACCCCCTGAGGAACCGTGAGCCCACAAGCATCCGCGCCGCTCGAGCCCGCCGCGACCCCGGCCGAGGCGATCCGCAACTTCTGCATCATCGCGCACATCGACCACGGCAAGTCCACGCTGGCCGACCGCATGCTGCAGATCACCGGCATCGTCGAGGAGCGGGCGATGCGTGCGCAGTACCTCGACCGCATGGACATCGAGCGCGAGCGCGGCATCACGATCAAGTCGCAGGCCGTCCGCATGCCGTGGGAGCTCGACGGACAGACCTTCGCCCTGAACATGATCGACACCCCCGGGCACGTCGACTTCTCGTACGAGGTCTCGCGCTCGCTCGCGGCGTGCGAGGGCGCGATCCTGCTCGTCGACGCGGCGCAGGGCATCGAGGCCCAGACGCTCGCCAACCTGTACCTGGCGCTCGAGAACGACCTCGAGATCATCCCGGTCCTCAACAAGATCGACCTGCCGGCGGCCGACCCCGACAAGTACGCCGCCGAGCTCGCGCAGCTCATCGGTGGCAAGCCGGAGGACGTCCTCCGCGTCTCGGGCAAGACCGGTGTCGGTGTCGCCGAGCTCCTCGACCGCGTGGTCCGGACCGTGCCGGCGCCGGTCGGCGACGTCGAGGCGGCCCCCCGCGCGATGATCTTCGACTCGGTCTACGACAGCTACCGCGGCGTGGTGACGTACGTCCGGATGATCGACGGCACGATCCACCCGCGCGAGAAGGTCCAGATGATGTCGACCCGGTCGACGCACGAGATCCTCGAGATCGGTGTGTCGTCGCCCGAGCCGAAGCCGACGAAGGGACTGTCGGTCGGCGAGGTCGGCTACCTGATCACCGGTGTGAAGGACGTCCGGCAGTCGAAGGTCGGTGACACGGTCACGACGGCGCAGAAGCCGGCGACCGAGGCACTGCCCGGGTACACGGACCCGAAGCCGATGGTGTTCTCGGGGCTGTACCCGATCGACGGTTCCGACTACCCGGACCTGCGCGAGGCGCTCGACAAGCTCAAGCTGTCGGACGCGGCCCTCGTGTACGAGCCCGAGACCTCGGTGGCGCTCGGCTTCGGCTTCCGCTGCGGCTTCCTCGGCCTGCTGCACCTCGAGATCATCACCGAGCGCCTGTCGCGGGAGTTCGGCCTCGACCTCATCACGACGGCCCCGAGCGTGATCTACGAGGTCACGAACGAGGACACGACCGTGACCGAGGTCACGAACCCCTCCGAGTTCCCGGGCGGTCGCATCGTCGAGGTCCGCGAGCCGATGGTCCGCGCGGCGATCCTCGCGCCGAAGGACTACGTCGGCGCGATCATGGAGCTCTGCCAGTCGCGACGCGGGTCCCTGCTCGGTATGGAGTACCTGGGCGAGGACCGCGTCGAGATCCGGTACGAGATGCCCCTCGGCGAGATCGTGTTCGACTTCTTCGACCAGCTGAAGAGCAAGACGCAGGGCTACGCCTCGCTCGACTACGAGCCGACCGGCGACCAGGCCGCTGACCTCGTCAAGGTCGACATCCTGCTGCAGGGCGAGCAGGTCGACGCGTTCAGCGCGATCGTCCACCGCGACAAGGCGTACGCGTACGGCACGCTGATGACCGAGCGTCTCCGCAAGCTCATCCCGCGGCAGCAGTTCGAAGTGCCGATCCAGGCCGCGATCGGTGCGCGGATCATCGCCCGCGAGAGCATCCGTGCGATGCGCAAGGACGTCCTGGCGAAGTGCTACGGCGGTGACATCACCCGCAAGCGCAAGCTCCTCGAGAAGCAGAAGGAGGGCAAGAAGCGCATGAAGATGGTGGGTCGCGTCGAGGTCCCGCAGGAAGCCTTCATCGCAGCGCTCTCGGGCGACGTCGAAGAGAAGAAGAAGTAGCCGCAGCGAGCACGAGCAGCACGACGGAGCCCCGCCACGAGCGGGGCTCCGTCGTTCCCGGATCCGCTCGTCCCGGTGCGCGAAGCGGACGAGATCGGGGCGCAGTCCGCCGGGGGTTCGGGGGCGGCCGGCCTGGTCCTCCGCGGATGCGGTGGGTGGACCGGGCAGTCTGCCCGCACTCTGGGGGACCGGGCAGGTCACCCGATCTGTACGGTCGCATCTGTACCGAGGGCGACTGAAGACCCCTCAGTTCAGGGTGGACCCGGCCGCCCGGACCGTGCGTGCTCCTGCGCCACGGCGCTCGAGGACCCGGGGTGCACACGGAGGTGCGAACCACGATGTCCCGTCACGCAACGACCGTCCCCCGCGCACGGCGCCGACGGTCCGAACTCGTCCTGGTCGCCGCCGGCGTCGCTGCTGCGGTGGTGCTCGCCATGAGCTTCAGCGGCACGCTGTCGGTCTTCACGCAGGCCTTCCTGCACGGCACCAACACGGTCGCGACCTCGACCATCCAGATCGTGGAGACGACGGCGGACGGTTCGCCGGGTGCGTGCACGACCGCGGCCGACGGCACGGCGAGCTGCACCGACCCGGACCTCTACGGCGGCCAGTCCCTGCGACCAGGGGGCCGGTCGGAACCCCAGACGATCTTCTTCGAGAACACCGGGACGGCGACGCCCACCGGCTTCCGGCTGACCGGCGGACCGTGCGCGACCACGCCCGAGAGCGGGTCGGACCTGTGCCGCCAGCTCGTCGTGAAGATGACCTGGCGCGGCGCCGACGTGCTGCCCGCGTCCACGACGCCCGCGTACCTCGCGGCGAACGCGATCACGCTGCCCTACCCACCCGCCGCAGGCGAGCGCTACCCGCTGGCCGTGCAGGTCTCGCTCCCGGACGGGGCGACCGCGCCGACGTCGGGTGTGACCCTCTCACAGGCCCTCACGTTCACGTTCTCGGCCTGACGGTGCCGTCGTGGGAAGGCACTCGACGATCGTCCCGCGGGCTTCGGTGCGCACGGGCTGGCTCCTCACGGCGGCGGGACTCGTCGCCTCGGTCGCCCTCGCACTGACGGCGACCGGCACGACGTCGGCGTACACGGCGTCGATCTCGAACACCACGAACACCGCCAACACCGTCTCGATCGAGATGACGCAGGGCCCAGACGCCTCGACCGTGGCGTGCAGGAGCACCGCCACGGCCACCACGACCTGCTCGACCGACCTCTACGCGGGCAAGGACCTCCGGCCGGGGGACACGACGCGTGGCACCTCCACGGTGATCAGGAACACCGGAGGGGTCACCGCGTCCGCCTTCTCGCTCACCCCCGGCACCTGCATCGGCACCGTCTCGACGTCGAACAGCATCTGCTCCTGGTTGCGCGTCACCGTGACGTGGACGACGCCGACGGGGACCACGACCGTGGTCTCGGGGGAGAGCGCCGCGGCGGTCGGCGGGCGGACCTTCCCCGTCAGCCCGGCGCCTGCGGCCGGTCAGGGCGGTACCGCCGTCGTGTCGGTCGCCCTCGACCCGGCGGCTCCGAACGACTCGCAGGCGCAGAGCATGAGCCAGTCGCTCGTGTGGACGTTCACCGCATGACGGTGGCGGAGACCGGGGACGCGATCGGCGTCCCCGCGACTGGTCGCCGGCGTGCTCCCGGCCGCGCGGTGCGGGTGCGGCTCGTCGCCACCGTCGCCGTCGTCCTGCTCGTGCTGCTCGGTGTCGGGGCCGCGACGGCCGCGGGCGTCCGGACGTTCGACGTCCGGACGCCGTCGATGGGCCGCACGGCACCCGTCGGCTCGCTCGTCGTCACCCTGCCGCCCGGACCGGACCGGCTGGCCGTCGGCGACGTCATCACCTTCGTCCCACCGGTCGCCGAGGGCGGGGGGACGGCGCCTCGACTGCCCTACACGCACCGCATCAGCGCGGTGGAGGACGGCGCGTTCACCACCAAGGGCGACGCGAACGGTGCTGCCGACGGCTGGACCGTCAGCCGCGCTGACGTGGTCGGCAGGGTCGTCGCAGTCCTGCCCGGTGCGGGGTGGGCGCTCCGCATGCTGCCGTGGTCCGTCGGCGGGGTCGGTCTCGTCTGGCTCCTGACCGGGCTCCTCGGCGCGGGCGCTCCGCGGACCGCCGCTCGCCTGCTCGGCTCGGCCGCGGTGCTGGCCGGCGTGGTGACGGTCTTCCGACCGTTCGCCGCCCTCGTCGTGACCGGCGTCGACCCGGGGACGCGGCCGGTGGCACACGTGGTCTCGACCGGTCTGCTGCCGATCCGGGTGGTCGGACCGTCCGGTGCGTCCGACCGGCTCGTCAGCGGTGCCGTCGGTCAGGTGCCCCTGCCTCCGGGGTCGGACGGCGCGGTCGCGCTCGCCGCTCGACTCGACCTCTCCCCGCTCGGTTGGGCGGTGCTCGCCCTGCTCTGCGCCGCACCCCTCGTCGTCGGGGCCCTCCTGGCCCGGTCGCAGAGCCTCCGTGTCCCCGATCCCGGGCACACGGAGGACCCTGCGACGGACCTCCCGGCGGTGTCGTCGTGAGTGCCAGGACGGCGGGCGTGCTCACCGGGGCGCTCGTCGTGGCGCTCACCGTGGCGACCGGTGTCACCACGACGGCCGATCCCACCCTCGCCGCGTACACGGCGGCGTCGTCGAACCGGAGCACCGCGAGCACGGTCGGTGACTACGCCCTGACGGGCCTGCCGTTCCGTGACTCCTTCGCCGGAGGGCAGGGGGCGTGGAGGACCTACGGCGGCTCCTGGACGACCCGGACGCAGTTCGGCTACGGCACGTTCACCGAGACGGCAGGCTCCTCCGACGGGCCCAAGGCCGTCACGGGTGACCCGTCGTGGACGGACTACACGATGCAGGCGGACGTCCAGGTGAACAGCGGGACGAACGCAGGGCTCCTGGTCCGCGTCACGGATCCCGCTCCGGGTGCCGATGCGTTCACGGGGTACTCGATCGGTCTGGACCGGACGGACAACACGCTGTCGATCAGCCGGACGAAGCACGGTGCGACGACCCCACTGGCGTCCGCGACGATCCCCGGCAGGCTCGCGAACGGACAGTTCTACCACGTGGTCGTGCAGGCCGCCGGGTGCGGCATCACCGCCTGGTCGACCACCGTCGGCGCGAACGACTGGACGCGGGCGAGCGTCTCGGAGTCGTCGGCCGACTGCCTGACGTCGGGCGCGATCGGGCTGCGCGGCAACGGCAGCGCAGCCGGCTACCGCTTCGTGACGGCCACAGCGGGTGCCCTCGCACCCTCGCTCGCGGCGGACCCGTACAACTCGACCCTCGCCACGGGCCGGTTCGAGGACGGAGCGCCCGCGCGGGTGTTCGGGGGCACGTGGGCGATCGACCAGCAGGAGGAACGGATCCGCAGCACGGCCTACGCGAACACCGGGGACAAGCAGGTCCTGAACCGGGTCTGGGGCGACATGACCCTGACGGGCGACGTGCGCCTGATGCGCACCCCGAGGTCGGGCAGCGACGCGGGTCTCGTCGTCCGGGTGAACGACCCGTCCACGGGGATCGACTCGATGCGCGCCTACTCCGTCGGCATCACCGCGACCGGGATGACCATCGGCGAGCACCGGTCGCCCGGGTTCGTCGGGTCGTTCGTGTCCTTCGGTCGGACGGTGCAGGCCGAGGAGTGGTGGCACCTCACCGTCGAGGCGGTCGGCTGCACGATCACGGCCACCGCGTCACCGGCCGACGGCGGGACACCCGTCCAGGGTCGCGTGTCCTTCGGTGCCTGCTCGTCGACGAGCGGCGCGGTCGGGATCCGCGAGCAGGGCACCGAGGCCGAGTGGCGGAACCTCGCCGTCACGCCACGCTGACACAGGTCGGACCGAGCGGCCCCGGTACGATGGCTCCATGAGTTCCCGCGGCAGCTACCGGACCGCCCTGACCTACGGTGCCGTCGGTGCCACGCAGGCGGCGGACCTCATGACCTACCCGCCGGAGGGCTTCACCCCGGCGGAGTCGCGGGCGCGCATCGGCCACGGCGACGCCCGGTTCGAGACCGCGGTGACGCAGGCGTTCACCTGGCAGATCCAGGAGCGCAGCGGCATCCGGGTGCAGGTCGAGGACCATCCCGACGACGACGAGGTCCGCTACAACCCGGTGACGTTCGACGAGCACGGTGTCCCGATCGCACCGGCCTCGATCGGCACGCCCCGGGTGGAGAAGTTCGCCGCCGACGGCACCCCGCTGCTGACGGCGGGCACCACGGCGACGCTCGAGATGCACGCGTTCGGGCAGACCGTGCACGCGCCGGTCCGCGTCGTGTCGATCATCGACGAGACCGACCGCAAGGGCTTCGCCTACGGCACGCTCGAGGGGCACCCGCTGTCCGGCGAGGAGTCCTTCGTGGTCGAGCGCACGAGCGACGGTTCGGTGTGGCTGCAGGTCCGCCAGTTCTCGCAGCCGTCGAGCCGGAAGTGGGCGTTCGTGGCGCCGCTGCTCCGTCGACAGCAGCGGGTCATGGCAGCGAAGTACCTCAGCGCACTGCGCGGCGACTGACCGGTCGACACGAGGCGTCCGACCGCGTGCTCGGTACGGCGCACCGACCGACCGCCACCGCCGCCGCCGCTCAGCGCAGCGGCGGCAGCGCGGCGATCGCCTCCTCGAGCAGTCGGGCGTCCTGCACGCAGTCCCGCGCGACGCACACCGCGCTCGTCCCACGCAGGGCGTCGACCTCGTAGACCCCGGTCGCGACCGCGACGAACGGGATCCCCACCGCGTCGGCCGCCTCGCCGTCCCGCGGGGTGTCGCCGACGATGACGGCTCGCTCCCCGGACAGGGCGGCGGCGGCGCGTGCGGTGACGCCGGTGCGCTCGACCTCCGCGTCCCCGAAGTACGAGTGCTCCCAGTC
The DNA here is from genome assembly GCF_023712445.1 of Curtobacterium sp. P97. Taxonomy (NCBI): domain Bacteria; kingdom Bacillati; phylum Actinomycetota; class Actinomycetes; order Micrococcales; family Microbacteriaceae; genus Curtobacterium; species Curtobacterium sp. P97. The sequence continues at coordinate 92,667 of NZ_JAMAYF010000005.1, read as the reverse complement.
GAAGGCGCCGAGGTCGAAGCCCGCCCCGCCCAGCTTCACGCGGGCCCGGTGCTCGGAGTTGCCGGTCAGCAGGCCGTTCCGCCAGCCGAGTCCGGCGAACCGGCGGACGAGCGCGGCGGCTCCGGGGGCGGGGGAGCGGCGTTCGCCCCGGCCGTAGCGCTCGTCGGTCAGGTCGCGCAGGTGCCGGCTGACCGTGGGGATGAGCGCGTCGTCGAGGTCGTGTGCCCGGACGTGGTCCGCGATGAGCCCGGCGTCGGTCCGGCCGTGCTGGTGTCCGACCTTCAGCACGAGGTCGCGGCCGACCGCGCGCTCGACGGCCAGGTGGTACAGGTTGCCGGGCGACGCCGCGTTCAGCACGAGGGTGCCGTCGATGTCCCACAGCACCGTGGTGGGGACGGTGTGGTGCTCCATGGCTCCATCATGGCCGAGAATGGAGTCCATGCCGAGTGCGCTCCCGATCGCCGATCCCGCTCCCGCGGACGGCCTGCTCACCCCTGGCCCCGGCGCCGGCGACGTCCCCTTCGGCGTCTACGTCCACGTGCCGTTCTGCCGGGTGCGGTGCGGCTACTGCGACTTCAACACCTACACGGCGTCCGAGCTGCGCGGGGTGCGCCGTGACGACTACGCCGGCCACGCGGTGCAGGAGATCCGGTGGGCGGCCGAGGTCCTCGACCGCTCCGGGGTGCCGCGACGCCCGGTCTCGACGGTGTTCTTCGGCGGTGGCACGCCGACGATGCTGCCGGCGGACGACCTGGTGATGATCCTCCGGGCGATCGACGACACGTGGGGCATCCTGCCGGGGGCGGAGGTCACCACCGAGGCGAACCCGGACTCCGTGGACGCGGACGCGATCGCGACCCTGCAGCGCGGCGGGTTCACCCGGATGAGCTACGGCATGCAGTCGGCCGTCCCGCACGTCCTCGCGACGCTCGACCGGACCCACGACCCCGAGCGGGTTCCGGTCGTGGTGGACCTCGCGAAGCAGCAGGGCCTCGACGTCAGCCTCGACCTCATCTACTCGACCCCGGGGGAGTCGCTCGACGACTGGCGCACCTCGCTCGAGGCCGCGCTGGCCTGCGCGCCCGACCACGTGTCGGCGTACTCGCTCATCGTCGAGGACGGCACGGCGATGGGGCGCATGGTGGCCCGCGGCGACCTGCCGGCCCCGGACGACGACCTCGCCGCCGACATGTACGAGCTCGCCGACCGGACCCTCGCCGACGCCGGGTACTCCTGGTACGAGGTCTCGAACTGGGCGCGCACCGACGAGGCCGGTGGTCCGGAGCGCCACGCGAGCCGACACAACCTGTCCTACTGGAAGGGCCACGACTGGTGGGGCGTCGGCCCGGGTGCGCACTCCGCGGTCGCCGGCACCCGCTGGTGGAACGTGAAGCACCCGGCCGCGTACGCGAACCGGGTGCTGGCAGGCGAGTCGCCCGCGGCGGGGCGCGAGACGCTCGACGCCGACACCCGGTACGTCGAACGGGTGCTGCTCGCCGCGCGCGTCCGCGGCGAGCTCACCACCGCGGAGCTCGGCCGGGAGGCACGTGGCCGGGTCGCCGGTCTCATCGCGCGTGGCCTCGTGGACGGCACGGCCGCGGTGCGGGGACGCATCGAGCTCACCCTGCAGGGCCGGCTGCTCGCGGACGCGGTCGTCCGCGAGCTGCTCGACTGACGCGCCGGCGGTCGCTCGCGCGCTACTGCTTGATGAACTCGATGGTGAGCGGGTAGCGGTAGAAGTCACCGCGGTTCGCCGCGAGGGCGGCCATGATCGCGAAGACGATCACGATCACGTACAGGATCGGCAGCAGCACGAGTCCGATGACGACGAACGCCAACAGGCTGCACACGAACCCGGCGATCGCCATCGTGATGTGGAAGTTCAGTGCCTGACGGGTGTGCTCCTTCACGAACTGCCCGCGGTCGCGCAGCACCAGGTAGGCGATGATCGGCACGACCAGGCTGAAGAAGATGCCGCCGACGTGCGTCAGCGTCGCCCAGAGTCGCTGGTCCTCCGGCGACATCGGCTGGGGCGGCGTGAAGCCGGCCGGGTACTGCGGTCCCTGCGGGTTCTGGGGTCCGCCCTGCTGCTGGCCGTAGCGGCCGTCCTGCGGGCCGCCCGGTTGCTGTCCGTAGCTCATGCCGTGAGCGTACCGGCGTGGGCCCCGGCGGTCCCGGTCGGTCGGCGGTCGGGCGTAGGATCAGCAGTCGACACGTCCGAGTGCCAGCATCGAACGGAAGGGGTCCGGATGGTCAGCGAACGCTCCCTCGAGGTCCTCAAGGCGATCGTGCGGGACTACGTCGCCTCGCGCGAGCCCGTCGGCTCGAAGACGATCGTCGAGCGTCACGCCTTCGGGGTCAGCGCCGCGACGATCCGCAACGACATGGCGCAGCTCGAGGACGAACAGCTGATCGTGGCGCCGCACACCTCGTCGGGGCGGGTGCCGACCGACAAGGGGTACCGACTCTTCGTCGACCACCTGGCCGCAGCCCGGCCGCTGTCGAGCGCGCAGCGCCACGCCATCGAGACCTTCCTCGGCACGCCGAACGACCTCGACGAGGTCCTCGGTCGCACGGTCCGCCTGCTCAGCCAGCTCACCAACCAGGTCGCGCTGGTGCAGTACCCGTCGATGGTGCGCGCACGCGTGCAGCACGTCGAGCTCGTCCGGCTCGGTGACACCCGCCTGATGGTCGTGCTCATCACCGACACCGCCCGGGTCGAGCAGCGCGTGGTCGAGACGGACGTCCCCCTCGACGAGGGGTCGCTCACCGAGCTCCGCACCGTCGTGAACGGGGCGAGCGTCGGGCTCCTGCTGCAGGACGTCCCGCGTGCCCTGCGCGAGGTGCCGCAGCAGCTCCGTCCGGACGCGCAGACCCTCGGCGGCGTCGTCGTCGCGACGCTCATCGAGCAGGTCGCGGCGAACCGGCAGGACCGCCTGGTCATGGCCGGCGCGGCGAACCTGGCGAAGAGCGAACGCGACTTCTCCGGCGGACTGTTCTCCGTGCTCGAGGCGATCGAGGAGCAGGTGACCCTGCTCCGCCTGTTCGGCGAGATGCAGGTGGACGACGTGGCCGTGGCCGCGAGCATCGGCGTCGAGAACGCCGAGTACGGCCTCGACGCGACGAGCATCGTCGCCGGTGGCTACCTCGCCGGCGGCGGAGCGGTCGCCCGACTCGGGGTCCTCGGCCCCACCCGCATGGACTACGGCACGAACATGGCGGCCGTCCGTGCGGTCGCACGGTACCTGTCCAAGCTGCTGGGCGAACATTGACCGGACCCTGCGCCCGACGCGCGGTGTCCAGCGGACCGGCTCCGCGCCTCCAGACCGGACCGCGGCGACCGCCGCGACCCACCGACCGAACCGAAACCGACTGAGGGAACCGTGGCAGACCACTACGACGTCCTCGGCGTCCAGCCGGACGCCTCCGATGCCGACATCAAGAAGGCCTACCGACGGCTGGCGCGCGAGCTCCACCCGGACGTCAACCCGAGCCCGGACGCGGCCGAGCGCTTCAAGGACGTGACGCACGCGTACGACGTGCTGAGCGACCCGGAGCAGCGCCGACGCTACGACGCCGGCCCGCAGGAGAGCCCCTTCGGCGGCGGTGCCGCCGGTGGCTTCAGCGACATCTTCGACGCCTTCTTCGGCGGGGGTGACGGCGGCGGACGCGGCAACGGTCCGCGCAGCCGTGCCGAGCGCGGGCAGGACGCCCTGCTGCGCATCGAGGTCGACCTCGACGAGGTCGTCTTCGGCACCCACAAGGACGTCGAGGTCGACACGGCCGTCGTCTGCGACACGTGCCACGGCTCGTGCTGTGCGCCGGGGACCAGCCCCCGCACCTGCGACATCTGCGGTGGCTCCGGGCACATCCAGCGCCAGGTCCGCTCGCTCCTCGGCAACGTCGTGACCAGCGCGCCCTGCGGGACGTGCCGCGGCTACGGCACCGTCATCCCGAGCCCCTGCCCGACGTGCCAGGGCCAGGGGCGCGTCCGCGCCCGCCGGACCATCCCCGTCGACGTCCCCGCCGGCGTCGAGACCGGGCTGCGCCTGCAGATGCCGGGCCAGGGCGAGGTCGGACCCGCGGGCGGCCCGTCCGGCGACCTGTACCTCGAGGTCAAGGTGCGCCACCACGACGTCTACAGCCGCGACGGCGACGACCTGCTCGCGACGCTCGAGGTCCAGATGACCGATGCGATCCTCGGCGCGCACACGACGATCGACGGGCTCGACGGGCCGGTCGAGCTCGAGATCCGTCCGGGCGTGCAGAGCGCCGACGTCCTGGTCATCAAGGACCGCGGCGTGACGAAGCTGCGCGGCACCGGCCGGGGCGACCTCCGCGTCGGCGTGCAGGTCGTGACCCCGACCAAGCTCTCGCACAAGGAACGTGGGCTCGTCGAGCAGCTCGCGAAGACGCACAAGGCACCGGGACCGCAGCTCGCACGCTTCCAGCAGGGCATGTTCGGCAAGCTCCGCGACCGCTTCTTCAACTTCTGATGGCGTCGCTCTACCTCGTCGGTCCGGGGACCCTCGACGACCTCGGCGCCGGTGACGCGGTGTCGCTCGACGGCGCGGAGGGCCGACACGCCGTCTCGGTCGCGCGGGTCCGCGTCGGCGAGACGCTGCGCCTCTCCGACGGCCGGGGCACGGTCGTCACGGGCGCGGTCGCGTCGACCGGCAAGGACACGCTGACCCTGACGGTCGCCGACGTCGCCGTCGAGGCGGAACCGCGTCCGGCGCTGGTGCTCGTGCAGGCGCTCGCGAAGGGCGGGCGTGACGAGATGGCGGTGCAGGCAGCCACCGAGATCGGCGTCGACCGCATCGTCCCCTGGGCGGCAGCGCGCAGCGTGTCGCGGTGGGACGGCGCGAAGGTCGAGAAGGGACGCGCCCGGTGGGCGGCGATCGCGCAGGAGGCCGCGAAGCAGGCGGTCCGGTCGCGCGTCCCGACGGTGGACGCACCGGTGACGACGGCGCAGCTGGCCGCGGTCGGCCGGGAGGCGCGGCGTGCGCTGGTCGTGCTGGACCCGGTCGGCGCGGTGCGGCTCTCGGCGTGGGAGCCGCCGGCCGACGTCGACGAGATCGTCCTGGTCGTCGGACCCGAGGGCGGGATCGACGGTCCCGAGTTCGACCGGCTCGAGGCCGCCGGCGCCGTCCGCGTGCGGCTCGGGGACACCGTGCTCCGCACCTCGACCGCCGGACCGTCCGCCCTGGCCGTCCTGCAGACCATGCTCGGGCGCTGGTAGCGGCGTCGGAGGCGGGTCCTACGATGGTCTCCATGAGCAGCAGCGAGCCGAGCATCTTCTCGAGGATCGTCGCGCGCGAGGTCCCCGCGACCATCGTGGCCGAGGACGACCGGGTGATCGCGTTCGAGGACATCGCCCCGAAGGCACCCGTCCACGTGCTCGTGGTGCCCAAGACCGAGGAGTACCGCGACGTCACCGAGCTCGCCGCCGGTGACCCCGAGCTGCTGGCGCACGTCGTCGCGACCGCCCGCCGCATCGCGGACGAGCGGGCCGGCGGCCAGTTCCGTCTCGTCTTCAACACCGGCGAAGCCGCCGGTCAGACCGTGTTCCACGTGCACGCGCACGTCCTCGCAGGTGATCTGCACGAAGGGAATCTCCTTGCCGGTTGACGACTCCGTCCACCCCGCGTCCGACGCGCCCGCACCGGACCGACCCACGACCCGACCCGTGTCCGACCCGTCCGACGTCGTCGTCGACATCCGGGTCGACGGCATCGCGATGGTCCAGCTCCTCGGCCCGCAGGACCGCCTGCTCAAGACGGTCGAGCGGCAGTACCCGGGCGTCCGGGTGCTCGTCCGCGGCAACGAGGTCTCGCTCACCGGACCCGAGCGCGACGTCGCCCGTGCCCACGCGCTCGTCGACGAGCTCGTCGGCATGGTGAAGCGCGGGCAGGACATCGGTCCGGCCGACATCCCGACGTCGGCGCGGATCCTCGACGAGGACCGCAAGCCCTCGGACACGTTCGGCACCCCGATCGTGGCGAGCCGCGGCAAGTCGGTGCGGCCGAAGACCGACGGGCAGCGCGCCTACGTCGACGCCATCGACCAGCACACCATCACCTTCGGCATCGGCCCCGCGGGCACCGGCAAGACCTACCTGGCGATGGCGAAGGCCGTCCAGGCACTGCAGCGGCGCGAGGTCACCCGCATCATCCTGACCCGTCCCGCGGTCGAGGCGGGCGAGCGGCTCGGGTTCCTGCCGGGCACGCTGACCGACAAGATCGACCCCTACCTGCGCCCGCTGTACGACGCCCTCAACGAGATGATGGACCCCGAGCTGGTCCCGAAGCTGCTGGCAGCCGGCACCGTCGAGGTCGCACCGCTGGCGTACATGCGCGGTCGGACGCTGAACGACTCGTTCGTGATCCTCGACGAGGCGCAGAACACCACGCCCGAGCAGATGAAGATGTTCCTGACGCGCCTCGGCTTCGGCTCGAAGATGGTCGTCACCGGTGACATCACGCAGGTCGACCTGCCCGGCAACCTGTCGGGTCTCCGGCTCGTCACGCGGATCCTGGGCGACGTCGACGACATCCACTTCGCCCGGCTCGGCAGCGAGGACGTCGTCCGCCACACCCTGGTCGGACGGATCGTCGACGCCTACACCGTGTACGACGAGGAACGTCTGGCGGAGCAGGCCGGGCACCGTCCCGCCGGCCGGGGGACCGCGCCGACGGGCAACCCCGCCGGAGCGAACCGAGCCGAGCGTCGCGGGCGCCCGCCGCAGGACCGCCAGCAGTCCCCGTACCCCCAGAACGACGCCCGAGGAGGCAACCGGTGAGCATCGAGCTCAACAACGAGTCGGGTGTCGAGGTCGACGAACAGGCCGTCCAGCGCCTCGCCGCCTTCGCGCTCGACGCGCTGCACGTCCACGCGGACGCGGAGCTCGCGATCGTCCTGGTCGACGAGGGCGCGATGGAGCAGCTGCACGTCCGGTGGATGGACGAGCCGGGTCCGACGGACGTCCTGAGCTTCCCGATGGACGAGCTCCGTCCGGGGACCGAGGACGAGCCGACACCGGCCGGGCTGCTCGGCGACATCGTCGTGTGCCCGCAGGTCGCCGCCGAGCAGGCGAAGACCGCGGGGCACACCACCACCGACGAGATGCTGCTGCTCACGTGCCACGGCATCCTCCACCTGCTCGGCTTCGACCACGCCGAGCCGGAGGAGAAGGCCGAGATGTTCGGGCTGCAGGGCGAGATCCTCTCCGCCTTCGCGGCACAGCGACGCGGGCGGTGACCTGATGGTGCTCGTCGCCGTCCTGCTCGCGGCGGCGTTCGTCCTGGTCGTCGTCGGCGGTCTGCTCGCCGCGTCCGACGCCGCGCTCACCGTGCTGTCCCGCGCCGACCTCGACGAGATCGCCCGTGGCAGCCGTAACCGTCGTGCGATCGAGGCCGTGGCCGACGACGTCGGCGCGCACGTCAACGCCCTGAACTTCGTCCGCGTGCTCGCCGAGACCGCCGCCGCGGTGCTCGTCACGATCGCCCTCGTGACGGTGTTCGACACCTGGTGGGTGGCCCTGGTCGTGTCCGCTGCGATCATGACGGCCGTGTCGTTCGTGCTCGTCGGGTCGAGCCCGCGCAGCGTCGGACGCGCACACGCCGAGCGCCTCATCGGCGCCACCGGAGGACTCGTGCGCGCCGTCCGGATCGTGCTCGGTCCGCTCGCCGGGCTCCTCGTCGCGATCGGGGACCGGGTGACCCCCGGCCGTGGCCGCAGCGCATCGACGGTGTCGAGCGAGGAGCAACTGCTCTCGCTCGTCGACGAGGCGACCGAGAGCAACGTGCTCGCACAGGACGACCGCGAGCTCATCCACTCGGTCTTCGAGTTCAGCGACACCCTGGTGCGCGAGGTCATGGTGCCCCGGACCGACATGCTCACGGTCGACGGGGAGGCCACCCTGGCCGCGGGGATGGAACGGTTCCTGGTCGCCGGCGTCTCGCGCATGCCGGTCACCGGTAAGGACAGCGACGACGTGCTCGGCGTGCTCTACCTGCGCGACGTCTCCCGCGCCCTGTACGAGCAGCCCGGCAGCGAGCGGGAACCGGTGACGGCGCTGCTGCGACCGGCCGAGTTCGTCCCCGAGTCGAAGCCCGCGGACGACACCCTCCGGCACATGCAGGTCGCCAAGAACCACCTGGTGCTCGTGGTCGACGAGTACGGCGGCGTCGCCGGGCTCGTGACGATGGAGGACCTCATCGAGGAACTCGTCGGCGACATCTCCGACGAGTACGACCGCACCGTGGTCGACCGGACCGAGGTCGGCCCGGGCGTCTGGCGCATCTCCGCCCGCATGCCGATCGACGAGCTCGGCGACCTCTTCGGCGTCGAGCTCGAGGACGACGACGTCGACACCGCCGGTGGCCTGCTGACGAAGGAGCTCGGCCGGCTGCCGGTCCGCGGCGAGCAGGCCACCGTCTCCGGGGTCGCGCTGACCGCCGACCGTGTCGAAGGCAAGCGCCGCCACCTGATCACCGTCCTCGCCGAGCGGAGCGCCGCCCTGCAGGACGCCGAGGACGCCCTCGACGAGACCACTCCGAGCACGACGGGAACCCCGAACGCATGACCGACCACGAACCCGACCACGGCACCGAGACGGACACCGACACCGACGCGGCCACGGGCACCGACACACCGGGCCGGCCGTACCGCGCCGGCTTCGTCTCCTTCGTCGGGCGTCCGAACGTCGGCAAGTCGACGCTGACGAACGCCCTGGTCGGCGAGAAGGTCGCGATCACCTCGTCGAAGCCCCAGACCACGCGACGCGCCATCCGGGGCATCGTGCACCGGCCCGACGGCCAGGTCATCATCGTCGACACCCCGGGTGTGCACCGCCCCCGCACCCTGCTCGGCGAACGGCTCAACGACCTCGTGCAGTCGACGCTCGGTGACGTCGACGTGATCGGCTTCTGCGTGCCGGCCGACGAGCCGATCGGGCCGGGCGACAGGTTCATCAACGAGTCGCTCGACCAGTACCCGCGGGCGCGGAAGATCGCGATCGTCACGAAGATCGACGGCACCCCGAAGGACCGCGTCGGCGAGCAGCTCCTCGCGGTGTCCCAGCTGCGGGAGTGGGACACGATCATCCCGACGTCGGGGACGAAGGGCCTGCAGCTCGAGGTGCTGCTCGCCGAGATCACGAAGCTGCTGCCCGAGTCGCCGCAGCTGTACGACGCTTCCACCGTCACCGAGGAGACCGACGAGGACCGCATCGCCGAGCTCGTCCGCGAGGCCGCGCTCGAGGGCGTCCGCGACGAGCTGCCGCACTCGCTCGCGGTCGTCATCGAGGACGTCGTCGAGCCCGACGACGAGGACGACCCCGACGGACCGCTGCGGATCTTCGCGAACCTGTTCGTCGAGCGCGACAGCCAGAAGGCGATCGTCATCGGGCGGGGCGGCGAGCGGCTCCGGGACGTCGGATCACGTGCCCGGGCCGAGATCGAGTCGCTGCTCGGCGGTCGCCACGTCTACCTGAACATCCGTGTCAAGGTCGCCAAGGAGTGGCAGCGCGACCCGAAGCAGCTCGGCCGTCTGGGCTTCTGATCCGGGTCATCCCCTGGTCGGACGCGCGTCCTCCGGCCGCGTCGTACCGTGGGGTGGTGTTCCGCCCCCTGCTGCGCGCGCAGCTCGTCACCGACGTCACCACAGCGGTGCTGCTCGGCGGGCTGCTGACGCTCCTGCGTGCGTCCGCCGACCTGCCGTCCCTCTGGCTGGTGACGGTGGTCGGACTGAGCATCGCCCTCGCGATCCGTCGCCTGTCGCCGGGGCTGTCGCTCGCACTCTCGTGGGTGATCGCCGTCTTCGAGATGGTGACCATGCAGGTGCCGGACTACTCGAACGCGCTGCTCGCCGGCGTGCTCTTCACCACGAGCGCCTACGGCAGCAAGCGCGTCCGCATCGCCGGCCTGGTCTCGGCCATCGGCGGATCCGCGGTCGCGGCGGCGTACGTCGGGCTGTACGACCACCAGCGCCGCTCCGGCATCGAGACCGCCTCGTCGCCCACGCTCGAGACCCTGCAGGTCGTGCTCGCGACGTTCGCCGGCGTCCTGCTGCTGCTCCTGCTGCCGTGGCTCGCCGGACTCGTCCGCCGCGCCCGCCGGTCCGCGAGCATGAGCCGGGAGGCCCAGCTGGTCGCCGAACGGGATGCCGCACGCGCCGACCGTGCGGTCGCGGTCGAGCAGGAGCGGGTGCGGATCGCCCGCGACATGCACGACATCGTCGCGCACTCGCTGGCTGTCGTCATCGCCCAGGCGGACGGGGCACGCTACGCCGCCAAGACCGACCCCGCGATCGCGGACCAGGCGCTCGAGACCATCTCGAGCACCGCTCGCAGTGCCCTCGGTGACGTCCGCGAGCTGCTCGGCGCCCTGCGGCACGAGCAGGGGACCGCCCCGACGCCCGAGGCAGCCGACCTCGAGGTGCTCGTGGCCGAGATGCGCGAGGTCGGCCTCGACGTCCGTGTGGACCGGGAAGGCGACCCGACCGGTCTGCCCACGACGACCCAGCTCGCCGTGTACCGGATCGTCCAGGAGAGCCTGACGAACGCGTGGAAGCACGGGGAGAGCGGGACACCGGTCCACACCGCGCTGACCTACCGTCCCGACACCGTCGAGATCACCGTCGTGAACCGGCGCGCCGACGACGGCTCCAGCGGCCCCGGCACCGGGCACGGACTGGTCGGCATGCGCGAGCGTGTCACGATGACCGGGGGGTCGATGACGGCCGGGCACCGCGGTGACGACTTCGTGGTGGCCGTGCGCATGCCCGCGGTCCCCGCGAGCGGCCAGTTCCCCCGCGGCCGCATCACCCAGATGGAGCAGGAGCGCACCAGATGACCACGTCCCAGCCGACCGGTGGCCCGATCCGGGTCGCCCTCGTCGACGACCAGGCGCTCTTCCGCACCGGGATCCGGATGCTCATCGATTCACAGCCCGACCTGCAGTTCGTCGGTGAGGCCGGCGACGGGGCCGAGGGCGCCGAGCTCGTGCGGCGCACCGGGGCGGACGTGGTGCTCATGGACGTCCGGATGCCCGTGATGGACGGGATCACCGCGACCGCACGGATCGTCGAGCAGGGCGGGGCAGACGCCGCGAAGGTGCTCGTGCTCACCACCTTCGACTTCGACGAGGCTGCCGCGAAGGCGATCCGGGCGGGCGCGAGCGGCTTCGTGCTCAAGGACGCCGACCCGGAGTTCCTGCTCGCCGCGGTCCGGACCGTGCACGCCGGCACCGCCGTGTTCGCCGCCTCCGCCACCCGCGAGCTCCTCCGCCGGTACGACGACGGCGCGGCCCAGGCCGCCGCGGTGCCCGCCGCCTTCGCCGAGCTGACGCCCCGTGAGCGGGAGATCTTCGACCTCGCGGCACGCGGGTACAGCAACAGCGAGATCGCCCAGCACGAGTACGTCAGCGAGGCGACGGTGAAGACGCACATCTCGCGCGTGCTCAGCAAGCTCGACCTGCGGGACCGCGTCCGGCTCGTCGTGTTCGCGCACGAGCACGGGCTGGTGCCCAGGGCCGACTGACCCCGGCGTCGACCGGCGGAGCGACCCGCTGTCATCCGACAGGATGACCCCTCCACAGCACGTCGAGCCGAGCGGACCATCCACAGGAGCCGCGCGACGGACGCGGGACGCGCCTCCCGGCCGCCAGGCTCGGAGCATGACCACCAACCACACCCCGATCATCCGGCTCGACCACGTGTCCAAGCACTACGGCGACGCCGCCCGCCGCGTCACCGCGCTCGACGACGTCAGCGTCGACATCGGGGCGGGGGAGTTCACCGCCGTGATGGGGCCGTCGGGCTCCGGCAAGTCGACGCTCATGCACGTCGCCGCGGGGCTCGACGCGGTGAGCACCGGGCGGATCACGATCGACGGGGTCGACATCACCGGCCTCGGGGACCGCGAGCTCACCGAACTGCGCCGTCGCCGGCTCGGGTTCGTGTTCCAGTCCTTCAACCTCGTCCCGACGCTCGACGTGCGGGAGAACATCCGGCTGCCGTTCCTGCTCGGTGGGCACCAGCCGAGCCGGGACGAGTCGGCGTGGATCGACCGGCTCGTCGACCTGCTCGGCCTGGGTGACCGTCTGACCCACCGGCCGCACCAACTCTCCGGCGGACAGCAGCAGCGCGTCGCGATCGCGCGTGCGCTCGCGTCGCGTCCCGCCGTGGTGGTCGCGGACGAGCCGACGGGCGCCCTCGACTCACGCACCGGGCGTGACGTCCTCGCGATCCTCCGCGGCGCCGTGCAGGAGTGGGGGCAGAGCGTCGTCATGGTCACGCACGACCCGACGGCCGCCGCGAACGCGGACCGCATCCTCTTCCTCGCCGACGGGCGGATCGTGGACGACCGCCCGTCGATGACCGCCGCCGAGATCTCGGCGACGATGCTCGGGATGGAGGCAGCCGCGTGACCGGCCTGCGCACGTTCGCCCCGACGGTCCTCGTCGCAGCCCTCGGCACGACGTTCGGGTCCGCCCTCGTCATCGCTCCCGGCATCGTGACCCAGGCGATGGCTGCCGCGGGTCTCGACGACCTCGCACCCGTCCGGGCGATCCTGTCCGTCGTCGGGTGGCTCTTCCTCGGCATCGCCCTCTACGTCGGTGCGATCGTGACGGCGAACACCTGCGCCACGATCATCGCGGGGCAGACCCGCACGATCGCCCTCCAGCGGTTGATCGGGGCGACGGGCGCCACCCTGCGTGCCCGGACGATCCGCACCGGCCTCGTCGTCGGTGCCGTCGGCGGCGCGGTGGGCACCGTCGTCGGCACCGGGCTGTCCGCGTGCTTCGTCGCGGTCCTGCGGAGCACCGGCTTCCTCCCGGAGACCACCTACACGCTCGTCCCGTGGGAACTCGTGCTGCCGCTCGTCGCCGTGGTCCTGGCGACCTGGGGCGCGTTCGCGGCCGGGTCCCGCCGGGTGCTGACGGTCACGCCGCTGCAGGCGCTGTCATCGACCGTCGAGCCGAGCCACGCCGACGTCCGGTCGGGCCGGGCGCGGACGGTCTGGGCGGTCCTGCTCATGACGGTCGGTGCGCTGCTGATGGTGCTCGGTCTGGTCCTCAGCCCCGCCACGCCCGCGGCCGTCCTGCCGGCGGCCCTCGGCGGGTTCGTCTCCTTCGCCGGGGTCGCGGTCGGCGCGACGATCGTGATGCCCCCGGTCCTGCAGTTCATCGGTCGGATCGGGTCCCGTGACCCGGTCGTCCTGCTCGCCGGTCGCAACGCGATGCGGGCTCCGGGCCGGTCGTCACGGGCCACCATCGGGCTCGTCATCGGCGTGACCCTGCTCGTCACCTTCGCGGTCGCGCTCGGGATCATGCAGCACGTGGTCGAGACCCAGATGGCGGCGATGGGCGACGCTTCCCTGCCGGCGGACGCGGTCCAGGCGCAGCGGGACTTCTTCGTGCAGCTGAACGCCGTCTTGAGCGTGATCGTCGGGTTCTCCGCGGTGATCGCCGCGGTCGGCGTCGTGAACGCCCTCGCGCTCGGCGTGCTCCAGCGTCGTCGTGAGCTCGGCCTGCTGCGCGTCCTCGGGCTGACCGGGGCGCAGGTCCGACGCATGATCGTGACCGAGGCCGTGCAGATGGTCGTCGCCGCGGTCGTCACCGGACTCGTCCTCGGCACCCTGTACGGCTGGGTCGGCGGGCAGACGATGCTCGGCTCGCTCGGGACGGTCGTCACGCCCGTGCTGCCGCCGCTGACCGTCGCGGTCGTGGTGGTGGGGGCCCTCGTGCTCGCGGTCGTCGCCACGGTCGCACCGGTCCGGCGGGCCATGCGGGTGTCACCGACCGAGGCGCTCGCCGTCGACTGACCGCACGGGTCGGGAGGAGCATCCGGGACGTCATCCACTTGCACCGCGCTGGTGTACCAGTGCTACGGTGGCAGCGATGTACTCGGCGCTCCTCCTCCTTCGCTGCCGCGACGAGGCCTGACACACGGCCCACCTCGTCGCGGAGTCCGTCGTGGCCCCCCACAGCGCCGATGCCGGCGAGACGACGAAAGCGACGACCATGCAGAACACCCAGCGCCCCTCCGGGATGCCGATCCACAAGTACGTCCCCTTCCACGAGCAGATCCGCGTCGACCTGCCCGACCGCACCTGGCCGACGAAGCGCATCGACCGGGCGCCTCGGTGGTGCGCGGTGGACCTCCGCGACGGCAACCAGGCCCTGATCGACCCGATGGACTCCGAGCGCAAGCGGACCATGTTCGACCTGCTCGTCCGGATGGGCTACAAGGAGATCGAGGTCGGCTTCCCGAGCGCATCGCAGACCGACTTCGACTTCGTCCGGTCGCTCATCGAGGACGGCGCGATCCCGGACGACGTCACGATCCAGGTGCTGACCCAGGCGCGTGAGCACCTCATCGACCGCACGTACGAGGCGATCGACGGGGCGAAGCAGGCCATCGTGCACCTCTACAACTCGACGTCCATCGTCCAGCGCGAGGTCGTCTTCCGCACCGACGTGCAGGGCGTCGTCGACATCGCCGTCGCGGGCGCCCGGATGTGCAAGGCGGCCGAGGCCCGGCTGCAGCACGGCACGCAGGTGTTCTACGAGTACTCACCGGAGTCCTACACGGGCACCGAGCTCGAGGTCGCGGCGCAGATCTGCAACGCCGTGCTCGAGGTCTTCGAGCCGACCTCCGACCGCAAGGTGATCATCAACCTCCCGGCGACGGTCGAGATGGCCACGCCCAACGTCTACGCCGACTCGATCGAGTGGATGTCGCGCAACCTCGACCACCGCGAGGACGTCATCCTGTCGCTGCACCCGCACAACGACCGCGGCACCGCCGTCGCCGCCGCCGAGCTCGGCTACATGGCCGGGGCGGACCGCATCGAGGGGTGCTTGTTCGGCAACGGCGAGCGCACCGGCAACGTGGACCTCGTCGCCCTCGGCATGAACCTGTTCACGCAGGGCATCGACCCCGAGGTCGACTTCTCGGACATCGACCAGGTCAAGCGCACCGTCGAGTACTGCAACCAGCTGCCGGTGCCCGAGCGGCAGCCCTGGGCCGGCGACCTGGTCTACACGGCGTTCAGCGGTTCGCACCAGGACGCCATCAACAAGGGCTTCGAGGCGATGCAGGCCAAGGCCACCGCCGCGGGGAAGTCCGTCGACGACATCGCCTGGGCGGTGCCGTACCTGCCCGTCGACCCGAAGGACATCGGCCGCTCGTACGAGGCCGTCATCCGCGTCAACTCGCAGTCCGGCAAGGGCGGCGTCGCGTACCTGCTCAAGACCGACCACGCGATCGACCTGCCCCGCAAGCTGCAGATCGAGTTCTCCGGCGTGGTGCAGCAGCGCACCGACACCGAGGGCGGCGAGTTCTCGTCCGACCGGATCTGGGACCTGTTCCGCGACGAGTACCTGCCCGCCGACGACGAGTCGGACAAGTGGGGCCGGTACGAGATCACGAAGACGGCGACGTCGAGCGACTTCGACGGCACCACGGAGCTCCACGTCGCGATGCGTGTCGACGAGGGGTCCGTCGCCGCCGATGCAGTCGGCACCGGTCCGGTCGACGCGTTCCTCACCGTCATGCGGGAGCAGGGCGTCGCGGTCACGCTGTACGACTACTCCGAGCACACGATGAGCGCCTCGGGTGACGCGAAGGCCGCCGCCTACGTCGAGCTCGACGTGGACGGCACGCGGCTGTGGGGCGTCGGGATCGACGCCGACATCGCGACCGCCTCGCTCAAGGCGATCGTCTCCGCGGTGAACCGGGCCGTGCGCGCCGGGGCCGCGACCGGGACGCCGGAGCTGGTCACGGCGTAGGACGCCAGCGCTCTCGGGAGGCGCGGTGCGGGTCCGTCCCACACCGCGCCTCCCGTCTGTGGACGTGTCGTCGACCGGGCGGATCCCGTCACGCTCGGTGTCGTCCGGCGACGGGATCTGCCCGCCGGACGGAACTCACGCGGTGTGTCGTGCCCGCTCGGCGCCGACCGGACAGGACGCCGACGACCGGTCGTCGCGCGGCATCGGCGGTGCCGCGAGCCGGTGGATCCCGTCACGCTCGGCGTCGTCCGGCGTCGGCGGTGCGTCGAGCGGGCGGGTTCGGTCACGCTCGGCGTCGTCCGGCGACGGCGGTGCGTCGAGTGGGCGGGTTCGGTCACGCTCGGCGTCGTCCGGCGACGGGATCTGCCCGCTCGGCAGACCGCGCGCGGCGCGTCTCGCTCGCTCGGCGCTCGGCGCTCGGCGCTCGGCGCTCCGCGCTCGCCGCTCGGGCGACGCCGCGCCGCGCTCGGCGCCGGCCTCGCCGCCGGCACCCGCTGTCGGCGCCGCGGGGGATACTGGGGCAATGCCGCTGTACCGGGACGAGTGCGTCGTGCTGCGCACCCACAAGCTCGGCGAGGCCGACCGCATCGTCACCATGCTGAGCCGGCAGCACGGCAAGATCCGGGCGGTGGCCAAGGGGGTACGGCGCACGGCGTCGAAGTTCGGGTCGCGACTCGAGCCGTTCATGGTCGTCGACGCGCAGTTCTACGAGGGTCGGTCGCTCGACATCGTCACCCAGGCCGAGAGCCTCGGCTCGTACGGCGCCCAGATCGTCACCGACTACGGCGCCTACACGGCGGCCAGCGCCATGGTCGAGACGGCGGACCGGTTGAGCGAGGCGGACGCCGGGCTCCAGCAGTACCTGCTGCTCGTCGGTGCCCTGCGCTCACTGTCCAGGCACGAGCACGTCGTCAGCGCCACGCTCGACTCGTACCTGCTCCGGGCGATGAGCATCGCGGGGTGGGCGCCGTCGTTCGGTGACTGTGCGGTGACGGGGGAGCCCGGGCCGCACACCGCCTTCGTCGTGCAGCTCGGCGGGGTGGTGGCGGACCGTGCAGCGCCGCCCGGGACGCCCCGGCTCGACACCGACACGCTCGGCCTGCTCGGGGCACTGCTCGCCGGGGACTGGTCGACCGTCGACGCCTCCGACGAGCGGACGCGGTCGCGGGCCTCCGGCGTGGTGGCGGCCTACGCCCAGTGGCACCTGGAACGATCGCTCCGGTCACTGCCCCACGTGGACCGCAGTGAACACCCCGCTCCGGTCGCACCGACCCCCGGTGGGGTTCCGGCAGCCGTGGCCGCCACCCCGGCGCCCGCCGTGCCCGTCACGTCCGATCACGAAGGAACACCTGCATGAGCCCACGCCGGTCCGCGTCCGAAGCCGTGTCCGAGGGACTGCGACCCGTCGACTGGACGGGGGAGCAGCCGCCGGCGATCCCGGCGCAGTTCGTCCCGGAGCACGTGGCGATCGTCATGGACGGCAACGGCCGCTGGGCGAACCAGCGCGGCCTGACGCGGGTCGAGGGGCACAAGGCCGGCGAGGCCTCGCTGCTCGACGTCGTCGCCGGCGCGATCCAGATCGGCGTCAAGCACGTCTCGGCGTACGCGTTCTCGACCGAGAACTGGAAGCGGTCGCCGGACGAGGTCCGCTTCCTGATGGGCTTCAACCGCGAGGTCATCCACCGCCGTCGCGACCAGCTGCACGCGTGGGGTGTCCGCGTGCGGTGGGCCGGCCGGCGACCCCGGCTCTGGCGGAGCGTCGTCGACGAGCTGCAGACCGCGGAGCTGATGACCGCCGACAACGACGTCTGCACCCTCACGATGTGCGTCAACTACGGCGGGCGGAACGAGATCGTCGACGCGGTCCGGGGCATGGCCGAGGACGTCGCCGCCGGTCGGATGAAGCCGAGCCAGGTGACGGAGAAGGCCCTGGCGAAGCGGCTCTACGTGCCCGAGCTGCCCGACGTGGACCTGTTCCTGCGGAGCTCGGGCGAGCAGCGGACGTCGAACTTCATGCTGTGGCAGTCCGCGTACGCGGAGATGGTGTTCCTCGACCAGCTCTGGCCGGACTTCCGCCGCACCGACCTGTGGGGAGCGATCGAGGAGTACGCGCGCCGCGACCGACGCTACGGCGGCGCGGTGGACGCACCGACCGCCTGACGGGAGGCCCGTGGCGGGGCCGCCACGGGCCTCCCGTCCGACCCGCGGCCGGCCGGGCGGCCGTCGGTGCCGACACGAGACCCGTGCCACGGACAGCGCGCCGCGCCTCACGTGAGCAGGTGCGCCACCCCACGGACCGCCTCCAGCGCCGCCCGCACGCTCGGCACGCGGTCCGCGCCGCGGGCGACCACGACCTCGACCCGTCGTGCCAGCGCGTCGTCGGCCGGCGTGACCGCCACACCGGACGGTACGACGGTGGTCGACAGCGCCAGCCGGGGCAGCAGGGCGACGCCGAGTCCGGCCGCGACCAGCCCGACGACCGCCGCGGCGTTGTCGGTCTCGAGCACGATCTCCGGCGTGAACCCGGACGCCGCGCACGACGCGAGCAGGTGCCCGCGGCACCGCGGACAACCGCCGATCCACCGGGCGTCCCGGAACGCGGCGAGGTCGGCTGCCCGGTCCCCGGGCGGCACCGCACCCGCGGCGGTGACGAGCGCGAGCGGATCGCGCCCGAGCACGCGCGTGGTCAGGGTCGGATCGTTCGCGGAGTCGTCCTGCAGTGCGTGCGAGAAGGTCAGGGCGACGTCGACCTCGCCGCGCCGGAGCAGTTCGACGGCCTCGGGGGGCTCGGCCTCGACGTACGACGTCACCACCCCGGGGCTGTCCGTCGCCAGCGCCGCGAGCACCGGGGGCACGAGGGTCGACGACGCGCTCGGGAAGCCGGCGAGCCGCACCCGCCCGCGGGCGAGACCGCCGACCGCGTCGAGGTCCTCTCGTGCTGCGGCCAGGGCCGCCTCGACGTGCAGGGCGTGGTCGGCGAGGACGCGTCCGGACTCCGTCAGGGTCGCGCCGCGGCCGCCGCGGAGCACGAGGTCGTGCCCGAGCCGCTGTTCGGCGCGTGTGAGCAACTGGCTGACGGCGGGCTGGCTGTAGCCGAGCGCCGCGGCCGCACGGCTGATCGACCCGCCGTCACGCACGGCGAGCAGGACCCGGAGCAGCTGCGGTTCGATGGACTCCACAACACGATGTTATGGGTCCCCGAAGAAGCCTGCCCTGGCGTGATGGTGCCGGCCGTCGGAGCCTGGGGGCATGGACTCCTTCGTCGACGGATCGGGCTACCTCGCCGCCTGCACCGCCGGGCTCCCCACGCTCGGCACCCTCGCCGCACAGCGGTCGGACCTCGATGCGTGGTCGCGCGCCGAGACCTCGCCCGCGACGTACGGTGCCCTGGTCGAGGAGGGCCGCGCGCTCTTCGCCGACATCGTCGGCGTGGACGCCGCACGGGTGGCGACGGGGTCGCAGACCTCGGCGATGGTGGCACTCGTCGCTGCGTCACTGCCGGACGGTGCCGAGGTCGTCGTCCCCGACGGCGACTTCTCGTCCGTCGTCTTCCCGTTCCTCGTCCAGGCGCACCGCGGCGTCACGGTCCGCAGTGTCCCGCTCGAGCGACTCGCCGACGCCGTCCGCCCGGGCACCGCGCTCGTCGCCTGGTCCGCCGTGCAGTCCGCCACCGGCGTGGTGACCGACCCCGCCCCGGTCCTCGACGTGGCGCGCGCCGCCGGTGCCCTCACCCTCTGCGACCTCACCCAGGCCGCGGGCGTCCTGCCGGTGTCCGCCGCGCCGTTCGACGTCACGGTCACGCACGCCTACAAGTGGTTGTGCGCACCGCGCGGCGTCGCCTTCGCGACGTTCTCCGACGCGGCGCTGGAGCGCGTCCGCCCCGTGCAGGCCGGCTGGTACGCGGGAGCGGACGTCTGGTCCTCGTGCTACGGCCCGACCATGCAGCTCGCCGACGACGCCCGCCGTTTCGACGTGTCCCCGGCATGGCAGGCGTGGCCGGGGGCGGTCGCCGCCCTGCGACACCTCGCGTCCGTCGACGCCGGTTCGGCCTGGAGGCACGCGACCGGTCGCACGGACCGGCTCGCCGACGCGCTCGGGACGCCCCGATCCGGTCAGGCGATCACGACCTTCCCCGACCCGGACGGGTCGGCCCTCCGCGCCCTGACCGCGGCGGGGGTCACGGCGAGCGGACGGGCGGGCCGGCTGCGCCTGGCCTTCCACCTGTGGAACGACGACGCCGACGTCGACCGGGTCGTCGCGGTGCTGGGCGCGGTGGAGGGGTTCCGTCCCGCGGGGTGAGCCGGGCCGTCCACGGGTGCGCGACCGGCGTCCGTCGGTCGCCGCGGGGCCGGTACGCTTGCCCGGTACCGTTCCCGCACCGGGCACCCAGTCCGGCGAACTCAGGAGTCCTCTTGGCACCGTCCTCCCGTCTCGACAGCGTCATCGCCCTGGCCAAGGGCCGTGGCTTCGTCTTCCAGTCGGGGGAGATCTACGGCGGATCCCGCTCCGCGTGGGACTACGGGCCCCTCGGCGTCGAGCTGAAGGAGAACATCAAGCGCCAGTGGTGGCAGCGGTTCGTCCGCGGCCGCGGCGACATGGTCGGCCTCGACTCCGCCGTGATCCTGCCCCGCAAGGTGTGGGAGGCCTCGGGTCACGTCGCCACCTTCACCGACCCGCTCGTCGAGTGCCTGCACTGCCACCACCGGTTCCGCGAAGACCACCTGCTCGAGGTGTTCGAGGCGAAGAAGGGTCGAGCGCCCGAGGGCGGCATGGCCGAGGTGCCGTGCCCGAACTGCGGCACCCGCGGTGAGTGGACCGAGCCGCGCGAGTTCTCCGGCATGCTCAAGACCTACCTCGGCCCGGTCGAGTCCGAGGAAGGGCTGAACTTCCTCCGCCCGGAGACGGCGCAGGGCATCTTCGTCGACTTCGCGCAGGTCGTCACGACGAGCCGCATGAAGCCCCCGTTCGGCATCGGCCAGGTCGGCAAGGCGTTCCGCAACGAGATCACGCCCGGCAACTTCATCTTCCGCACGCGCGAGTTCGAGCAGATGGAGATCGAGTACTTCGTGCCGCCGGCCGACGTCGACACCCACTACGAGCAGTGGATCGCCGACGCGGTGGCGTTCTTCACCGACCTCGGCATCGACCCCGAGAACCTGCGACGCTTCGACGTGCCCGACGGCGAGCGCGCGCACTACTCGGACGCCACCGCGGACATCGAGTACCGCTTCGGGTTCGCCGGCTCCGAGTGGGGCGAGCTCATGGGCGTCGCGAACCGCACCGACTTCGACCTGAACAACCACATCGAGTCGTCGGGCAAGGACCTGCGCTTCTTCGACCAGGCCGCGAACGAGAAGTACGTGCCCTACGTCATCGAGCCGTCGTTCGGGCTCACCCGTGCGCTCATGGCGTTCCTGCTCGACGCGTACCACGAGGACGAGGCCCCGAACGCGAAGGGCGGCGTCGACAAGCGCACCGTCCTGCGCCTCGACCCGCGGCTGGCGCCGGTCAAGGCCGCGGTGCTCCCGCTGTCCCGCAACGAGCAGCTGTCGCCGGTGGCGCGCGGGCTCGCCGACGACCTGCGGAAGCACTGGAACGTCGACTTCGACGACGCCGGCGCGATCGGTCGTCGCTACCGTCGCCACGACGAGATCGGCACGCCGTTCTGCATCACGGTCGACTTCGACACGCTCGACGACAAGGCGGTCACGGTGCGTGAGCGCGACACCATGTCGCAGGAGCGCGTCTCGCTCGACCAGCTGCAGGGCTACCTGGCGCAGCGCCTCCTCGGCGCGTAGCGCGCGCGGCTGCTGCGGCAGCACCTGCCGGCCGCGGTCAGCGATCGCCGGTGCGACCTGCCGCTGCACAACCGAAAGCACCCCGGACCACGGAATCCCGTTGTTCGGGGTGCCTCTCGTTGTGCACGGCGCACGAGACACGGCGCACGAGACACGGTGCGCGAGGAGCGGGTCGTGACCGCGGGAATGCGCGGGCAGGGGCCGGGCTTGCACCTCGTGTGAACGAGTCTGTGAAGGTCGATGTCTGGTCGGACATCGCATGCCCCTGGTGCTACATCGGCAAGCGGAAGTTCGAGGCCGGCGTCGCCGCGTTCGCCTCCTCGCCCGAGGCCCAGCCGGTCGAGGTCGAGTACCACTCGTTCGAGCTGAGCCCGGACACCCCGGTCGACTTCGAGGGCACCGAGGCCGAGTTCCTCTCGCAGCACAAGGGCCTGCCGGTGCAGCAGGCACAGCAGATGATCGACCAGGTCGCCGGCATCGCCTCGTCCGTCGGGCTGCACTACGACTACGACGCACTGCGCCACACGAACACCGTCAAGGCGCACCAGGTCATCCACCTGGCGAAGCAGCACGGCAAGCAGCTCGAGATGGTCGAGCGCCTCTTCACCGCGTACTTCGAGCGCGGCGAGCACGTCGGACAGGACGAGTCCCTGGCCGACCTCGGCGCCTCGATCGGTCTGGACCGCGACGAGGTCCTGGCGACCCTGCGCGACGACGCCCAGCTCGCCGCCGTCCGGGCCGACCAGGCCCAGGCGCAGGCGTTCGGGATCAACGGCGTCCCGTTCTTCGTCATCGACGGCAAGTACGGCGTCTCCGGCGCACAGGACCCGGCGGCGTTCGAGCAGGTGCTCCGCCAGGTCGTCGCGCTCCGCGACGTGACGCCCGAGGAGCTCGCGGCGCAGCAGCAGCGTGCCGCGGACGACGCGACCGCGGACGCGGAGGCGACCCGGTGACCGGCGTGACGACGACCGGCCCGGTCGAGCCGGGCCTCCAGGCCGACGACCGGGAGGCGCGACCCGCCCTGCTCACGCTCGTCACGCCCGGCGGTGCGCCGGTCTGCGAGGGTGACAGTTGCTTCGTCCCCGGTGCCGAGGGCGACTGGACCGAGGTCCCCGACTGAGCCGTCCGCTAGCGGACGGGCTCCTCGTCGGTGATGTCGGCGACGGTCGCGTCGTAGGCGGCGACGAGCGCGTCACCGTCGACGAAGGCACTCGCGCCGTGCCGGCCGGCACCGAGCGCGATGCGGCGGCCCAGGACGCGTTCGTCGGCGTACACCGGCAGGTCGCCGGTCGCGCCGATCGGCG
Organism: Curtobacterium sp. P97; assembly: GCF_023712445.1. NCBI lineage: Bacteria > Bacillati > Actinomycetota > Actinomycetes > Micrococcales > Microbacteriaceae > Curtobacterium > Curtobacterium sp. P97. The sequence goes on along the minus strand of NZ_JAMAYF010000005.1, from coordinate 69,768 downwards.
TGATCGTGCCGCGCTCGTAGCCCGAGGCCTCGAGCGCGGTGGCCGCGTCGGGCATCGACAGCTTGTTGACGCCGACGACGGCGCGGAGCTTCTTCCAGGCGATGCTGCGGCCGCCCGGCACCAGCGCGAGCAGGAAGCCACCGTCGTGACGCTTGACGACGAGCGTCTTCACGATGTCGCCCGGGTCGATGCCGAGCAGGGCTGCGGCACCCTCGAGGGAGTCGGCGGCGGGGCGCTGGACGACGTCCACCGCGAGCCCTCGGGCGGCGGCGTCGGCGTCGAACCGGGCGATCGCGGAGTCGGTCATGTGGAGAACGCTACCGGCGCGGACACGCGTGGGAGAATGGAGCACGTATGACGATCACCGACGCGCCCACCACGGCGCCCCGCACGGCGAAGCCCCTGCGCATCGGCCCCATCGAGGTCGAGGCGCCGGTCGTGCTCGCGCCGATGGCGGGCATCACGAACATGGCCTACCGCCGGCTCTGCCGCGAGTACGGCGCCGGGCTCTACGTCTGCGAGATGATCACCTCGCGGGCGCTGGTCGAACGCACCCCGGTGTCGATGCAGCTCATCCAGCACCACGAGTCGGAGACGCCGCGGTCCATCCAGCTGTACGGCGTCGAGCCGAACACCGTGGCCGAGGCGGCGACGATCCTGGTGGGCGAGGACCGCGCCGACCACATCGACCTCAACTTCGGGTGTCCGGTGCCGAAGGTCACGCGGAAGGGCGGGGGAGCGGCCCTGCCGTGGAAGACCGACCTCTTCAAGGACCTCGTCGAGAAGACGGTCAAGGCCGCCGGCGACGTCCCGGTCACGGTGAAGATGCGCAAGGGCATCGACGCCGACCACCTGACCTACCTCGACGCGGCACGCATCGCCCGCGACGCCGGTGTCGCCGCGATCTCGCTGCACGCCCGCACCGCGAACGAGCACTACTCGGGGCAGGCGGACTGGTCCGCGATCGCCACGTTGAAGGAGACGATCACCGACATCCCGGTGCTCGGCAACGGCGACATCTGGTCCGCCGCCGACGCCCTGCGCATGGTCGACGAGACCGGCTGCGACGGTGTCGTGGTCGGCCGCGGCTGCCTGGGTCGGCCGTGGCTGTTCGGCGACCTGGCGGCGGCGTTCCGCGGTGAGGACGTGCGCGCGATGCCCTCGCTCGGCGACGTCGCGACCGCCTTCCGTCGACACACCGAGCTGCTCGTCGAGTTCTTCGGGTCCGAGGACCACGGGTGCCGCGACGCCCGGAAGCACGTCTCCTGGTACTTCAAGGGGTACCCGATCGGCGGCGACGTCCGCTCGGCGCTCTCCATGGCCTCGAGCCTGCAGGAGATCGACGACCTGCTCGGGCAGCTCGACTGGTCGGCGCCGTACCCCGGTGCCGACGTCGAGGGCCCGCGAGGCCGCGCCGGGCACCCGAAGCGCACGGCGCTGCCGGACCGCTGGCTCGAGTCGCGCGACGTGGACGCCGAGTTCCGCAAGGTCCTCGCCGCCGCCGAGCTGCACCACAGCGGCGGATGAGCGCCACCGCTTCGTACGGGCCGGCCGACGCGGAGCGCTGGCTGCCCGAGACCCACGGCAGCCGTCGCTCCGACTTCGCCCGGGACCGTGCCCGCCTGCTGCACTCGAGCGCGCTCCGACGCCTCGCCGCGAAGACCCAGGTGCTCAGCCCGACCACCGGACTCGACTTCGCCCGCAACCGCCTGACGCACTCGCTCGAGGTCGCGCAGGTCGGGCGCGAGCTCGCCGACTCCCTCGGGCTCGACCCCGACGTCGTCGACACCGCGTGCCTGGCGCACGACATCGGGCACCCGCCGTTCGGGCACAACGGCGAGACCGCCGTCAACGCCTGGGCGGCGGACATCGGCGGCTTCGAGGGCAACGCCCAGACGCTGCGGTTGCTGACCCGCCTCGAGCCGAAGGTCTACGGCGACGGGCCGGACGACGAGCGTCCGTACGGGCTCAACCTGACCCGGGCCTCGCTCGACGCGAGCTGCAAGTACCCGTGGCCGGCGGCGCAGGGCGTCGCCGAGGCATCGTCGGGGCGCACCAAGTTCGGGTTCTACGACGACGACCACGACGCCTTCGCGTGGCTCCGGCGCGGTGCTCCGCGTCGGCAGCGGTGCATCGAGGCGCAGGTCATGGACCTGTCCGACGACATCGCCTACTCGGTGCACGACTTCGAGGACGCCGTCGTCGCGGGCTTCATCGACGTCGCGGCCCTGGGCGACCGGGTCGGCGAGAACGACATCGTCACCGCGATGCACGCCTGGGTCGGGTCGGACCTCAGCCGTGACGAACTGCTCGAGGCCTTCGACCGACTCCGGTCGCTGCCGCTGTGGATGACGTCGTACGACGGGTCGCGGCGGGACATGGCGCGGCTCAAGAACCTCACCTCGCAGCTCATCGGACGGTTCGCGCGGACGGCGACGGCGGCGACTCGCGAGTCCTACGCGTCCGGGTCCCTCGTGCGGTTCGCGGCCTCGGTCGTCACCCCGCCGGAGATCATCGGCGAGATCGCGGTGCTGAAGGGCATCGTCGCGGCGTTCGTCATGACGCAGGGCAATCGGCAGCCCGTGTACGAGGACCAGCGTCGCGTGCTCACCGAGTTGCTCGACGCCCTGGCGGCGACGGGCAGTGCGGACCTCGAGCCGGGCTTCGCGGCGGACTGGCGTTCGGCGTCCGACGACGCCGGGCGGCTGCGGGCCGTGGTCGACCAGGTCGCGAGCCTGACGGACCAGGGGGCGCTGGCGTGGCACAAGCGACTCGTGGTGGGGGACCGGGAGACGACGCACATCGCGGTCTGACGCCGGCGTGCGGGACGCCGGCGTGCGGGACGCCGCCGCGTGGGACGCCGCCGTGCGAGACGCCGCCGTGAGGGCGAGACGCGGTCGAATTTGTGTCCGGTTCGTCGACCCGGCACCGTCTCGGGCGGACGGCGCCGTCTCGGTCGGACCGGAGTGGCTCCTGCCCGGCCGCCGCGCGTGTCGACGTGCGCACCGACCGAGGTGGGGCGCGTGCTGGTCGTGCACCGCGCCTCCCGGCCGTCGTGCTCTCCACAGGCGGACACGGACCGTCCTCCGGCACCGGCCGCACGAACTAGGATCGAGGGGTGGCTGGCAGGATCGCGCGGAACGACATCGACGAGGTCCGCTCGCGTGTCAACATCGCCGACGTCGTCGGCGACCACGTCACGCTGAAGTCGGCGGGCGTCGGCTCGCTGAAGGGGCTCTGCCCGTTCCACGACGAGCGCTCCCCGTCGTTCCACGTGCGGCCGCAGGTCGGCCGGTACCACTGCTTCGGGTGCGGCGAGGACGGCGACGTCTTCGAGTTCATCATCAAGATGGACCACACGACGTTCCAGGAAGCGGTCGAGCGCATGGCCGCGAAGATCGGCTTCACGCTCCACTACGAAGAGGGCGACGGCCCGCGCACCGACTACAACCAGCGCGCGCGGCTGATCGCCGCGAACGAGGCAGCGCTCGAGTTCTACCAGTCGCAGCTCACCTCGGCGGCTGCCGAGCCCGCGCGACGCTTCCTCGGGGAGCGCGGCTTCGACCCCGCGGCAGCGCAGCACTTCGGCGTGGGCTTCGCGCCGCAGTCGTACGACGCCACGCGTGAGCACCTGCGGGGCCGTGGGTTCTCGATGGACGAGATCCTCGCGGCGGGACTCGCCGGACAGGGTGACCGCTCGCCGTACGACCGGTTCCGCGGACGCCTCGTGTGGCCGATCCGTGACGTGACCGGTGCGACGATCGGCTTCGGCGCGCGTCGGCTGCTCGACGACGACAAGGGCCCGAAGTACCTCAACACCCCCGAGACGCCGATCTACCACAAGAGCCAGGTCCTCTACGGGCTCGACCTCGCCCGGAAGGACATCTCCAAGGGCAAGCAGGTCGTGATCGTCGAGGGCTACACCGACGTCATGGCGTGCCACCTCGCCGGTGTGACGACCGCCGTCGCGACGTGCGGCACCTCGTTCGGTGTCGACCACATCAAGGTCCTCCGGCCGATGCTCGGCGACGTCAGCGGTGCCGACCCGAACGCCAACGGCGAGGTGGTCTTCACGTTCGACCCCGACGAGGCCGGGCAGCGTGCCGCCTCGCGGGCGTTCGCCGAGGAGCAGCGCTTCGCAGCGCAGACCTACGTCGCGGTGGCTCCCGGCGGGCTCGACCCGTGCGACCTCCGACTCGCGCGGGGCGACGACGCGATCCGCCGGCTCGTCAGCGCGAAGCGCCCGATGTTCGAGTTCATGATCCGTCGGACGCTCGACGGCCACGACCTCGAGACCGTCGAGGGGCGGGTCAGCGCACTGCGGGCCGCCGCGCCGGTCCTCGCCGGGATCCGCGACCGCTCCCTCACGCAGGGGTACGTCCGCGAACTCGCCGGGTGGCTCGGCATGGACATCCCGGACGTCCGGCGGGCGGTCGACTCGGCGCGTCAGCGCGCGTCCGCAGCGCGCACCGACCGGACGGGAGGCCCGGTGCCGGTCGGTCAGGCCGGTCCCGGTGGCGAGCTGGTCGCCCCGCCCGAGGAGCCCGTGGCCGGTCTGCGGCTGCTGCCGAACGACCCGATCACCCGGATGGAGCGCGACGCCGTGATGGCGATGGTGCAGCAGCCCGGGTACGTGGGCGCACCGCTCATCTGGCTCGCGGCCGGCGCGACGTTCTCGGCGCCGATGCTGTCGGTCGTGCGGGACGCCGTGGTCGCCAACGTCGACTCGATCGGTGCGGGGGACTGGCTCGACCGGTTGCTGCAGGACGTGCCGGCGCCGTTCCGCGGTCTCGTGCAGGAGCTCGCACTCGCGCCGATCCCGGCTCGCACCGACGAGGACCTGGCGCTCTACGCCCGGAGCATCGTCGTGGCCCTGGTCGAGCGGGACCTGCTCGCCCGCAAGGCCTCGCTGCTCGGGCAGTTGCAGCGGGCCGACCCGCACGAGCAGTCCGACCGGCGCGCCGAGATCCAGCGCCAGCTCGTCGACATCGACGCGCAGCGGATGCGCCTCCGCGCCGACGCCGAGGCGGCAGCGCAGGGCTGAGCCGTTCCGCGAGGGGCGGCAGCGCGTCGTCGCCCGGCCACTCGTGCTGGCCCGCTCGGTCGCGCGACCACTCGTGCTGGCCCGCACGGTCGCGCGGCGACTCGTGCTGGACCCCAGGGTCGCGCGACCACTCGTGCTGGACCCCAGGGTCACGCGGCCACTCGTGCTGGACCCCAGGGTCGCGCGACCTGCCGCGTTGGGTCGATCTGGTCGCAGGACTCGCCGCCGCGACCCGAACTGAGCGGCAGGTCACGCGACCAGGGCGCGAGCACCATCCGCCGTCGCCGTCGCCGTCGCCGTCGCCGTCGCCGTCGCAGCCGCCGTCGCAGCGGGCAGGGATCGCCGCGTGGATGACGTCGAGCGGGTGGGGATCGGTGCCCGGAGACGCCGAGGGTGACGTACTCCGCCCGCTCGGTGTCCCGCCGTGGCCCGGCCGCTCGCACTGGCCGTTCCGGTCGCACGACGTGCCGTGTGCGGTCGTCCTGGTCGCACGACCCGCCGCCGCGGCCCGAACTGAGCGGCACGTCGTGCAACCCGAACGCGAGCACCACCGACCGGCGCCGGGGGGGGGGGGCAGGACGTGCCGCGCGCGTGACGTCGGGTGGGTGGGATGTGTCGGCCGGGGAGGTCGAGCGTGACGGATCTCGCCCGCTCGGCAGCGGGCAGCCGGCAGCGGGCAGCGGGCAGCCGGCAGCGGGCAGCGGGCAGCCGGCCGCAGGCAGCCGCCCGCCCGCCCGGTGGCAGGCAGCGGCCGCCCCCGTCCCCGTTGCACCACGCAACTTTCGTGCGCGACACGCCGCTCCGTGACGCGCGCATCATGCGCCACGCGACGCGGTCGTGCATTACAAGGGTGTAAACAAATGTCCCTCGAATCGTGGACTTCCGTGTCAGGGTGGTACCAATGAGCGTTCCCGGCGGGCCTCACAGTCGATCCACCGCCCTCCGCGGGACCCCTTGCGAACCATCACCGAGAGAGAGAGCGGACATGGCATCCGTATCCAAGTGGGGCAGGCGCGGCATCGCGCTCGGCGCCGGGGCAGCAGCGACGGCGCTGGTGCTGACGGGCTGCGCGAGCAGCAGCGTCTCCGACACCGACCTCAACGGCCTGAGCATCGGCACGACGGACAAGGTCACGTCCCTCGATCCGGCCGGGTCCTACGACAACGGCTCCTTCGCCGTGCAGAACCAGGTGTTCCCGTTCCTGATGAACACCCCCGTCGGCAGCCCCGACGTCAAGCCGGACATCGCCGAGAGCGGCGAGTTCACGAACGACACGACCTACACGGTGAAGCTCAAGAGCGGGCTGAAGTTCGCGAACGGCAACGACCTCACCTCGAGTGACGTCAAGTTCTCGTTCGAGCGCGAGCTGAAGATCAACAACGAGAACGGTCCGCAGTCGCTGCTCGCCAACCTCAAGAGCATCGAGACCCCGGACGACACCACGGTCGTCTTCAACCTCGACCACGCCGACCAGACCTGGCCGCAGGTGCTCTCGAGCCCCGCAGGCCCGATCGTCGACGAGCAGGTCTTCTCGGCGGACGAGCTCACCCCGGCGGCGGACATCGTCAAGGGCAAGGCGTTCGCCGGGCAGTACGAGATCACCTCGTACAAGGAGAACGACACCATCCAGTACTCGGCGAACCCCGAGTACGACGGGCTCCTCGGCAAGGCGAAGACCAAGGAGGTCACCGCCAGCTACTACACCAAGGAGACCGACCTGAAGCTCGCCGTGCAGAAGGGCGACGTCGACGTGGCGTACCGCTCGCTGACGCCGACCGACATCGCCGACCTGCGCAAGGACGACTCCGTCAAGGTCACCGACGGCCCCGGTGGCGAGATCCGCTACCTGGTCTTCAACTTCAACACGCAGCCGTTCGGCGCGAGCCAGTCCGACGCGGACGAGGCGAAGGCCCTCGCCGTGCGCCAGGCCGTGGCCGACGTCGTCGACCGCGAGAAGCTCGCGAAGGACGTCTACAACAACACGTACTCGCCGGTCTACTCGATGGTGCCGGACGGCCTGACCGGTGCCGCGAAGCCGTTCGAGGAGCTCTACGGCAACGGCAAGGGCGGCCCCGACGTCGACAAGGCGAAGGAGACGCTGTCGAAGGCCGGTGTCACCGGCAAGGTGCAGCTCGACATCCAGTACGCGCCCGACCACTACGGTTCGACGTCGGACGACGAGTACGCCGAGCTCAAGACGCAGCTCGAGAACTCGGGCCTGTTCTCCGTGAAGATCCAGTCGACGGTCTACACGACCTACGCGCAGGAGCGGACGAAGGACTCCTACCCGGTGTACCAGCTCGGGTGGTTCCCGGACTTCTCGGACGCCGACAACTACCTGTCGCCGTTCTTCACGAAGGACAACTTCGTGCAGAACCACTACGACGACCCGGAGATCCAGAAGCTGATCTCCGAGGAGCAGCAGGAGTCCGACAAGGACAAGCGCGCGCAGCTCATCGAGCAGGCGCAGGAGCGCGAGGCCACGCAGATCTCGACGCTGCCGCTCCTGCAGGGCAAGTCCGTGGCGGTCGCGGGCAAGGACGTCAAGGGCCTGACCCTCGACTCCTCGTACAAGTTCCGCTACGCCACCCTCTCCAAGTAACACCGGCGTCGGCCCACGGGGGCGTTCCCACGAGGAGCGCCCCCGTGGCCACGTCCCGAACGGCACCGAAAGGCACCCGTCCCCGTGACCCTCAGCACCCCCGAGGCGACACCGGAGCTGGCCACCGACCCCACCAAGCCCCAGGCACAGCGACGTGCCCGTGGGCAGGGCGGCGGGCTCGGTCGGTACATCCTGGTCCGCTTCCTCCTCATCTTCCCGACGGTGTTCATCCTGGTGACGCTCGTCTTCTTCCTGATGCGCGTCATCGGGAACCCGATCACCGCCTCGGTCGGTGGCCGTCTGACGCCCTCGCAGCTCCAGGAACGTCTGCACGCCGCCGGCTACGACCGGCCGGTCATCGTCCAGTACCTCGAGTACCTCGGCGGCATCGTGCGCGGGGACTTCGGCACGACGTCGACCGACAACCGTCCGATCACCGAGGTCATCGTCACGTACGGCGGCGCGACCGCGGAGCTGGTCTTCTACGCGCTCATCGTCGCCCTCGTCCTCGGCATCCCGCTCGGCATGCTCGCGGCGTACGTCCGCGACAAGTGGCCGGACGTGCTGTTCCGAGCGCTCGCGATCCTGACGTACGCGACGCCGGTGTTCTTCGGCGGTCTGCTCCTCAAGCTCGTCTTCTCCGTCTGGCTCGGCTGGCTGCCGCTCGGTGACCGCGCCTCCACCCGGGTGTCGCTCATCCTCGACAACATCCCGGGTGCCACCGGCATCTACCTCATCGACGCACTCCGCACCGGCAACGCGCAGGTGATCGGCGACGTACTGTCGCACGCCGTCCTGCCCGCGCTGACGCTCGGCCTGCTCACCGCCGGCATCTTCCTGCGTCTGGTCCGTGCCAACATGATCGGCTCGCTCGGATCCGAGTACGTCGACGCGGCCCGCTCGCGCGGCGTCCGGGAGGCCCGGCTCGTCCGGACGCACGCCTTCCGTCCGGCGCTGGTCCCGATCATCACCGTGATGGGTCTGCAGATCGCCATGCTGCTCGGTGGGTCGGTGCTCACCGAGACCACGTTCGGCTGGCGCGGGCTCGGTTTCCAGCTCAACCAGTACCTGTCGGCCCGCGACTTCGTCGCGGTCCAGGGCATCGTCGCGATGCTCGCCGTGATCGTCGCCGTGACGAACTTCGTCGTCGACGTCGTCGCGGCGCTGATCGACCCGAGAGTGAGGTTCTAGCGATGGCCGACACCTCGCTCGTCGACCGCCACGAGCCGCTCTGGAAGCGGCTGCCCGTGGTGGTCCAGCTCCGCAGGAGCACCGGCTGGCAGCGCGCCATGCTCATCACCGGCGTGGTCATCTGCGCCCTGTACCTGATCGTCGCCCTCGCCGCGCCGCTCATCGCCCCGTACGGCTTCGGTCAGCTGCAGGGCGCCGACGGCCAGGGCTTCCCGCGCACCGCCCCGCCGAGCGCCGAGCACGTCTGGGGCACCACGGTCGGTGGCTTCGACGTGTTCAGCCGCGTCGTCTTCGGCGCGCGCACCGCGGTGCTCGTCGTCATCGTCGCGGTCGTCGTGTCGATCACGATCGGGGTCATCCTCGGCATGGTGTCGGGGTACGTCGGCGGCTGGCTCGACCGGGTCCTCGTCGTCGTCGCCGACGCGATCTACGCGTTCCCCTCGCTGCTGCTCGCCATCGTCGTGTCGATCGTCATCTCCGGCGGCAACTCGAGCTACACGGGCGGCATCGTCGCGGCGGCGATCTCGATCACCGTCGTCTACGTCCCGCAGTACTTCCGGGTCGTGCGTGCCGAGGCGGTGCGCCTGAAGAACGAGGCGTTCGTCGAGTCCGCGCGGGTCATCGGCACGAACCCGTGGCGCATCATGACCCGCCACGTGCTGCGCAACAGCACCAGGAGCCTGCCGCTCATCCTGACGCTGAACGCCTCCGACGCGATCCTCACCCTGGCCGGCCTCGGCTTCCTCGGGTTCGGCATCGGCCCGACCAGCGGCGCGGAGTGGGGCTACGACCTCAGCCGCGCGCTGTCGGACGTCGCGTCGGGCGTCTGGTGGACCGGTGTGTTCCCCGGCGTCGCGATCGTCGTGCTCGTGCTCGGCGTGACCTTCATCGGCGAGAGCCTCAACGACATCTCGGACCCGCGCCTGCGCGCCCGGAGGAGGCTGAAGCAGCTGGTCTCGCGGAAGCAGGCCGCCAGCACGGAAGGGGCGACGGCATGACCGACGCAGCGAACGACCAGCAGGACCGACCGGTCGCGGTCGTCGACGACCTGACCGTCACCTTCGCGACCGACGGCGGTGCCGTCGACGCGGTCAAGGGCGTCAGTCTCGACGTCCGTCCGGGCGAGGTCCTCGCGCTGGTCGGCGAGTCCGGCTCCGGCAAGTCGGTCACGGCCCGCAGCATGCTGCGGCTGATGCCCGAGACGGCGACGCTCGGTGGTGCGGTGTACCTCGACGGCACCGACGTGGTCAGCGTCGGGTCGGCCAAGCTCCGCGAACTCCGCGGCACGGCCGGTGCGATGGTCTTCCAGGAGCCGTCGACCGCGCTCAACCCGGTCTTCACGGTGGGGTGGCAGATCGCCGAGGGCCTCCGGGCGCACGGCGGCGTCTCGAAGAAGGACGCCCGCGCGAAGGCGATCGACTACCTGCGACGCGTCGGCATCCCCGACCCGGAGACGCGGGTCGACCACTACCCGCACCAGTTCTCCGGCGGGCAGAAGCAGCGCGTTGTCATCGCGAGTGCACTGGCCCTCGAGCCGAGCGTGATCATCGCCGACGAGCCGACCACCGCGCTCGACGTCACCGTGCAGGCCGAGATCCTCGACCTGCTCCGGCGCTGCCGCGACGAGTTCGGCGCCGCCATCGTCATCATCACGCACAACATGGGCGTGGTCGCCGACCTGGCCGACCGGGTCGCCGTCATGTACCAGGGCGAGGTCGTGGAGGAGGCACCGGTCGCGCAGCTCTTCGCGGACCCGCAGGCCGACTACACGAAGCGCCTGCTCGCCGCCGTGCCCCGGCTGGAGGCCTCGACCGGGACGGCCCGCCGAGCGGTGATCGCGACCGACGTCGAGCCCCTCGTCAGCGCGAAGGGGCTCGAGATCGAGTACCCGGGCCGCCTCGGTTCGCCCGCCTTCAGGGCCGTGAAGGGCGTCGACCTCGACGTCCGTCCCGGCGAGGTGCTCGGGCTGGTGGGGGAGTCGGGCTCCGGCAAGACGACGATCGGTCGGGCCATCGCGGGGCTCACCCGCGTCACCGGCGGGTCGCTCGAGGTCCTCGGCACCGAGATGCTCGGGTACCGCGAGCGGGACTTCAAGCGGCACCGCAAGGACATCGGGTTCGTGTTCCAGGACCCGGCGACCTCGTTCAACCCGCTGCTCACGATCGCCGAGTGCGTCGCCGAGCCGCTCGTCGTGCACGGCGAGGTGCGGAACCCCCGAGCCGCCCGCAAGCGCGTCGGCGAGTTGCTCGAGATGGTGCAGCTCCCGGCGTCCTACGGCGACCGGTACCCGCACGAGCTGTCCGGTGGCCAGCGGCAGCGCGCCTCGCTCGCGCGTTCGATCGCACTCCGGCCGAAGCTGCTCATCGCGGACGAACCGACGAGCGCGCTCGACGTGTCGGTGCAGGCCCGCGTGCTGGAGCTCTTCCTCGAGCTGCAGCAGGACCTCGGGTTCGCGTCGCTGTTCATCAGCCACGACCTCGCGGTCGTCGGCGCACTGTCGGACCGCATCGCGGTGCTGTACCGCGGCGACCTGGTGGAGACGGGCACCACCGCCGAGGTCCTCGGTGCGCCGAAGCACCCCTACACGCAGCGGCTGCTCGCGTCGCTGCCCGTGCCGGACCCGGCGGAACAGGCGGAGCGACGGCGTACGCTGGTGGCACTGGAGAACGCCGGGTCCTGACCCGACGCGACCGGCCGGGAGGCACGGCGTTGCGTCGTCGACGCACGCCGCGCCTCCCGGCCGGTCACCTCCGGCGAACCACCGACGACGCGACACCGGTCCGTCGCGCAACCGCCGCCAGGGGGCGGCGCGGAAGGGGACCCATGATCGCGGTGAACGGCCCGGCGGTCGTCGCAGACGACGTCTCGATCGAGTACCGGGGCGTCCGCGGATCGGAGCCGATCCGCGCGGTCGACGGGGTCAGCCTGACCGTCCGCCAGGGCGAGATCCTCGCGCTCATCGGTGAGTCCGGTTCCGGCAAGAGCACCTTCGCCGCCGCGATCGCCGGGCAGCTCGGCGCGACCGGCGAGGGCGAGGGTGCGCACCGGCGACAGATCGTCGGCGGTGAGCTCACCGTGCTCGGTCAGCACGTGCGCGGGCTCCGCCCGTCCTCGCGGAAGGCGCAGCGGCTGACCGGCCGCATCGGGTACCTGCCGCAGGACGGCGCCGACCGGCTGAGCCCCGACCTGACCGTGGGCGAGGCGATCGCCGAACCGATCTACCTGCGCGACCGGCGGTTCGACCGCAAGGAGGCCGGGCTCATGGTCGCGCGACTGGTCGACGCCGTGCACCTGCCCCTCGGCATCATGCGCCTGAACACGTGGGAGCTGTCGAGCGGGCAGCGGCAGCGTGTCGCCCTCGCACGCGCGCTCATCCTCGAGCCGCAGCTCCTCGTCGCCGACGAACCCGCACGCGGCGTCGACGTCCTGGTCCGTCAGTCGGTGCTCGAGGCCCTGACGAACCTGCAGCGCGGTCGGCAGTTCTCGGCCGTCGTGGTGTCGAGCGACCTCCGCGAGGCCCGCGCGCTCGCGGACCGCGTCGGTGTGCTCGCCGAGAGCCGCCTGGTCGGGCTCGGCACCTTCGACGAGGTCCTCGACAACCCCGTCGACCCCTACGTGCAGACGCTCGCCGCGACCGCGTCACGCCCCGTGAAGCGTCGTCCGACCGCGACCACCGCCCCGCGGCGCTCGTCCGCCCCCCGTCGTCCGGTCGGTGCCGGGGCGGGCACCGCTCCCCGGACCGAGCGTCAGGAGAACGCATGAGCACCACGACCGCACACGACACGGCGAGCAGCCGCGGACACCGCGCGGTCGTCACCGACGCGGGCGCCCCGCTCCCCGTCGACGCACCCACGGCCGGACCGGTCGCGATCCTGCCGACCGCGGCCGACCTGCACGCGGACGCCGTGCGGGCCGCCGGCGGCACGGTCGGCGACCTCGGCGCGGACACGCGGGGGATCGTCTGGCTCGACGCCCGTGACCCCGACGGGCTCGCGGCGGCGTTGGACCAGGGGGCCTCGGTCGGCTGGGTCCAGCTGCCCTTCGCGGGCGTCGACGCCTTCGCCCACCTGATCCAGGAGCACGGGGACCGGGTGCTCTTCACGTCGGCCAAGGGCGCCTACGCGGAACCCGTCGCCGAGCACGCCCTCGCGCTGACGCTCGCGACGCTCCGGGTGCTGCAGAAGCGCGCCCGCGCGACGTCCTGGGCGACCGAGCCGGAGGGCGTGTCGCTCTACGGGCGGAACGTCGTGGTGATCGGCGCGGGCGGGATCGCCCTGGAGTACATCCGGCTCGTCGCCCCGTTCGAGGTCTCCGTGACGGTCGTGCGCCGCTCGGACGACCCGGTGCCGGGAGCCGACCGCACGGTCACGACCGACGCCCTGGACGAGGTGCTGCCCGACGCCGACGTGGTCGTGGTCGCGGCAGCCATGACCTCGGGGACGGCGAAGCTGCTCGACGCGCGTCGGTTCGGACTCATGAAGCCCTCGGCGCGTCTCGTGAACATCGCGCGCGGGGGACTGGTCGACACCGACGCGCTCGTCGCGGCGCTGCGCGAGGGCACGATCGCCGCCGCCGGCCTCGACGTGACGGACCCGGAGCCGTTGCCCGACGGCCACCCGCTCTGGGACGAGCCGGGTGTGGTCGTCACGCCGCACCAGGCCGACACCCCGGACATGGTCGCGCCGCTGCTGGCCGAGCGCGTCCGGGCGAACACCGCCGCGTTCCTGTCCGGCTCCGGTGACGGGTTCGTCGGCGTCGTGGATCCCGTCGCGGGCTACTGAGCACCGACGGCGCCGGGCCCGGCCGGGGAGCTCGACGACGCGGCACGCCCGGGATGCGCGGCCGATGCGCGGAGCGGGCTCGGGGTGCTGCTATGCTGTTACCCGTTGTTCGCACCACATTCGCCAGCGGACAGTGATCCTCGATAGCTCAATTGGCAGAGCAGCCGGCTGTTAACCGGCAGGTTGTTGGTTCGAGTCCAACTCGGGGAGCGACAGGCCCTCACCCTCCGGGGTGGGGGCCTCTTGCGTTCCCGGGGTTCGGCGCCCTTGCCGCTACCGCGAGACTCGGCTCCGCGGACGGTTTCTCGGGCACCGGACCACGAACGTGTCCGCACGGCCGAGTCTCGCGCGGAGCCGGCGCTGGGCGGCGGCCGGTGTTCGGCTTCCGGCTGGCTCGCAGGCGCTGCCCGGTCGCAAGCTGTTAGCGTTCACAGGTGATCACCGTGCGCCGGACCCTCGCCGCGGCGTTCGTCGTCCTCGGAGCGGTGGCGCTCACCGCGTGCACCGCCGGGCAACCGGAGCCGGAGGACTCGCTCGACTCCGCAGCACGGTCCGAGGTCTCCGCGACGGGCAGCGCGCCGATCGTCTTCGCGTTCGTGTGCAGCGGCGCCGCGGACGGCAGCAGCGACACGACGGGTGACGACGCCGACGGCACGGGGGAGACGTACACGACGTACGCCGCCGTGTGGGAGGCCGAGCGCACCGACTGCCGGGCCGAGCGCATCACCGGCACCGAGATGTCGGCGCAGCAGCGGGCCGCGGTCCGGGCCGCCGACGGTACCGCCACGCTCGAGGAGCTCGCGGCGACCTGCGCGGAGCGCGGAGCGTCGCCGTGGCGTGACGGCGTCTCGACGCCGGAACAGGCCGAGCTGGCGGCCGGACTCGTCGCGTACTGCCCCGGTCACCCCGACCGGGACCACCTGCAGGAGTCGCTGACGGCCTACCGGGGCTGAGCCGGGCCTCCCGGCCGACCGCCGGTGCCGCCCTGGGACGTGCGCCGGAGCCGACCGCGCGGTCAGCCCTCGGGGTGGTCGCGACCGGGGAGCCAGGACTTGCCCGGGCCGCCCCAGCTGCTCTTGCGGATCGCCTTCGCGACCTGCTTGCCGTACGGGTGCACGAGCCGGTCGGCGTAGAGGTAGCCGTCCAGGTGGTCGTACTCGTGCTGGAAGACGCGGGCGAGCCACCCGTGGGCCTCGACCTCGAAGGGCTGCCCGTGCTCGTCGACCGCACGGAGCAGGGCGCCCTCGGCCCGACGCAGCGGGAAGCGCTCACCCGGGATCGAGAGGCAGCCCTCGGACTCCTCGTCCTCGTCGAGCTCCTCGACCGTCTCCGGCACGGGCGGGGTGGTCCAGAGCACCGGGTTGATCGCGACCCCGCGGTGCAGGACCTCGTCGTCGTCGGTCCACGAGTACACGAACAGGCGCTTGCCGACCCCGACCTGCGGACCCGCGAGACCGACCCCGGGGGCGAGGTCCATCGTCTCGTACATGTCCTGCACCAGTGCGCGGAGGTCGTCGTCGAACGCGGTGACCTCGGCAGCGCGCTCGTGGAGGACGGGTTCGCCGGTGATGCGGATGGGGAGGACGGGCATTCACCCAGGTTATCCGGCGAGGACCGGTAGCCTCGTCGCGTGACGACGGACCTCCCGATCCCGGACGCGGTCAACCTGACCCCGTTCCAGGCCCTGATGATCCCCGTCGCGCTCGTCGGTGCGGTCTTCCTGTCGCTCGGAGCGCAGTTCCAGAGCCGCGGGGTGCAGCGCGTCGAGGCCCGGCTCGGTCGGCAGTCGAAGGGGCTGTCGGTGCGGCACGTCCTCGGGCTGCTCGGCAGCGGCTGGTGGGTGCTCGGCACGCTCATGCTCGGTCTGGCCGTCGTGCTCCAGCTCATCAGCATCACGAACGCCCCGCTCATCGTCGTGCAGCCGCTCGGCGCCGTCGCGCTCGTCATCACCACGTGGTTCTCGTCACGGTGCTCCGGGGTGCCGCTCGGACAGCAGGCGCGACGGGCGGTCTGGACCTGCATCATCGGTGTCGGGATCTTCGTCGGCATCGCCGCCGTCGTCGGCCGCGAGAGCGCGATCACCCACGAGCAGCTCGTGACGATCCTGGTGGTGCTGGCGATCGTCCTGGTGGCCGTGTTCCTGTCGTTCCGCTTCGCGGCGAAGCGGGCGAGCGCCATGTACTACATCGTCGTGGCCGGGGTGCTCTACGGCTTCGTCGCGACGCTGGCCAAGGTCGTGCTGAACCGGTTCCTGCACGGCACGTTCGACTGGCTGACCGCGATCGCCGTCGTCGGGGTGATCGTCGCCGCGGTGCTCGGCGGGTACTTCGTGCAGAACGCGTACTCGAGCGGGTCCGCCGACCTGGTGATCGCCGGCCTCACCGTCATCGACCCGATCGTCGCCGTGGGCATCGGCGTGATCGTGCTCGGCGAGGCTGCCGGGGCGCCGTGGATCGCGGTGGTCGGCTTCCTGGTCGCTGCGGTGATCGCCATCACGGGTGTGTTCCTGCTCGCGAAGCACCACCCCGAGACGCGGCGCTGACCGCGGTCGGCGTCGTCGGTCGCGTCCGCGGTCGCTGACGGCGTCGGTGGTCGCTGTCGGCCATCGGCGTCGTCCGCGCGGCTGACGCGGGCGCTCGGGCCCGTGCGGTACCGTCGAGGCCCGACCAGCAACCGCCCACGAGAGGACGATGCCAGCCGTGTCAGAGGACGCCACCACCGCCACCGCCGAGTCGACGGGTGCGACGGGCGGGTCCCGACCGCTGCGCGTCATGATCGCGGCCGACACCTTCCCGCCGGACGTCAACGGCGCCGCGACCTTCGCCGAGCAGCTCGCCGTCGGGCTCGCGGAGCGCGGCCACGAGGTCCACGTCGTGGCCCCGGCGTCGAGCGCCCACCACGGCACGTTCGACGAGGAGCACCGCGGCGTCGTCCTCACCGTCCACCGGCTGAAGTCGTACAAGTGGCCGTGGCACGCGTGGCTCCGCTTCGTGTGGCCGTGGAGCGTCCGCAAGTGGACGGGTCCGATCCTCGACGCCGTCCAGCCGGACGTGCTGCACATCCAGTCGCACATCGTCATCGGGCGCGGCATCGTGCAGGAGGCCCACGAGCGCGGCATCCGCATCGTCGGCACCAACCACTTCATGCCCGAGAACCTGCTCGAGTACGTCCCGTTCGGCCGTCGCACGCTGCCGATCGCGCTGAAGATCGCGTGGAACGACGCCGCCAAGACCTACCGGCTCGCCGACGCCATCACGACGCCGACGGTGCTGGCCGCGGACTACCTCCGCGAGGCCATCGCCGGGCAGCAGGTCCTCGCGATCTCGTGCGGCATCGACGCGTCGCGCTACAGCGCCCGCAGCGGTCGCCCCGCGGGGAACGACATCGTGTTCGTCGGCCGGGTCGCGCCGGAGAAGAACCTCGACGTGCTCGTCCGGGCGCTCCCACTGCTGCCGAGTGAGCTGCACGCGACGCTCACCATCGTCGGTGGCGGCGAGATGATCCCGAAGTTGAAGACGCTCGTGCAGGAACTCGGACTCGAGGACCGGGTGCGCTTCGCCGGCTTCGTGTCGGACGAGGCGAAGCGCCAGGCGCTGACGAACGGCACCGTCTTCGCGATGCCGTCCACCGCCGAGCTGCAGAGCATCTCGTCCCTCGAGGCTATGGCGTCCGGACTGCCGGTGGTCGCCGCGGACTCGATGGCACTGCCGCACCTCATCGACGGCAACGGGTACCTCTTCACGCCGGGCGACGTGCAGGACCTCGCTGCGAAGCTCGCACAGGTGCTGCAGGCGTCCGACGACGACTACGAGGCGATGCGGGAGCGCAGCCTGGCCATGATCGAGGCACACGACATCAACCGCACGCTCGCGACGTTCGAGTCGCTGTATCGTGGGGAGTCGGTGGCCTGACGGTCCCCGACGAGGGGCGGTAGCCAAGCTGGTCAAGGCACTCGGCTCATAACCGAACGATCGCGGGTTCAAGTCCCGCCCGCCCTACGTGCACCTGCCGCGACGACGTGAGACCCCCGACGACCACGCGCCGACCCCGAACGTGACGTTCGAGGCGACCCGCGTCGGCACCGGCGTGCGCGTGAACGCGTTCCGCATCGGCTTCATGGGAGCCCTGGGCGTGCTCATCGCCCTGCTGGCCGGCGTGATCGTCCAGCAGCTCAGCACGGTCCTGGTCTACATCGGCGTCGCGCTCTTCCTGTCGCTGGGCATCGACCCGCTGGTGTCCTTCCTCGAACGGTTCATCCCGCGCTGGTCGGCGATCACGATCGTCGTCGTGGGTGTCCTGTCCGCCTTCGCCGGCGTCGTGTTCGCGGTCGTCCCGATCCTCATCCAGCAGGCGACGAACCTCGTCCAGAACTTCCCGGAGATCGTCCAGGACATCTCGCAGCAGGAGTGGGTCCAGGACCTGTCACAGCAGTTCGCCGGCGCCGTCGACGTCAACCACGCGCTGGAGTCGCTGCAGTCCTTCGTGGAGGACCCGGGCAACCTCCTCAGCCTCGGTGGCGGGATCCTGGCGGTCGGCAGCGGCATCCTGTCCGGCCTGACCGGCGCGATCATCGTCATCATCCTGATGCTGTACTTCCTGGCGTCGATGCGGGGCCTGAAGTCGATGGCCTACCGCTTCGTGCCGGCGACACGTCGGCAGAACTTCGTCGACGTCAGCGAGCAGATCACCCAGGCCGTCGGCCGCTACGTCGTCGGACAGATCAGCCAGGCGCTGATCAACGGCATCCTCAGCCTCGTGTTCCTGCTCATCATCGGTGCACCGCTGCCCGTGCTGCTGGCGACCTTCGCGTTCCTGGGCTCGCTCATCCCGCTCGTCGGCACCCTCGCCGCGGCGGTCGTCATCTCCCTGCTCTGCCTGTTCGCCTCGCCGGCCACGGCGCTCGCGGCCGCGATCTACTACCTCGTCTACATGCAGGTCGAGGCGTACCTCATCTCCCCGCGCATCATGTCGCGCGCGGTGCAGGTGCCGGGCGCCCTGGTGGTCATCGCCGCGGTCGCCGGTGGCACGATCGGCGGGGTCCTCGGGGCGCTCGTCGCCGTGCCGGTCGCCGCGTCGGTGATCATCATCGTGCAGAAGGTCATCTACCCCCGCCAGGAGCAGTCGTGAGCACGGTCGACCCGGACCTGGCCGAGCACGTCGCGGCCCGCGATGCCTGGGCCCGCAGCGCGCGCGGCCCGCTCGCCCTGGTGAACGCGCAGCACGTCGACCGCCCGCAGCCCGTGTGGCCGGTCGCCGGGCAGTGGGCGCCGGTCCCCGGCGGTCTCACCGTCACCGCCGCGGCGGCGGACGGCGTCGTGGTCGACGGCGTCCCGGTGGACGGCACGGTGCTGGTCGCCGGTGACACCGCCGTCGTGCCGTCGACCGTCGCCTTCGCCGACGGGCTCGCCGGCACGGTGCACGGCTCCACGCTCCGCGTCTGGGACCCGGCCTCCGACGCGGTCTCCCGCTTCGCACGCATCGCGCGGTTCGCGCCGCGGCCGGGCGGGTGGGTCACGGCCGGCAGGTACGAACCCTGGTCCGGTCAGGAGGCACCCGGTCACCTCACCGACGCCGCCGGCGACCCCCTGCCCGCCGCCGGGACGATCGAGACCACGGTGGACGACGTTCCCGTGCGGCTCACCGCGGTGCGGTCCGCGCCGTTCCACGGCCGGCCGCGGTTGCAGCTCATCGTGCAGGACACCACCAGCGCCCTGCCCGAGGGCGACCCGGGCAGCTCGTACTCGATGGGACGCTTCCTGTACCTGCCCGAGCCCGACGGCGCGGCCGAGGTCGTGCTCGATTGGGACCGGCTCGTCCTGCCGCCCTGCGCGTTCTCGTACCAGTACGCCTGCCCGGTGCCCCCGGAGGAGAACCGCCTCCCGGTCGCACTCACCGCGGGAGAGCGGCACCCCGTCGACGAGCAGGGCGCCGTCCTGCACTGAGGCCCGCCCGGTCCGCCCGCGCGGTCTGCGCGCCGGGTGTGGCGTTCCCAGCGCGGACGCTGCATAATGGGCGTGTCCGCAGGGACATCACAATCTGATACCGATGGTTCCGCTACCGGGACTCCGCACCACAGGTCGATGGGGAAGTCGCACCTGACGAAGCGGAGGAATCGTGAACGGAACGACGACAGGGGTGCTGTACGTGCACTCCTCACCACGCGCGCTCTGCCCGCACGTCGAATGGGCGGCCGGTCGCGCGATGAGCCGCGCCGTGAACTTCTCGTGGCTCGACCAGCCCGCACTCGACGGCTCCCGCCGGACGGAGTTCACGTGGACGGGCCAGGTCGGCACCGGTGCGGCGATCGCCTCTGCCCTGCGCGGGTGGGAGCACCTGCGCTACGAGGTCACCGAGGAACCGACCGCGCAGTCCGACGGCGGGCGGTGGATGCACACGCCCGACCTCGGCGTCTTCTTCGCGCAGACCGACGTGTCCGGCAACATGGTCGTCCCCGAGGACCGTGTGCGCTACGCCATGGAGGTCGCCGGCAGCAACGCCCTCGAACTCCACCGCGAACTCCGTCTCGCCCTCGGGCAGGCCTGGGACGACGAGCTCGAGCCCTTCCGGCACGCCGCCGAGGGCAACCCCGTCGTCTGGCTGCACCGCGTCGGCTGACCCCGCCCGCGCCCTCCGCACCACTCGGACGCCGCCCGCTCCCTCCGGAGTCGGCGGCGTCCGTCGTCCCCGCGTGCGGCACGCCTGTCGTCGAGGAGCTGTGCCCTTGGCCTCGTTCAGGTCGCACGACGTGCCGCCTGCGGACGTCCCGGTCGCAGGACACGCCGTCGTCGCGGAACATGGGCGGCAGGTCGTGGGACCGGAACGGCCCGGGCACCGGCGGCCGAGGGGCGGGACCCAGCCCGTGACGGACGGAGGCCCGCCCTGCGGACGCAGGACGGGCCTCCAGGCCGACGACGGGTCGGCGACGACGGATCAGGCCGTGCGGAACGCCACCACGGCGTTGTGCCCGCCGAACCCGAACGAGTTGCTCACCGCGAGCAGGTCGCCTGCGGGCAGCTCGCGCGGCGCGGTCGCGACGTCCATCACGATCTCCGGGTCCTGCTCGGTCAGGTTGATCGTCGGCGGCGCGACGCGCTGGTGCAGCGCCATGACCGTGAACGCGGCCTCGATCGCACCGGCACCGCCGAGCAGGTGCCCCGTCGACGCCTTGGTGGCCGAGACGACCACGTTGTCGAGGTGGTCGCCGAAGACGCGGCGCATCGCGTGGTACTCGGCCACGTCGCCGACCGGGGTCGAGGTGGCGTGGGCGTTGACGTGGACGACGTCCTCGCGGGCGGCGTCGGCGTGCTCGAGCGCCGTGATGACCGCGCGGGCGGCGGCGCTGCCCTCGGGGTCCGGCGCGGTGATGTGGAAGGCGTCCGAGGTGATCCCGGCACCGGCGACCTCGGCGTAGATCGTCGCGCCGCGGGCCTCCGCGTGCTCCTTCGACTCGAGGATGAGCGCTGCGGCGCCGTCGCCGAGCACGAAGCCGTCGCGCGTGACGTCGTACGGACGCGAGGCCGTCTCGGGGGAGTCGTTCCGTCGCGAGAGTGCCTGCATCGCGGCGAACGCGGCGAGGGGCAGCGGGTGCAGTGCGGCCTCGGCGCCACCGGTGATGACGATGTCGGCGTCGCCGTCGGCGATGTGGCGGTAGGCCTCGGCCAGCGACTCGGTGGACGAGGCGCAGGCGGAGAGGTACGTGCGGGCACCGCCGCGCGCGCCGAACTCCATCTCGATGGCGGCGGCGGGGCCGTTCGCCATGAGCATCGGGACCGTCATCGGCATGACGCGACGCGGACCCTTCTCGCGCAGGGTGTCCCAGGCGTCGAGGAGCGTGTTGACGCCGCCGATGCCGGTCGCCCAGTCGACGACGAGGCGCTCGGGGACGACGGTCTCGGGGTCGATGCCGGCGTCGGCCCAGGCCTCACGAGCGGCGACGAGCGACAGCTGCGAGGAGGGGTCGAGGCGCTTGGTCTCCGGGCGCGTGAGCTGGTCCGTGAGGAAGCGGCGTGCCTGGCCGGCGAACTCGACGGGGATCTCGAGCGACGAGTAGCGCTCGTCCTCGATGCGGGTGATGCCGGACCCGCCGGCGAGCAGCGCGTCCCAGGTCTCCGGGGCGGTCGCGGCGAGGGGTGTGATCGCACCGATCCCGGTGACGACGACGGTCTTCTTGGTCATGGAACGACGTGTCTTTCGTGTGGACTGGTCGAGCGCCGGTGGACGCCCGTCCGTGTGGTCGAGCGCCGGTGGGCGCCCGTCCGGTGTGGTCGAGCGCCGGTGGGAGCTCCACCGCTGGTGGACGAGGTGAGCGCCGCGGCCCGCGGGATGTGCGCGGTCCGCGGCGCTCAGGAAGCTCGCGTCAGGCCTGGGCCTTCGTGATGTAGTCGACGGCGTCGCCCACGGTCTTGAGGTTCTTGACCTCTTCGTCCGGGATCTTCACGTCGAACTTCTCCTCGGCGTTCACGACGATGGTCATCATCGAGATCGAGTCGATGTCGAGGTCGTCGGTGAACGACTTGTCGGCGGCGACGGTGTCGGTCGCGATGCCGGTCTCGTCGTTGATCAGCTCGGCCAGGCCGGCGAGGACTTCTTCGTTGGACAGGGCCATGGGTGTTCTCCTTGAGGGGGGTGTCGTTTGACCGTGGACCAGCCTAGGGCACGAGTGGTACGGGTGCCCGGAGCCGAGCCGGGATGGGGGACTAGGGGAGGACGACGACCTGCGCGCCGAACACGAGACCGGCACCGAAGCCGATCTGCAGCGCGAGACCGCCGGAGAGCTCGGGGTGCTCCTCGAGCAGGCGGTGCGTGGCGAGCGGGATGCTCGCGGCGGAGGTGTTGCCGGTGGTGGTGATGTCGCGGGCGATCGTCACCGTCTCGGGCAGGCCGAGCTGCTTGGCGAACTCGTCGATGATGCGGATGTTCGCCTGGTGCGGCACGAACGCGGCGAGGTCCTCCGGACGGACGCCAGCGGTCTCGAGCGCCTGCCGCGCGACCTTGACCATCTCCCAGACGGCCCAGCGGAACACCGTCTGACCGGCCTGGCGCATCGTGGGACGCGGGGCTCCGGCGGCCCACTCGTTGTACGTCGCCGTCATGCCGATGGCGTCCCACTTCGAGCCGTCCGAGCCCCAGATCGTCGGGGCGATGCCGGGGAAGTCGCTCGGGCCGACGATCGCGGCACCCGCACCGTCACCGAGCAGGAACGAGATCGAGCGGTCGGTCGGGTCGACGACGTCGCTGAGCTTCTCGGCCCCGACGACCAGCACGTGGTCGGCGAGCCCGGACTTGATGAACGAGTCGGCCTGGGCGATGCCGTACGCGTAGCCGGCGCAGGCCGCGCTGACGTCGTAGGCCGCCGCGGGCGTCGCGCCGATGCGCTCCGCGAGCAACGACGCCATCGACGGCGTCGCCACGGTGTGGGTGACGGTGCTGACGAGCACGACGCCGACCTGCTCGGGCGTGATGCCGGCCTTCTCGATGGCCTCGCGCGCCGCGGCCTCGGCGAGGTCGACCGCCTCGACGTCGGCGCCGGCACGCTTGCGCGTCACGATGCCGGTGCGCTGGCGGATCCACTCGTCGGAGGAGTCGATCGGACCGACGAGGTCCTCGTTCGGCACGACGTGCTCACCGCGGGCGGCACCGAACGCCATGATGCGGGTGTACTCGTGGCCGCGACGCTGCTGCAGCACCGGACGGGAGGCGCGGGGCGCGTCGGTCCCGTCGGCTGCGGGGGACGGCGTGGTGGCGTCGGTCATGCGGTTGCGTCTGCTTCCTCGCCTGCGGGCTGCTCGCCCACCGGCTGATCGTCCGGGACGGCTGCTGCGCGCGCGTCCTGCTCGAGGAGCTCGACGGCGGCGGGCAGGTCGTCGGGGGTCTTGACGGCGACGGTGGGCGTGCCGCGCAGGCCACGCTTGGCCAGCCCGACGAGCGCGCCCGCCGGCGCGAGTTCGATGATGCCGGTGACACCGGCGGCGGAGAAGGACGCCATGACGGCGTCCCAGTGCACGGGGCTCGCGATCTGGCGGACCATCAGGTCGACGAACCGTCGGCCGTCGTCCACGCGCGATCCGTCGGCGTTCGTCCAGATCGGCAGCGTCGGGTCCTGCACCGACGCCCCGGCCGCGACCGGTGCGACCCGGTCGACCGCGGGGGCCATGTACCGCGTGTGGAAGGCGCCGGCGACGGCGAGCGGCACGACCCGGGCGCGAGCCGGCGGATCGGCGGCCAGTGCTGCGACGGCGTCGGCGGGACCGGCGACGACGGTCTGGCCGCCGCCGTTGTGGTTGGCCGGCACGAGCCCGTGCTGCTCGAGGGCTGCGGCGACCGCGTCGGCGTCGCCGCCGAGCACGGCGGCCATCGACGTCGGCTCCAGCGCTGCGGCGTCCGCCATCGCCCGGCCGCGCTCGGCGACCAGCGCGACGGCGTCGGTCGGCTCGAGGATCCCGGCGACACCGGCGGCGGTGAACTCGCCGACCGAGTGTCCGGCGACGCCACCGACCAGGGCACGACGGCCGTCGGCGAGCAGGGCGTCGGCGGTGACGAGCCCGGCAGCCACGATGAGCGGCTGCGCGAGGGCGGTGTCCTTGATGGTGTCCGCGTCGGAGTTCGTGCCGTGCTCGACGAGGTCGACGCCGATCGCCTCGGACCACGCTCCGACGCGGTCACGGACGGCGGAGTCCTCGAGCCAGGGGGCGAGGAAGCCGGGGGTCTGGGAGCCCTGTCCGGGCGCGACGACGACGATCACCGGTCAATCCTCGTCGCCGCGCCGCCGTCGGCCCGTGTGGACATCCGACAGCGATCCGGCGGGGACGTTGTGCGATCCCTACCGTCGGGTCAGCGACGCGGCGGCAGGCGCCGTCGACCGGCGTTCGACTCGGACATCGCGCCGAGGATGAGCGCCGACTGCACGATCAGGGCGTCACGCGCGTGGGTGGCGTCCCACCCGATGACGTCGGCGACGCGGCGGAGCCGGTAGCGCACGGTGTTCGGGTGCACGAACAGCTCGCGCGCCGTCGCCTCGAGCGACCGGCCGGTGTCGAGGTAGCACCAGAGCGTCTGCAGGAGCTCGGTCGACTGGTCCTTGAGGGGGACGTAGATGCGCTGCACCAGTGCCGACCGAGCGAGCGGGTCACCCGCCAGGGCCCGCTCCGGCAGCAGGTCGTCGGCGAGTGCCGGACGGGGAGCACCGCGCCACGCCCGTGCGACGGCGAACCCGGCGAGGGCGCCCTTCGCGCTGGTCGAGGCGTCGACGACCCCGGGGACCTCGTTGCCGAGCACCAGGTGCCCCTCGCCGAACGACGGTTCGAGGGCCTGGGCGATGGCGGTGAAGGACACCGGCTCCTCGCCCTCGGGGACGTCGTCACGCGGGGTGGCCCGCCCGATGACGACCACGAGCCGAGAGCCCTGCACGCCGATGAGCACGTCGGCGTCCATGTGGCGCGCGGTGCGGCGGATCTGGTCGACCTCGAGCTGCTTCGGAGCGTTCCCGACGAGCACCGCGACCTCGCCGTGGCCGTGCCAGCCGAGCGCGGCGATGCGGGAGGGCAGCTCGTCGTCGTACTCGCCCGACAGGATCGAGTCGACGACCAGTGCCTCGAGCCGGGCGTCCCACAGGCCGCGGGCCTCGGCGGCGCGGGCGTAGACGTCGGCCGCTGCGAAGGCGATGTCCCGCGAGTACTTCAGGATCGCTTCCTGGAGCATCTCGTCGTCCTTCGCGCGCTCCTCGACCACGGTCACCACGACGCGGATGAGCTGCAGCGTCTGCTGCAGGCTCACCGAACGCAGGAGCTCACGCGGGGCGGACCCGAAGACGTCGGCGGCGGCGATCCACGGGGTCGACGCGGTGCCCTCGAGCCAGGAGATGAACGAGGTGATCCCCGCCTGGGCGACGAGGCCCACGGCGGACCGGCGCCCCGGGGGCATCTCGCTGTACCAGGGCAGGGTGTCCTCGAGCCGCTTGATCGTGGCGGTCGAGAGTTCGCCCGACACCTGCCGGAGCCAGGAGAGCGCGCGTTCGCGGTCCCTCTCCTGGCCCACGGCAGCGTCGGTGCGGGGTGTGCTCACCGGCGGATCAGGCCTCTCCGCCCGCGCTGCCGGTCGTGCCGGCGTTGACGTCGTGCAGGCGGTACTTGTCGATCGCCTGCTGGACGACGGCGTGGTCGACCTTGCCCTGCTTCGCGAGCTGCTGCAGCGTCCGCACCACGACGGACGGACCGTCGATGTGGAAGAAGCGGCGTGCCGCCGGACGGGTGTCCGAGAAGCCGAAGCCGTCGGCACCGAGCGTCGCGTAGTCGGTCGGGACGAACGGACGGATCTGCTCCTGCACGGCGTGCATGAAGTCGCTCACCGCCACGACCGGCCCCTCGGTGCCGAGCAGGCGCTCGGTCACGTACGGGGTGCGCGGCTGCTCGTTCGGGTTGAGGAACGCCTGCTGCTCGGCGTCGAGACCGTCACGGGTGAGTTCGCCCCAGCTCGTGACGCTCCAGACGTCGGCGGACACGCCCCAGTCCTCGGCGAGGAGCTGCTGCGCCTCGAGGATCCACGGCACCGCGACGCCGGACGCGAGCAGCTGGGCCTTCGGGCCGTCGTGCTCGCTCGGCTTGAGCAGGTACATGCCCTTGACGATGCCCTCGACGTCGACGCCCTCGGGCTCGGCGGGCTGCACGAGCGGCTCGTTGTAGACCGTCAGGTAGTACATGACGTTCGGGTCGTCGTGGGACGGCGAGCCGTCCTCGTTCGTCCCGTACATGCGCTCGAGGCCGGACCGGACGATGTGCCCGATCTCGTAGCCGTAGGCCGGGTCGTAGGACACGACCGCCGGGTTCGTCGCCGCGAGGAGCGGCGAGTGACCGTCGGCGTGCTGCAGGCCCTCGCCGGTCAGCGTGGTGCGCCCTGCGGTGGCACCGATCATGAAGCCGCGGACCATCTGGTCACCGGCGGCCCAGATCGCGTCGCCGGTGCGCTGGAACCCGAACTGCGAGTAGAAGACGTAGACCGGGATGAGCGGTTCGCCCTGCGTCGAGTACGAGGACCCGACGGCGGTGAAGGCCGCGAGGGCGCCCGCCTCGTTGATGCCGACGTGGATGATCTGGCCCTGCGGGCTCTCCTTGTAGGCCAGGAGCAGCTCGCGGTCGACCGACGTGTAGTGCTGGCCGTTCGGGTTGTAGATCTTCGCGGTCGGGAAGTAGGCGTCCATGCCGAACGTGCGCGCCTCGTCCGGGATGATCGGCACCACGCGGTTGCCGAAGTCCGGGGAGCGGAGCAGGTCCTTCAGCAGGCGGGCGAACGCCATCGTCGTGGCGACCTCCTGCTTGCCGGAGCCCTTCTTCACGACCTGGTACTTCGACTCCTCCGGCAGCGTGAACTGCGTGTACTTCGTCCGACGCTCCGGCACGTACCCGCCGAGCTCGCGGCGACGCTCGTGCATGTACTGGATCGCCTCGTCGTCGTGACCGGGGTGGTAGTACGGCGGGGTGTAGGGGTCCTCGTCGAGCTGTGCGTCGGAGATCGGGATGCGCATCTCGTCGCGGAACTGCTTGAGGTTGTCGAGCGTGAGCTTCTTCATCTGGTGGGTCGCGTTGCGCCCCTCGAAGCTCGGGCCGAGGCCGTAGCCCTTGACCGTCTTCGCCAGGATGACCGTCGGCTGGCCCTTGTGCTCGGTCGCGGCCTTGAACGCGGCGTAGACCTTGCGGTAGTCGTGCCCGCCGCGCTTGAGGTTCCAGATCTGGTCGTCCGTGTAGCCCTCGACGAGCTCGAGCGCCTTCGGGTCGCGCCCGAAGAAGTTCTCGCGGACGTAGGCGCCGTTCTCGGCCTTGTAGGTCTGGTAGTCGCCGTCCGGCGTCGCGTTCAT
This sequence comes from Curtobacterium sp. P97, assembly GCF_023712445.1. Classification (NCBI taxonomy): domain Bacteria; kingdom Bacillati; phylum Actinomycetota; class Actinomycetes; order Micrococcales; family Microbacteriaceae; genus Curtobacterium; species Curtobacterium sp. P97. Next base: position 42,304 of record NZ_JAMAYF010000005.1, on the reverse strand, counting down.
CAGGTTGAGGAGCGCGCCCTCGGTGTCGCGGGCGAGCAGGTCGTCCCACTCGCGGCCCCAGACGACCTTGATGACGTTCCAGCCCGCGCCGCGGAAGAACGCCTCGAGCTCCTGGATGATCTTGCCGTTGCCGCGGACGGGTCCGTCGAGGCGCTGGAGGTTGCAGTTGATGACGAAGTTCAGGTTGTCGAGCCCGTCGTTCGCCGCGACCTGCAGCTGCCCGCGCGACTCGACCTCGTCCATCTCGCCATCGCCGAGGAACGCCCAGACCTGCTGGTCGGAGGCGTCCTTGATGCCGCGGTTGGACAGGTACTTGGCCTGCTGGGCCTGGTAGATCGCGTTGATCGGGCCGATGCCCATCGACACGGTCGGGAACTGCCAGAAGTGCGGCATGAGGCGCGGGTGCGGGTAGGACGACAGTCCACCGCCCGCGTGCGACTTCTCCTGGCGGAAGCCGTCGAGCTGGTCCTCGCTGAGGCGGCCCTCCATGTAGGCGCGGGCGTACATGCCGGGGGAGGCGTGGCCCTGGAAGAAGACCTGGTCACCGCCGGACGGGTGGTCCTGCGCGCGGAAGAAGTGGTTGTAGCCGACCTCGTACATCGCGGCGCTCGACGCGTACGTCGAGATGTGCCCACCGACCGCGACGCCGGGGCGCTGGGCGCGGTGCACGGTGATCGCGGCGTTCCACCGGATCCACCGGCGGTAGCGGCGCTCGAGTTCCTCGTCACCGGGGAACTCCGGCTCGTCCTCGGGCGCGATCGTGTTGACGTAGTCGGTCGTCGGGACCATCGGCACGCCGAGGTGCAGCTCGTTCGAGCGCTTCAGCAGGCTCTGCATGATCTCGCGGGCCCGCTGGTGGCCGTGCGTCGCGACGAGTCCGTCGAGCGACTCACGCCACTCTGCGGTCTCCTCCGGGTCCTGGTCGGTCCCTGCGGTGCTGCGCGGGTCCTGGTCGTTCACCGTCACCCTTGACCTCGTTCGTTCTCGTGGTGGTGGACATGGGGGCCACCGATGGTCGGGTCACGACCGGTCGGAGCCCACACCACCTTAGGCCCCACGACCGACGCCTTCGCTGATGGTGTCGTGCAGGTGGTACTTGCGTCCTGGTGCGGTCGGCGTACGATTGCCGATCGTGCACGGACGACCCGCACGTGCGCACGCGACACGGGCACACCCCACGCCCGAGGAAGAAGCAGCGCACCGATGGCCCTGGAGATCGGCTCCCTCGCGCCGGACTTCGAGCTCCCGAACCAGTTCGGCGAGCACGTCCGCCTCAGCGACTTCCGTGGCGTCCGCCCGGTCGCCCTCGTCTTCTTCCCGCTGGCGTTCTCGTCCGGCTGCACGAACGAGCTCTGCACCCTGCAGGACAACATCGCGATGTTCGAGGACCAGCGGGTCGAGCTGATCGGCATCTCCGTCGACTCGAAGGCCACGCTCCGCTCGTTCGCCGAGACGCACGGCTACGACTTCGAGCTGCTCGCCGACTTCTGGCCGCACGGCGCGGTGTCGAAGGAGTACGGCGTGTTCCTCGACAAGAAGGGCTTCGCGACCCGCGCGACGTTCGTCATCGACGTGCACGGTCGCATCAAGGCGTCGATCATCACCGAGCCCGGGCTGCAGCGCGACGTCGCCGAGTACCGCGAGGCGCTCGACCGTCTCGCCGCGTGCACCGCGCCGGTCCCGGTCGCCTGACCGTCCCCGCGAGCCCCTACGCACCCTGGCCGGTGACCGACGCGGCCGCCGCGTGGTCGCTCCGACGCACCACGGTGCCCACCGGCAGCGGGCCCGTGGTGGTGCACCACCGTCCCGGTGCCGACCCGGTGCTGCTGCTCCACGGCGTGGCGGGGTCGTGGACGACCTGGACGCCGTTGCTGGCCGCCGCCGGTGGTGTCGGCGCGCGGGGTCTCGTGCTCGTCGACCTGCCCGGGTGGGGGTCCTCGCCGGCGCCCGCGGGGCCGTTCACCGTGGACGACGGCGTCCGCGTGCTGCTGGAGGTCCTCGACGCCCTCGCCGTGGGGTCGGTCGACGTCGTCGGGCACTCGATGGGCGCGTTCGTCGCGCTCCACCTCGCCGTGGTCGCTCCCGAGCGCGTCGGGTCGCTCGGGCTCGTGTCGGGCACGACGATCGCGACCGTGCGGGCCTCCGGCCGACCCTGGCGTGCGCTCGCGTCCCTCCCCGCGTTCACGCTGCTGCGGGCCGGGCTCCTCGTGACGGGTCGTCGGGCGAGGGCGATCCTCCGTGGCACCGCCCGCGTCGGACTCCTGCCGCTCGTCGCCGCACCCGTGTTCGCGCACGTCCGTCGACTGGACCCGAGTGTCCTCGACGCCTTCGTCGACGAGTTCCGGCCCGAGCGCTTCACGGCTGCCGCCCGGGACGCCGCCGGCTACGACGTCGACCGCTGGCGCTCGGTCGGCTGCCCGGTGACTGCGGTGCTCGGCCGCGGGGACGTCTTCGCCCGGGTGTCCGACCTCGACGACCTGCGCGGCCTGGTGCCGGGAGCCCGGACGGCCGTGCTCGACGACTGCGGGCACTTCGCACACGTCGAGCACCCCGGTGCCGTGGCGGCGTTCCTCGGACTCACCTCCGCACCGGCCTGACGGGTCGGGCCGTTCCGCAGCGGTCGTCCGACGGCGCCGCGCCCCCAGCGCGGCCGTGCGAGCGCGGCCCTGCTCAGCCCGCCACTGCCCCGGCGGGGAACGTCTCCGCGATGCGGGACCGCACCTCGGTCACCACCGCGCGTCGCATCGCCGGCGAGAACAGCGCGTGGTCGCCGTCCGGGACCTCCACGACCGAGACCTTCGCACCCCAGCGGCGGACGGCGCGACGGCCGCCGTACCGCTCGAAGCGTTCGATGTCCTCCGGCGCCGCGACCACGACGACGTCAGTGCCGTGCTCGACGATCGGGCCGAGGTGGCCGACGACGCCGCCGAGCGCCCCGCGGCGGGCGATCGCGTCGCGGACCCGCGCCGGGACGAGGCGGTTGTAGGGAGCGCGGAGCGCGCGACGGAGCCGGGACGCGTCGGCCACCGCCTGCGCGGACCCGGCGTACGAGCCCGGAGCCGCGGGCGTGCGGCGGTAGTCGTTCGGACTGATCTCCACCACGAGCCGCGGGTGCTCGTCGACCGCGCGGCCGGCGAGCCACGCACCGGCGCACATGCCGACGATGGCGAGCCGCTCGGAGGGGACCCGCAACGCCGCGACCACCTCGTGCTGGTCGTCGACCCACTCCTGCGCGAACAGGAAGGCGTCCTCGTCGGCGCGCACGTCCGAGCTCTCCCCGGTACCCCGCCGGTCGACGCGCACGACGCGGGCGCCGTCACGGGCCAGCGTCCGCGCGAGGGCGACCTGGTAGTCGACGGCGCCGGTCCGGTGCTCGGCGCCGCCGTTGTGGAGCAGCACCACCGGGGCGTCCTCGTCCTGGGCGGAGGACACGGTCTCGACGGCGAAGAGCCCGTCCGGGCCGATGCGGAGCACCCGCTCGGACACGCGGTCGTCGACGTCCAGCACCTCGTCGAGCGCGGGCGGGGTCGTCGGAGCAGCGGTGGCGGGTGCCCAGGCGTCCAGCCGACCGACCACGGCGTCGACGGCGTCCGCCGGGATCCGGGCGTCGATGCTCGTGCCGTCGAGGAGCTCGGCGGTGCCGTCCACCTCGAGGACCTCGACCGGGCCGAGTCCGCGCGGCGGGACGGCACCAGGGCGGACGACGGCGACCGTCGTCGCGGAGCGTGGCGCGTACGCCAGGGCGCCGACGACGGCGGTCTCGGCGGGTCCGAGGTCGATGCCCACGAGCGACTCGACCCCGTCCACGATCCGGTCGGGGCCGATCGTGATCGTCGCGAGCGCCCGCTGCCGTCGCAGCCAGGCCCGTCCGGACGCCGGGGCGTCCCAGACGACCAGGGCGTCGTCGTCACCGACGGCGGCGGCCGCGACCAGGGCTGCCGAGGCGAGACCCACGAACGCGATGCGCTCGACCCCCGACCGGCGCAGCACCGCCGCGGCGGCGCGAGCGGACCGGACCTGCGCGTCGGGGTCGCCGTCGTCCGCGGAGTCCCCACGTCCGGACGGGTCGTAGCGCACCGAGGCCACGCCACGGGCCTCCAGGCCGTCCGCCAGCAGCCGCAGCGTGCGGTAGGCGATGACGCCCTCCTGCCCGAGCGGCGGGCAGAGGACCACGCCGGCGCGTGCGGTCGGCGGGAGCTGCACGGCGAGGCGCAGCGCAGGCGACCCCGACCAGCCGTGGTGGGTGGTCACAGCGCCAGGGCCGCGCGGACGTCGGTCGTCCAGCGGTCCGGGTCGGTGCCGTGCGCGGCGAACAGGGCGGTCGTGATGCGCTCGAGGCCGAACGCGGTGCAGGCGCTGTGGGCCACCTCGCCGTCGGCGGTGCGGAGACCGAACGACGTGCCGAAGTGGTCCTCGTGCAGGTTCGCCGACGAGATCGCCGTCGCCTCGTGCTCGGGCCCGTACACGGGGGTGACGAACTCGTACTTCAGCGACTGCTCGACCTGGTTCCGGGCGAGCATCTGGCCGACCCGACCGAAGAACGGGTCGTTCGCCGGGACGACGTCGATCGCCAGGCCGAAGGACTCGAGCAGGGCGCGCATGCCCGGGATGCGGCCGTCGCGGTGCGCCTTCGCCGACTCGGGGGTGCCGACGTGCACGAACTCGTGCATGTGGAAGGCCTGCAGTCGCATCGGGTCGAGCGAGGGCTCGCGGCGGAACGAGTCGCCGACGATGTCGAACGTCCGACCACCGGCCGGCACCGTGTCGCCGATCAGCCCGTACAGCGGGTGGCAGACGGCCGGGGTCAGCATGAGGTCGGCGGGCTCGAGGAACGACTCCCAGCGCTCGCCGCGACCCCGGGCGGCCAGCAGTGCGCGGTGCGTCCGGTCGTCGCCGGTGAAGCCGGAGATCGACGCGGCGAGGTCCGGGAACGACGCGATGTAGTCCGTCCGCTCGAACGCGGCGAGCGGCTCGACCGGCGGGAAGCGCAGGACCTCGGCGTCGAGGTCGGCCTGGCTCCGCACGACGGCGGCGTCGACCGCGCCGTACACGCGCTCGAAGACGCCGGTGCGGCCGTAGAGCCCGGGGGAGCCGAGGTCGACGAGGACCCGGTCGGTGAGCAGACGTCCGCGCAGGTCGGCGCGCGCGGCGTCGAGGTCGGACGTGGTGGTGTGGTCGGTGATGGTCACAGGAGTGCTCCGCTCATGAGTGCCAGTGCGGCGTCGTTCTGCAGGAGCCGGTCGTTGCTCACCATGACGGCGGCTCCGTGGACGTCCCGGAGGTGTCGGGCGATGCTCAGCGGCCCGGTCGCGGCGAACCCGGCGATGCCGACGATGCGCATCGCGGTCGTCACGATGTCGACGACCCGCTCCGATGCGGCGATCTTCAGGGCGTTGGCGGCGAGTGCGTACGCGGGGGAGCCGAGCACCGTCGCGTCGTCGGCGGACCGGTCGAAGCGCTCCGCGGCGTGGCGGACCGCGTCCGCGAGGGTCTGCAGCTCCACCAGGAGCTCGGCGAGCCGGAGGGCTCCCGGCGGGGTCGACCCGACCGCGGCCCGCGCCTGCTTCCGCACGGCCTGCCGGGCGCGTTCGGCGGCGCCGGCGGCGATGCCGGTCCAGACCGACGCCCACAGCACGTGCGAGACCGGCAGGACCGTCTGCGCCGAGATCGTCGCGTAGTCGTCGCGGAGCACCCGGTCCTCGTGGGTGTCGGCGTCGAGCACCCAGCCGTTGCTGCAGGTGCCGCGGAGACCGAGGGTGTCCCAGGTCGAGGTCTGCGTGAGGGTCGTGTCCTCGGGCAGGCAGACGACGAGACGCTGGTCCGAGGGCGCGGCGTCGGGGTCGCGACGGGCGGTGACGAACACCGCGTCGGCCTCGGTCGCGTAGGAGATGACGGGCGCCTCCTTGTGCAGGTGGATGCGACCAGCGGTGGAGACCTCGATGGCGCAGGTGCTCCGGCGCGCGTCGCCACCGATGCCCTTCTCGGTCGTCGAGGACGCCACGAGCGCTCCGGCCAGGACGGCCTCGGTCATCGCGGTGACACCGAGGCCGACGCCGCCGTGCCGCCAGAGCGCCATCGCCTGTCCGTGGTGCATCGCGAAGACCATCCCGGTCGCGGCGCACGCCCGCCCGAGGGCCGTGGCGATCGTCGAGAGCTCGGCGAGGGTGGCTCCCTCGCCGCCGAGTGCGGTCGGGACGGCGGCCGCCAGGAGGCCGTGCTCCTTCATCGTCGCGATCGCCTCGCGGGGCGGACGGGCGTCGCGGTCGACCTCGTCGGCGTGCCGGGCGGCGACCTCGGCGACGAGTGCGGCGCGGAGGGCGAAGCGTTCGACGGGCGTGGTCGCTCCGGTCGTGTCCGGGCCGACTGGGACCGACGGGTCGTCCAGGACGGGGGTGCTCACGCTGCTGCCTCCGCGGCGGCCGCGATCGACTCGATCGTGGCGAAGGTCGAGCGGTGCAGCACGGCGTCGGGGAACTCCACGTCGAGCTCGTTCTCCACCGCGAGCATCACGTTCACGGTGGCGTGCGAGGTCAGGCCGAGCGCGTACAGGTCGGCGATCGAGGCGATGTCGGACGCGTCGACGGTGAGGTGTCCGTGGTCGGCGAGGGCCCGTCGGACGGCCTGCTCGGCGCCGGGCGCGGCGAGGGCGACGGGGGCGGGTGCGGAGGTCGGGTCCTGGTGCATGCGAGCAACGATAGGGAGCATGCGGGCCCGGAAAACCGCCGTGCACGTGCGTGATCCCGCACGTGCGCCGCAAGGAACGCGGGACCGGGTCGGTCAGCGTCGGGACAGCGCCACGGCGGTCGCCAGCGCCAGCCCCCGTTCGTGTGACAACGACACCGCGACCGGTCCGCAGCCGACCGCCGCGGCGAGCTCGGCGGCGCGGCCGGAGAGCTCGACGACCGGGGCGCCGGCGGCGTCCAGCACCACCGCGACGTCCGTCGGGGGGACCGCGTCGCCCGGCGCGGGTCGCAGCAGCTTCAGCACGGCCTCCTTGCCGGCGAAGCGGGCGGCCAGACGCTCGGGGTCGTCACCGCAGTCGGCGCGCTCGCGGTCGGTGAACACCCGCGACAGGTAGCGCTCGCCGTGTGCGGCGATGCCCGCGACGACGTCCTCGACCGCCGCGAGGTCGGTACCGGTCCGGATCGTCGTCACGGGTGCAGCGTACGGCTCGCAGCCACGCGGTGGCACCACGTCGTCGCCGCGTGGCCGCGAGCCGCCCCCGACCCCGGTGCCGACCCCCGTCAGCGGTACTGCGGCGGCCAGTCGAACGGCGCCGGCAGGTGCGGCACCTCGCCGATCGTGGTGACGACGAGCACGACCTCGCGACGGTTCGTCAACGCGATCGACCGCGGGTTGCCGAGGTACCGGTGTCCGTCGACCCAGGTCGTCAGCTCCCCGTGCAGCCCGCCGACGTGCCCCGCGCCGAGCGAGACGTCCCACTCGTCGAAGAACTGCCCGAGTGTGAACGTCTGCCGGGTCGGCGACTCGACGTGCAGGATGCCGGAGGTGTCGTGGGTGTGGAGCTCGGCGGCGAACCGCTCCCGCGACGAGTGCCCGACGTCGCCCGGGACCGTCACCGGTGTCGAGCCGTCCAGGATCGTCAGGTGCGTGTGCACGTGCTCGGCGAGCGGTTCGCCCCAGACGTTCCGCAGGCCCGCCGCCTCGGCGCGCGTCTGCAGGTCGATCGGTGCCGGCCAGGGAGGCGCGGTGCGGGTCGTCCCCGCCGCCGGCGCCGTGCAGAGGGCGAGCAGGAGGACGGCCACCGCCGCGACGAGCGTGACGACGACGCCCCGGGGCGCCGTCCGCGCACCGCCCGTCCGCGGGGCCCGGCCGGTTCGCGTGCCGGGCCGGTGGCTCACCACCGGTCGTGCACGTTGGCGCGGAACCACCGGTCGTAGAGCTCGTGCACCGTGCTGTCGAGGGCGCCGAGGTCGAGTGCGCCGCCGTCGACCAGGTCCGGTGCTCCGGCGTTCGAGCGGGCCTGCTCGGGGTTCCTGGCGCCCGGGATGGCGGCGGTGACGCCGTCCTGCGCGACGATCCACGCGAGCGCCGCCTGCGGGACCGAGATGCCCTCGGGCAGCGCCGCCGCGAACGCCCGGGCGGCCTGCACGCCGTCCGCGAAGTCGACGCCGCTGAACGTCTCGCCCTGGTCGAAGGCCTCGCCGTGACGGTTGTAGTTGCGGTGGTCGCCCTCGCTGAACGTGGTCTCGGTCGTGTACTTCCCGGAGAGCAGTCCCGATGCCAACGGCACGCGCGCGAGGATCCCGACCCCTGCCTCCCGTGCGGCCGGCAGCACGCGGTCCAGCGGCTTGAGCCGGAACGCGTTGAGGATGACCTGCACGCTCGCGACGTGCGGGCGGGCGATCGCGGTGAGCGCCTGGTCCGCGGTCTCGACGGAGACGCCGTACGCGGCGACCGACCCGTCGGCGACGAGGGCGTCGAGGGCGTCGTACACGGCGTCGTCCTCGAAGACCGCGGTCGGCGGGCAGTGCAGCTGCACGAGGTCGAGGGTGTCCTGCCGGAGGTTGCGCCGGGAGCGGTCGACCCACTCGCGGAAGTTGGCCGCGACGTAGTTCGCGGGGACCTGGTCGGCGCGTCGACCCATCTTGGTCGTCACGGTGAGCGGCACGTCGGGGTTGGCCTGTCGCCATGCCCCGATGAGCTGCTCGCTGCGACCGTCGCCGTACACGTCGGCGGTGTCGAAGAGGGTGACGCCGGACTCGACCGAGGCGTCCATCACGGCGGCGGCGTCCTGCTCGCTGACGGGACCCCAGTCACCGCCGAACTGCCAGGTGCCGAGGCCGACGACGGACACGGAGCGGCCGGTGCGGCCGAGGGTGCGACTCTGCATGCGGACGAGCGTAGTCACGGCAGCCGCGGACGTCCCGTGACGATCCCCGGGGCGCAGGGCCGGCTCAGGACTCGGTCGGTCGGGGCTCCGTCGGGTACGGCTCGGTCGCGACCCCGCGACGGAGCAGTGCCCGTGCTGCGCGGGCGCGGGGGACGACCCAGAGCGCGGACCACGCGCCGATCCCGACCCAGAGCGCGACGAGCAACCCCGTCAGGAGCGGGCCGTGCTGGTCCGCCATCGAGAGCGTCATCGCGGTCCAGAGCACGCAGAGGACGATCTTGCCCCAGCCGGCGCCCTCGCGGTCGGCCTGCGCCTGCAGCGCCGGGACCCACTCGTCGGCCGTGACCCCCGGTGGCACGCGCTGTTCCGCGACCCATCGCTGCACGGCCGCCGATCGCTCGTAGCCGCCGGCGGCTCGCCAGGCCCGCAGCTGCGTCCGGACGCCGATGGCCGCACCGGCGATCCCCGCGGGCACACCGACCCCGACGAGCAGCGCCGTCGTGGTCGTCAGCCAGGACGACGCGACGAGCACCGCGAGCACCACGCCGAAGGCCGCGCCGGCCACGGCGCTGCCGAGGAGCCGCAGCCGCCCGGACTCGTCCACCACACCGACACCGTCCACGAGGACGACGCTACCCGCGACCGACGACCGTCCGCTGCGAGCGCGCGGGGTGCCCGGTGGGGCATGATCGACCGGTGTCCTCCCTGAACCCGACCGCCGTGTACCGCGCCGCCCGTGACGAACTGCTCGCGGTCCTCGACGAGCACGACACCGAGCGTGCCGAGGCCGCCCGACGTGCGTTCCGCTGGCCCGACCTCGGCCGGACCTTCAACTGGGCGACCGACTGGTTCGACGTGGTCGCCCGCGGCAACGACCGCGTGGCGCTGTGGATCGTCGACGAGGACGGCGGCTCGCGCACGACGTACGCCGAGATGGCCGCCCGCTCCGACCGGCTCGCGGTGAGCCTGGACCGGCTCGGGGTCCGGAAGGGCGACCACGTGCTCCTGATGCTCGGCAACCAGCTCGAGCTGTGGGAGACGATGCTGGCGGTGATGAAGCTCGGCGCGGTCATCCTGCCGACCTCGACCATGCTCGACACCGTCGACCTGCAGGACCGCATCGACCGCGGCGGCGTCGCGCACGTCGTCACGAACCACGGGGAGACGCCGAAGTTCGACCGGGTGACGGGTGCTCCGTCGCGCATCGTGGTCGGGGGAGCGGTCGACGGCTGGACGTCCTACCCGGACGACCTCGGTACCCCGGCGCCGGCGGACGAGGTGCGGCCCGTGGTCACCACGAGCACCGACGACCCCTGCCTGGTGTACTTCACGTCGGGCACCACCTCGCGGCCGAAGATGGTCGTGCACACGCAGGCGTCGTACCCGGTCGGCCACCTCAGCACGATGCACTGGCTCGGACTCCGGCCCGGCGACGTGCACCTGGCCATCAGTTCACCCGGGTGGGGCAAGCACGCCTGGAGCTGCTTCTTCGCGCCGTGGATCGCCGAGGCGACCGTCTTCGTGTACGACACGCCGCGCTTCGACCCGGCCGGGCTCCTCGCGCAGCTCGACGAGGCCGGCGTCGACACGTTCTGCGCGCCGCCGACGGCCTGGCGGATGCTCCTGCAGTCCGACCTCGGACCGAGGCCGCGCGCGCTGCGCGAGGTGGTGTCCGCGGGCGAGCCGCTCAACCCCGAGGTGATCGCCCGTGTCCAGGCGGCCTGGGGCCTGACGATCCGCGACGGCTACGGCCAGACCGAGACGACGGCGATCATCGGCAACGTGCCCGGTGGGGCGGTGACACCCGGGGCGATGGGTCGTCCGCTGCCCGGGGTGGCCGTGACGCTGCTCGACCCGCTGACCGGGCGCGTCGGGGACGAGGGCGAGGTCTGCCTCGACCTGACCCAGCGGCCGACGAACCTGATGGCCGGGTACCTCGGCGACCCGGAGCGCACCGCCGACGCGATGCGGGACGGCTTCTTCCACACCGGCGACATCGCGGTCCGCGACGCGGACGGGCAGCTGACCTTCATCGGCCGGACCGACGACGTCTTCAAGTCCTCCGACTACAAGGTGTCGCCGTTCGAGGTCGAGAGCGCCCTGCTGCAGCACGACGCCGTGGCCGAGAGCGCCGTCGTCCCCGCACCGGACGACGCACGGCTGAACGTCGTGAAGGCCTACGTCACGCTCGCGGCCGGGTGGGAGCCGACGGCCGAGACCGCTCGTGCGGTGCTCGAGCACGCACGGGTCGCGCTCCCGGCGTACGCCCGGGTCCGCCGGGTCGAGTTCGGGCAGCTGCCGAAGACGATCTCGGGCAAGATCCGACGGGTCGAGCTCCGCGAGCGCGAGGAGTCCGCGGCGTCGGGCGGTGTGTCGGTCGAGGGGGAGTGGCGGGACGACCAGTTCCCGGAGCTCCGTTCGGTGGGACGGGCTCAGGCGACGCGGAAGAAGTCGCCGTAGGTCGGCTCGGGCGGGACGTCGCCGTGCGTGCGGTGGTGCACGAGGGCGTCGATCTCGTCGGGGTGCCGCAGGCCGCGGCGGTGCCACTCGTGGGGGTGGCGCTGGAGTTCGCGGAGGTCGTTCGCGGTGCGCACCGTGCTCACGCCCCGAGGGTGACGACGGTGACGGCAGCGGTGGCGACGGTCACGGCGACGATGCCGAGGCTGGTCGCCAGGGTGGCGAGGACCCGTCCACGGGCTGCCTCCCGGACCTCGGAGAACTGCGAGTGCGTCGCGTCGATGGTGCTCATGGCCGGCCCTTCCCGTGCTGTGGGTCGCCGCCGATCGGCGACTGGGGCCAGCTTGCTCCGATTTCTCTAGTTTGTCTAACTACCGAAGTGGATGCGTACGCATATCGGCCATCGCACCCGGGCGGGCGGCGCCGTCGGCCTCGTCCGCGGGTGAGTCGGCGCCCATCGCGTCGATCACCTCGGCGAAGAACGCCTGCATCTCGACCACCGTCTGCGGCGACAGCCGGTCGGCCGCGGCGATCATCCGGGCGTGCACGTCGGTGAGTTCGGACCGGACCTCGTCGTCGCTGTGCACGGTCGCGACCAGCAGGGCGCCGCGGCCGTCCGCCGGGTCCGGCCGGCGTTCGGCGTGCCCGCTGGCGACGAGTCGCTTGACGACGGCCGTGGTCGACGCCGACGTGATCCCGAGGTGCGCGGTCAGGTCGCCCGGCCGCACCGCGCGGCCCTGCTCCGCGGCGCGCAGCAGGAAGCGGACCGCCTCCATGTCGGTCGCGTTCATCCCCATCGACCGGCGCTTGCGCTCGCGCATCGCGACCTCGGCGGCGCGGTAGCGCCGCATCGCGGTGAGCAGTTCGACACCGGTCCTCGCCGGCCGGTCCGGGTACCAGTACCCGGACGTCCCGTGCGTGCCGTCCTCGGTCATCGCAGCCTCCTCACCTCGTCCGCCCGACAGTACCGAGCCGGTCCGGGCGCGCGGGGAGCAGCGGGGTACGTGACGAGGGTCGGCGACCCGTGTCACCGGTCTCGACGCTCACGACCGGACCACCCGGCGGACGGGAGGCGCGAGGCGGGTCGGCTGCGGGCCTCCCGTCCGGCACGCACCGGCTCACTGCCGCGGAGCGGCTCGTCCCGCAGCGGTCTCGTCCCGATGCGCGGACGAGGACCGGGTGCGGCGGCCGATCCGTGACCCGAACACAGACCGGCCGCCCGTGCCGTGGTGCCTGACCCGCACCACGACGTCTCGATTGAACACGATCCTGCTGTGAGCGCAGGCCCACAGCCGCTGCGCGCACTGCGTGCAGCCGACGTCCAGACACGCGGTCGCCGGGGCGCGCCGGAGATCGCGCGTCCGGGCCGAGGAGGCCCGAGCGCCGTAGGCTCCGTGAGGAGAACTCGTCACGGGAGACGGAAGGCCGGCATGACCAGCACCACCACCAGCAGCCACCCCGCACCCGGCGCCGCACACGGCGCCCGGACGACCCAGGCCACCGCCTCCGTCGCCGCGATCCTCGCCGAGTCCGCGGCGCGGTTCCCGGACGACGTCGCGGTCGTCGTGGGCGACCAGCGGACCACGTACGCCGAGCTGTGGCAGCAGACCCTCGCCTACGCCGGCGGCCTCCGCGCGCGCGGTGTGCGTGAGGGCGACCGCGTCGCGATGCTCGTGCCGAACGTCGCCGACTTCCCGCGCGTCTACTACGCCGTCCTCGCGCTCGGCGCCGTGGTCGTGCCGGTGCACGCGCTGCTCAAGCGCGGGGAGATCGAGTTCGTGCTCCGCGACAGCGACGCCCGACTGCTCGTCTGCGCGGCCCCCCTGCTCGGCGAGGGTGGCGCCGGGGCGGCAGCCGCCGGCGTCGACGTGCTCAGCGTGCTCGCCCCGGCGGACGCCGAGGGCGCTCCGGACCGACTCGAGACCGTCGCCGCGATGAGCGAACCGCTCGACACCTACGTCCCGCGCCACCCGTTCGACACCGCCACGATCCTGTACACGAGCGGGACGACCGGGAAGCCGAAGGGCGCCGAGGGCTCCCACTTCGCCCTGCTCGAACAGGTCAACACGTGCCTGCTCACGACCTTCGACATGCGTCGGGGTGACGTCCTGCTCGGTGCGCTGCCGCTCTTCCACACCTTCGGGCAGACCTGCACCATGAACACCGGGTTCCGCGCCGGCGCGACGATCGTCATGCTGCCGAGGTTCGACGGCGACGCCGCACTCGCGGCCATGGTCGAGCACGACACGGCGATCTTCATGGGCGTCCCGACGATGTACATCGCGCTGCTCGACGCCGCGACCCGGTCCGAGGCCCGACCGCACCTGCGGTACGCGATCTCCGGCGGGGCATCGCTGCCGCTCGCCGTGCTCGAACGGTTCCAGCAGGTGTTCGACGCGCCGGTCCACGAGGGGTACGGGCTCACGGAGACCTCGCCGGTGGCGTCGTTCAACCACGTCGGGGCCACCCCGCGCCCGGGCACCATCGGGACGCCGATCTGGGGTGTCGACATCGAGATCGCCGACCCCGAGGTCACCGACCGCACCGTCCTGCTGCCGCGCGGCGAGATCGGCGAGCTGGTGATCCGCGGCCACAACCTGATGAACGGCTACCTGAACCGACCCGAGGCCACGGCCGAGGCGATCGTCGACGGGTGGTTCCGCACGGGCGACCTCGGGCGGAAGGACGACGACGGGTACCTCACCATCGTCGACCGCACGAAGGACATGATCATCCGCAACGGCTACAACGTGTACCCCCGGCAGGTGGAGGAGGTCCTCGCCGCCCACCCGGACGTCACGATGGCCGCCGTGTTCGGGATCCCGCACGAGGTGCACGGGCAGGAGGTCGCCGCGGCGGTCGTGCTCCGTCAGGGCGCCGAGGTGACCTCGGAGGAGCTGATCCGCTTCGTCGCCGACGAGATCGCCGTGTACAAGTACCCGCGGGTCGTGCACGTGGTGGACGCCCTGCCCCTGGGGCCGAGCGGGAAGGTGCTCAAGCGGGAGCTCGTCGAGCGGTTCGGCTGAGCGCCCCGCGGCGGGGTCGTCGGTCCGGAGCGCGGCTCGCGCTCCGGACCGGTCGCGATCGTGCTCGCGGCCGACCGTCGCCGACGTCAGCGGGCGCGTGGACCGGGCGCCGCCCGGCGGCGGCGTTGCTCGTCAGCCGTGGCCACGACGAGGAACACCGCCCCGATCACCGCAGGACCGTGGACAGGGTGTTCCCACCGAGCGTCTAGGATCGACTCCAGGGGCCTTTAGCTCAGCTGGTAGAGCGCCACGTTTACACCGTGGATGTCGTCGGTTCGATCCCGGCAGGGCCCACCAGAAAAACCCAGTTCAGGCCCCACCATGCGGAAATAATGTGTGGCCGACGGGAGGAGAATCCGGGCAGCTGCCGGTGAGCTGCCGGTGTCTAACCTGGGAGCTGGGGGATTGAGGTGTGCGCGCCGCGGTTGACGCTGGGAGAAGCATGCACGCCGCTCGGCCCGCTTGAAGTGGTGCCTGAGATTGTGCCGCGATCGTGCCCTCCAATGACTGCACGCTGATGGCCTCTTCGCAGCGACGCTGTGCCAAGCCAGGGGTAGCGAAGAGTCGCCGAACTTGGAGTGTAAGTCGGGCGAGTACGTCGACAATCGAGTTCCATGACGGTGAGCCGCGTCATACAGGCGGTCTACTGGCTAGACCTTGGTCCAATCCCGGCCCTATCGAATTTCACCGTGCAAGCCGCGCTAAGGTCAGGTTCGACAGATGATGCATCGGAGCGGCGCCCCTTGCGTTGACCCTACAACCTCCAGAATCTAGGCATGCTCTCCCTCGTTCTCTCCATCTATGCGGCTTTGGTTGCGACCTTCGCGCTGCTGTTCAACTACTTCAAAGAGCCAGTGCCGCTTATGCACGTGATCCGTAACGATGTGTCGGCCGAGTACGGAAAGCCCTACTGGTCGCTGTATTTCCGTAACCTCGGGGCAGGGTCAGCGCGGCACGTCAAGGTACGAACTCGACAGGGCAAGGCCCGATGGACGCCCTGGACGAGCCTCGCTCCGGTCTTGGATGCCAAGAGTGAGGTCGGCCACAGGGTGCCACTTACTGAAGAGGAGTACGCCGCGTTAGCGTCGGAGCCAGCTCGTTCGTCTTGGCGAGTGCAGTTCCGCTGGACGCAAGGCCCCGTCTCCTTCGTTGGCCAGCGCCGGCTCACTGTTCGTCCCGACCACTACTGGCCTCGTGAACAGTCAGACGCTTGGGGTTAGCTGCTGACCGCTGGCTTCTTCCTGCCGTGCCTGTCGGGACCGTGAACGGCGGCGTCCAATCTTGGCTCGCCAAAAACTGATCTAGTGGCAGTGTCATCGCCTTTACCATCTCGGGATGTTCGTGAATGTCTTTGATTCGGTGACCGATCATGTAAAGCGTCGGCACCTTGGTATCAGGCCAAGCGATGTCGCGACGCACTGCCACGAGAAGATCAGCCATGAGTCGCATCGTCACCAAGTTCGGCGGATTCAAGTTGGCTGAAGTGCGCCACCGGTAAAATGTCTCGATCACTTCGTCCGAACCCCAAACCGTCACGAAGCCCTGAAAGTTCGTAATGACGTCTTCCATACCGGCCAGAGCGGCCGCGCTCCGATTCGGAGTGAGAAGGTCGTTTAGCGTTGTGAGGAAGGGCTGATACAGCTCGAACTTTTTCTGCGCTGTGCGCTCCTCAAGCGCTCTAAGACGTGCAGCCTCCGCCTCTGCGTGTTGCGCTCTGCCCGCGGCCCGCGACGCCAGAATGCTGGAGATCACGGCGACGGCGACGGGGACGGCAAGGGTGACGATTTGCAGCCATAGAGGAAGTGTCATGCGTGGGAGTCTTGCATCGACCGCCGTCGATCGGCATCACGACCGCGCCGTCCGGGGCGCCGGTAGGCCTCTGGTCGATCAGGTCAGCAGCAGGTTTGCCATCGCGCTGTCTTCCCCAGTGAAGAAGAGCCTCTAGGTCCACCGAACACCCCTCAAAGCAAGCACCCTCAGTCCAGTGGCTGAGGGTGCTTGTATTGAGGGGACTTACGAAAAGATCGGGCATGCTCGAGGATCTACGCGTACCTGTCGTTAGTCGCCGTCCGGATCAGCGCCTACGACCTCACCTACGACGTGCAGTAACAGCAGCGGCAACTCCAAAACCGAGGCCAGCTAGACCGACCAGCATTCCTCCGTTGTAAATCAATCCTGCAGCGAAGTTAACGCCCCCACCGGGAGGACTCAGTATGGTCCATACAGAGCCGATTGCAGTTGCAACGAAACCGACCGCAAGAAGAACGATTGCAGCAACGACTACCCCTGGCATTCTCATCAGTTATTACGTCCGTTTCCCTTATAGAAGGCCCAGCCAGCGCCACGAACAGCGGTGTAGTAGCCACCAGCGACACCAGCACAAGAGTTTCGCGTAGCACCCTTGGGGTAAGCCTTGTTGCAAGCATACGTAAGGTTACCGAGGAACGCGACGTCGCAGGTCAGGCGGTTAATCTTCTTCTTATTGCCATAGCAGATGTCGTGGGCGTCGCAAGCGGGCCTGAACTTCGCCTTACCCCACGTGTCGGGCGAATAGCTACAACCGTTGGGTGCAGCGAAAGTGGTCATCTCCCCACTCGCGGTCGGCTCGGGGTCGGTGGCGTCAGGAACGTCCTCCCCCTCGTTCGCGACTCGGAACGACCAATCTGCGGTCTGAATATCGCCTCGTTCGTCCCATGCGGTGGCAGCCGAAACTTTCGCCTTCCATGAGTAGGAGTGCCCTCGGGGAAGGTCGTAAAGGCCGAGCGGGACGTTACCAGTAGTGGTCGCCTGCGTGACGCCGGTTGTCAGGTCGCGGAGCTCATAAGCGATCGCAGCATCGCCAGGTAGGAGCCCTGACTGGGGAAGCGGGTAAAGGGAAACCACTTCCGGGTTCACCACTGCCCCGTTCGCAAGACTTGGCTGTAATGCCTCGTTCTGCCACTGACCAACCCCAAATTCGTAGGCCACGGAGGGCGCCAACCCCGTGCTGCTGGACAGTTCTGCACGCAGCTTCACTAGCCCAGACAAGGGTGGAGTCGTGAAGGTGAACGAGGACGTCGTAGTGTCATTCAGTGAATAAGACTCGAGCGGAAGGTCGTTCAGGTACACGTCGACCGTTTGCCCAGCCTCGACTGCAGCAGGCGCGCTTACAGTGCAAGACGCCGCAATATCATCGCTTCCCGTGGTAGCGGTCCATGTTCCAGCCCCGAACGGAGCGGCGCAAGTCAGACGAGGGGCTTGAGGATTGCTGTACCAGCCTTGGACGTCGAAAACGTAGTCGGTCGGGTCAGCGACACTGTTGATTGCGACCTTGCCGTTCGCGCCGAGCGGTACCGTAATGGTGTTCGTGCGGATCGTAGTCTCGTCGAAATTGATCGACGTCGTGTTCGGGCGGGTTGTGCCGTCTGCCCACACCGTCGCATTGCCGGCACCAGCGGTCGACTTCAGCGAGGTGAGCGAGAGGACAACGGCCTTGATACCAGAGCCCATGACGGGGACGCCTGCTTTGCCGGCGATCTGGATGGAACGGGTTTCGTTCTTTCCCATGACTGTGTTGCCGCTGGAGCGGGTGTCGTACGCACGGCCAGCACCGGGAGTGAAGACGGCGCCTCCCTTCCCAGCGGCGGTGAAGTAACCCTGGGTGTCGACGACGAGGTCGGTGGTGCTGTTGTTGTTGTAGATGGTGATCTTGCCGTCAGCGGAGAGCTTGACCTGCGCCTGCATCGAGGTCGGCACGTTGCCGGCGTAGTTGAAGGAGTTCGACGGACGGGTGTCGCCCGTGGCGTACGGGGTGAGGTACCCGACGGAGGCGGTGCGGTTGACGGCGATCATGTTGATGATCGCGCCGGAAGCACCCTTCGGGATGCCGCCGCGTCCGGAGACCTGCAGGTCGACACGCTCGCCGGCGCCGATGGTCTGCTGTGGGAAGCCGAGCCCGGAGCGGGTGTCAGTGATGCGCGAGCCGTTCAGCGGGACGAAGCCGCCGGCGGCAGTACCGTCGTCGCTGGCGGTGTAGTAGCCCTGCACGTCGAGGATGAGCCGGATGCTGGTCTCGGCCTGCACCTGAATCGTGCCGTCGGGATTCACCGCGAGGACAGCGGAGAACGAGGTGTTTTGCTCGCTCTCACCACCGTAGATACCCATGAGCGTCGTCTTCGCGGCTGCGTTCGGGCGCCCGTAGAGGATGCCCTGATGCGAGATGCTCGCCGCGGTCGCAACGACGGATACAGCTCCAACGGAACCGTCGTCCGGGACGCCGTTCTTGCCGGTCACCTGGACGGTGCGCCAGCCCTTGGCAGGCATCGGGGTGTCGAAGCCGCCGATGTTTCTCCCCGTGTCGAGGAAGCGTCCGGTTGCCGGGACGAATACGCCGCCGGTTCCGGTGTCGTTGAGGGCTTGCGCTGGCGTTGCGACCAGCAGCGAGCCAAGGATTGCGAGCGCGCTCAGGGTTGCGGCAGCGATGCTGCGCTTCCTCTGGCGCGGCCTGTGCAGCAGCGTGCGCACGAGACCCCCTAGGTCAGCTGACAGCACGGGTTGCCGTCAGTTCGCGAAGGCTAGAAGAAGTCTGAATACCGGCACAGGTCCCCCGAAGAGGGGCTCGCCAGAAAAATCCCAGTTCAGAGGTAATAGTTCCGGAATGGGCTGAGCGTTCTCTCAGTCTATGTCAACCTGCGAGCTGATGATCCCAGCCAGTCGGCTAGCGCCAAATGGCTAGCGCCGAACAGCTGTCCAGTTGGAGCTCTGGGCTGATCGAACGCAAGAGAGGGTGGGGCATTCTCACGCAAGTCAGCGTGAACAGCCACAACGCCGCGACGCGCCGGGGGGCCGCAGGGTCCGTTTTGGGTCCTAAAACGATGCGCAGGAAGGGCACATCAAGGGCGTAGCGACGCGAACGCTACGATGCTCCACACCAGCCAGAACCGCGGAACGACGCGGATCAAGGGCACAAGGACGCGCACCATCGCAAGGCCTGACCCGGTACCAGTGGGTTCCAGATTCAAGACCCACGAGCCCGCAAGGAGTGACGACCCATCGTGTCCGGGTCACAGCCGGCGGGTTCGACAACATTGATGTTGAAGTAAGCGCCGAAGCCGATGCCGGCGATCGAGCCTCTCTTCCACGCGAGACCTAGGCTCTTCTCATGATCAACGCCGCATACGCGCTGTACGACATCTTCCTTGAGTGGCGCGAGGCGGCCGCAGCCGGCGTGGTCGCAAATGACGCCCGAGGCTGGAACGCTGACCCGATGGTTGCGACTACAAAGATGCTCGAGACCAGCGCTCTGCTCACGGCTATCGATCGTGCGCTCAGCGAGATGGAGGCGGACGGTCTCAACGTCTACGTCTCGAGGGAGTCGTTCCCGCAATGGGGCCGCATGGCGGCCAATGCGGGGACCACTTGGGGTCAGCAGTCCGACCCTGGCGCGGCATTCCCTTCAGCAGCGATGGGGCAGCTGCAGATGCTGGGCACCCTCATTGAAGCGACCAAGGGGAGGATCGCGCCGGGCGGACTCGACCGGCTCAGTGCCGTCGTCGACGAAGCGATTGGCCTCCTTGAGGAAGACCAGACCATCAGCGCGGAGCTTCGCTACTACTTGGTGAAGCTGGTGCGCGAGATTCGCGATGCGATGGAGGATGAGACGCTCGCTGGGGGCTTCGACTATGCGAGCGCTGCTGAGCGGCTCTGGGTTGCCATGCAGGCTGCAGCCGGACAGGCGGACGAGGAGCGTAGTCCCCGATGGCGGGACGCCGCGGCCAAGCTGATTGTCCCTGCGGTCACGGGTGCCATCACACACGCGGCCACTCTCGGCTATGACGGTGTCGCAGCGGCGCTCGGACAGCTCGGCCAGTAGTTCCGAGGTGGGCGCCTGTCGTCTCGGCCGGAAGCATCAGCAGCTGCTCGGCGGCGGACCTTTACGTGCACGGCGCGACACACGTTAGCGGTTTGCCGCGGGGGGGGGGGGGAGTACGCCGTGCTCGCGCCGCCTGCCGAGCGTCGCCAGGCAGCCGCCGTTTCATTGGGCGGCGATATCGGCGGCCGAGGCGGTAGCGGTGCGTGTCGTCGGCGTAGGGGAGGCCGGCGCCACGGCGGGGAACTCGAGGACGACCGGCACAAGCTGCCGGTGTGCTGCCGGTGACCACGCGCAGCCGGGTGCTTTTGTTCGCAGTTGTCCGCAAGCTACTTCCGCGCCATCACTGGGAAGCGCTGCGTATCGCTGCGGACGTTTGCGCGGTCCGCCACGTTTACACCGTGGATGTCGTCGGTTCGATCCCGGCAGGGCCCACGCAGTCGGTCAGCGACGCGCGCGCAGGGTCTCGCTCGGCAGCTCCCCGAACCGCTTCGCGTAGGCGGAGGAGAACCGCCCGGCGTGCGCGAACCCCCACCGCCGCGCAGTGTCCGCCACGGTGATCTCGCCCACCGAGTGGTACCGGAGCTCCGTCCGGATCCGGTCGAAGCGGATCCCGCGGAGCATCGAGTTCGGTGACATCCCGACCTGCCGCTGGAAGCCCTGCTGGAGCCCGCGGACACTGAGTCCGACGTGTTCGGCGACGTCGGTCGTGGTGATCGGGACGTCGGCGTTGGCGTGCATGTACTCGATCGCCTGCTGCACCCGGCCCCGTGCGCCGACGGGCACCGGCGCGGCCGGCGCGAGGGTCGTGTGCGGGAAGGTCCGGAGCATCGCCAGCGCGGTGCGCCGGGTGGCCTCGGCCATCGCGAGCGGGGACAGCGGCGTGGCACCGAGGACGACCTGCGCGGAGGCCCGCAGCTCGGCGTTCCACGTCCGGACGTCCTCCCGTCGGGGCAGCGCGGCGTGGTCGAACACGAGCGGCGCCGGCTCCGTGCCGTGCAGCTCGGCGGCGGTGCGCTCGAGCGTGCGGCGGTCGAACTGCACCACGTTCTGCCGGACGTCGGCGAGGTCGAAGCGGTACGGGCGCTCGCTCGGGAACACGATCGGGCGTCCGGGCGCGAGCGCCACCTCGTCGCGGTCGATGTCCAGCAGTCCGCCGCCGTCGCTGACCCACGTCACGAAGTAGTGGCTCGTCGCGTCGACCTCGCCGGCCATCCGACCGTCGAAGCGCTTCGAGTCCAGCGACATCCCCTCGCCACCGACCGATCGGAACCGGTAGCCGAAGTCCCGCTCGGTCCGCTCGGGCAGGAACCCGGCGGCACCGTACGCCGACTCGAACACCGCTCGGGCCGCGTCGAGGTCGTCGCCGGACGCTTCGACGACGTGACGGACGTCGGGTTCGGCGGTGGTCATGATCCGATGCTGACACGTCCGGCTGAGCCTCGCGCGCGCGTCGTGGTCAGGACAGCGCCTCGAGCGGGTTCTGCGCGAGCTTCCGGACGACACCGCCGTCGACCAGGCGCCGCGCTGCGGTGTCGGGCTTGCGAGCGGCCTGGTCGACGACGCACGCGCCGAACTCCGCAGCCAGCGCGCCGCGAGGGTGCCGTGCGAGCACCTCGCGCAGGTACGACTCCGGCAGCAGCTCGGCCCCCGCACCGGAGACGTCGAGCCCGGTCGCGCGTTCGAGCAGGTGCCCCTCGAGGTCGAGGAGGACGTCGACGTCCGGCCAGTTGTGCCGCACGATCACGTCGAGCACGCGCTGCTGCCGCTCGACGGCCCAACCCGCCCCGGTCGTCAGGGCGACGGCGACGTGCCCACCGGCGTGCTCGTAGGACACCGTGTGGTTGTCGAACTCGGTCACGGTGCCGATGTCGTGCAGGACGGCCGCGACCCACAGCAGTTCGTGGTCGACGCCGTCGAGCCCGTCGAGCGCCGCGAAGCCCGCTGCCCAGTACCAGGACCGGACGGCGTGCGCCGTGATCGCCGTCGACTGGTAGCGCGTGGCGAGCGACGCAGCCGCTCGGGCGGCCGGGGTCTCCGGGACGGGGAAGTCGTCGATGCGCACCCCCGGATCATGGCATGCTCACCGCTCGGACCGGTGACGCGGCGGACGGGAGGCACGGTGCCGGCCGGCCACGTGCCTCCGGACCGGCGCGGCGTCGGACGCGCGACGTGGCGCTGATCCGCCACGCGCCTCCCGTCCGGTGCGCTGCCGGCCCTGCCGGTGGGGCCGAGGTCCCAGGACGACAGCTGGTGCTCGCCGACCACGAGCGTGTACGGTCCCGGCGCGTCGGTACGACCGTACGGGTGGGGGAGTTCCGAGCGGAAGCGCTCAGACATCGCTCGTCGGCAGCGCGGTCGCGTCCGACGGCCCGCCCTCGGGAGGCGCCACGGCCGCGTCGACCGGGTCCTCGACCAGCCGGACGGTCACGCTGATGAGGTCCGCCGTCGCGGTCGTGTCCGCGTCGAGCAGGTCGCGGACCCGTTCGCCCACCGCGCGGAGGGTGTCCGCGGCGGGACGGCCGCCGTCGACGCTGATGCCGGTGACGACGTGCACGCGGCCGCCGCGTCGGTCCACGTCGACCAGGACGTCGGGGTCGTGCAGACGGAGCGGTACGGGCACCACCGCGTCGACCACGGTCTCGGCCGCGGCGGCGACGGGTCGGGGCGGGTAGACCCCGGTGACCCCGGGGACGTGTCGTATGCCGGCCGTCACCGTGCGTGAGATCGCTTCGTCGTCCATGGTCGCGCTCCTCGCTGCTGGTGGGTCGTCTCGCCGCCGGTCGGGCAGGCGGTGGTCGTCAGGGCAGGTAGACGTCGTCGAAGTGGACGTCGACGGCCTCGACGCGCAGCTCGGTGTGCCGTTCGACGGCCTCGGCGACGGTGACCCGCAGGCGCTCGGCGGTCTCCGGGGCCGACCCGCCGTACACGAGCCCGGCAGTCACGTCGATGCTGACCGCGGCTCCGGGCTCCTCCACGTCGCCCCGCAGCACGCAGCGGCCCATCACGACGCCGCCCATCGTGTCGCCGGCACGGCGCACGAGTCCGCGCACGGCCGCCTCGGTGACCGCCAGGCGCAGGCGCGGATCGGGGTGGGCGACCGGGACGTCGCGACCGGGCCGCACCTCGGCGCGGATCGCTCCCAGCAAGCGGTCGACCCAGGCGGTCTCCCGGTCGGGCTCGGCACCGGCGCGCTGCTCGAGCGCGCCGAGCGAGAGCTCGCGCAGGCGCTGCATGTTCGTCATCGCGAGTCGGCAGACCGCCGAGCCCTCGATGGACGGGTCGATCGGGTCCCGACCGCGGTCGAGGTAGTCCGCGATCTCCTCGATCGTGTGGCCGTCGAGGTCGTCGTCGGGCAGGGGGAGGTCGTCGGTCGTCATCGCCATCCCTCCATCTCCGCGGCGAGGAACCGTCGCGCCCGTGCGAGCAGGCCCCGCACCGTCGACGTCGGGAGCTCGAGTTCCTCGGCGATCTGCTGGTAGCTGTACCCGGCGGTCTCCCGGAGCAGCCAGCACCGACGCTGGTCGATCGGCATCCGGTCCAGAGCAGCCCACATCGCGTCGAGCTGCATGCGCGTCTCGACGGTACGCTCCGGGGCCTGCGACGGGTCGGCCGCCTCGTCGTGGTCGTCCAGGTCGTCGTGGTGACGTCGACGCCGGAGACGGTCGAGGGCCCGGCGGGTGACGATCTGCATGATCCAGGGGCGGAACCGCTCGGCGTCCTCGAGGTCCGCGAGCTTCCGCCACCCCGTGAGGAAGGCCTCCTGCACGACGTCGTCGGACTCGACGTTGGAGCCGAGCACCTGCTCCGCGTAGACGCGCATCAGCGGTCCGTGCCGGCGGGCGAGCACCTCGAAGGCCAGCACGTCGCCGTCGGCCGCGCGGGCCACGAGCGTCGCGTCGGACGCGTGCTGCAGCGCGGTGCCGTCGCTCATCCCCGCCTTCCGTCCGACTCGGGCTGCCGGTCGGTGGACCGGTCTCCACCGAGCATGCACCGGCAGCGCGGGGAGTGCCCGCGTGGTGTCGGGTGCGTCAGTTCGTGACGGATCCGCTGCTCGTGACGTCCCACTGGTGAGATGCACGACGACACCACCACGACCCCCCTGCCCGCTGTCGAACCGGAGCCGACCGACGACGCGACCACGGACCCGCTCGGCGACAGGACGCCGCAGCGTCCGCTCCGCCACGCAGCGCCGCAGCGGCCCGTCGCCGGCGCGGTGCGCACGGCACGGACGCTCTGCATGAGCGTGTTCGACCGGTGGCGGTGCGGGCTGGAGGACGGGCACGGGGGACTGCACACCGCGACCGAGGTCGGGGCCACCACGTCCTGGAACGACGCCGTCGCCGGCCGCATGCTCCGGGAGCTCTGAGCGGAGGAACGCACGACGCTCACTCGGCGGAGAAGAAGTCGCGGTACGCGGGGTCGGCCGGGACGTTCTCCAGCAGCCGGGTGTGCACGAGGGACGCGATCTCGTCCGGGTGACGCAGCCCACGCCGGTGCCACTCGCCCGGTTCCTCGTGCAGGTCGGAGAGTCTCGATCGCACCCGTTGCACCTCCCGCGTCGTCCCGCCGGCCGTCCTCGCCGGCGGGTCTGCGCGAGCGGGGTGCCGCCCGGTCGGACGGCTCCGTCCACACTGCACGCGCTCCGGGGCACCCGGCGGGTCCGGTCGTGTTCCGGACGCGGACGGGCGGACCATCCGGTTCGCGCGCTCGTGCTGCGTCCCGTGGCGCGCGCTCAGCTCCGCGGTACCGGGCGCAACCGCGGCACCCAGCACCGGACGGCTGCGGCGTAGCGGCGGAAGTCGTCACCGAACCGCTGCTCCAGGTCGCGCTCCTCGAGCGGGCGCACGACGCAGTTCCACACGACGGAGCCCGCGACCGCGTAGACGAGCACCGTCCAGGACGCCGCGACGAGCCCCACCGCAGCGCCCTGGGTCAGCCCGGCGAGGGCCATCGGGTTCCGCACCACCCGGTAGGGGCCGGCGACCACGAGCCGGTTGGGCATCGCCGACGGCAACGGGGTCCCGCCGCCACGCGTCGACATCGACACTGCCGAGGCGAGGCCGAGCAGGCTCGCCAGCACGAAGACGACGAGACCGGTCCCGCTGACCACCTGCACGACGGCGTCGGGCAGCGGGGGACGGAGCCGCCACCGGGTCTCGGCGGCGGCGATCAGCAGCGGGAGGACGCCGAGGAAGAGCCCCCAGAACACGACGATCTGCACCGCGGTCCCGAGGAGGTGCCGGACGGGTCCCGCGTCCGGGTCGGCGGTCCGGAAGCGCAGCGGACCCGACGTGACGAGTTCGGTCGGCACCCGCCCGAGCAGCACGTGGCACAGCGCGAGGACGGAGCCGACGGTCGCTGCGGTCATCGCGACGACACCCCAGCCCGCCTCACGGGTGACCGTCGCCCAGGCGGCCGTCCCGAGCAGCACGAGCACCGTCCACCCCGTGGCGACGACGGCGGACCAGCGGAGGCCCGCGGCGGCCAGTGCCGAGGCGACGACGAAGAGCGGGACGTCGAGTGCGGCGACCGGCACGGGGTCGAGCGAGCCGAGCGTCGCGGTCCGGACGATCGGCACGGTGGGGACCAGCAGCCACCAGACGGCGCCGCCCGACGCCTGCAGCGCGAACCACCACCGACCCCACGACACAGCTGCAACCTAGCAGCGCCGCGCCGACGTGACGGCGTCTCGCCGTGACCGGCGGCGTCCGGCGTGACCACGAACGGACGGGAGGCGCGGTGCCAGCCGGCACCGCGCCTCCCGTCCGTCAGCGCGCAGCGAACGCGCTCAGCGCTGTCCGTTGATCTGGCCGAGCCAGCGTCCGAACGTCTGCTCCTGCTGGTCGTCGTGCAGGGCGTGCAGGGTGCTGGTCGGCAGGCAGTGACGCTCGGTGTCGACGCTGTTCCCCTTGTGGAGGTCGAGGGTCATGGTGTGCTCCTTCGCGTGGTGTGTGGATGGTTCGACGTCGGTGGGTGCGCGGGCATTCCCGCTCGGGGAGCAGCGTGTCCGCTCCACGAGCCGAGGCGGTCCGGGGTCAGGGCGTGACCATGCCCCCGTTGACGTTGAGGGTCTCGCCGGCTACGAAGCTCGACTCCTGCGACGCGAGGAACACGTACGCCGGCGCGAGCTCGGCGGGCTGGGCCGCGCGGCCCATCGGCGACTCGCTGCTGCCGAACTCGGGCAGCGACTCCGGGTCGACGCCGCCGCTCGGCTGCAGGACGGTCCAGGTCGGACCCGGGGCGACGATGTTGACCCGGATGCCGCGCTCGACGAGCAGCTGCGACAACCCCTTGGAGAAGTTGTTGATCGCGCCCTTCGACGCCGCGTAGTCGAGGCGGTCCGGCGCGGGCTGGTAGGCCTCCATGGACGCGGTCGTCGTGACCGTCGACCCCGGCTGCAGATGCGGCAGGGCTGCCTTCACCAGGCGGAAGAGCCCGAACACGTTGACGTCGAACGTCGCCTCGAACTGGTCGTCGGTGATGTCGAGCAGGTCGGGCTGCCACCGCTGCTTGCCGGCGACGCTGACCAGCGCGTCGATGCCCCCGAGCTCGGCGACGGCGCGCTCGACGAGCTGCCCCGCGTAGGCCTTGTCGCGCAGGTCACCGGGGACCGCGACCGCCTTCCGCCCGGCCGCCTCGATCTGCTCGATCACGTGGTCGGCGTCGGACTGCTCCTCGGGCAGGTAGGCCAGGACGACGTCGGCCCCCTCGCGGGCGAAGGCGATCGCCACGGCGGCGCCGATACCCGAGTCAGCTCCGGTGATGAGGGCCTTCCGGCCCTCGAGGCGCCCCGTGCCCCGGTAGCTGGACTCGCCGAGGTCGGGGACGGGGGTCATCTGCGACTGCAGGCCTGGCTCGTCCTGGGTCTGCGGCTCCGGAGAGACGTCGGGGTAGCGGCTGCGCGGGTCGCCGAAGGCGTACTGGTCGCTCGGTGCGGTGGTCATCGTGTCGCCTCCAGTTCGACCTTGACCCAGCCGGGCTCGCGGCGGTCG
Organism: Curtobacterium sp. P97; assembly: GCF_023712445.1. Taxonomy (NCBI): domain Bacteria; kingdom Bacillati; phylum Actinomycetota; class Actinomycetes; order Micrococcales; family Microbacteriaceae; genus Curtobacterium; species Curtobacterium sp. P97. The sequence goes on along the minus strand of NZ_JAMAYF010000005.1, from coordinate 15,124 downwards.
AATGCCTCGTACGCGGCGATCGCGTCGCCGATGGGTTCGTGCTCGGTGATCAGCGCGGTCGGGTCGAACTGCCCCGATGCCACCAGGTCGATGAGCGGCGGGGTGACCGAGTGGTGGTCGCAGTTGCCCATCCGGATCGTCAGGTTCTTGTTCATCGCCTCGCCGATGGGGTACGACTGTGCGGTCGGACCGTAGACGCCGATGATGCCGATGCGGCCGTACTTCGCGACCGACGCGACCGCCCACTGTGCGACCTGCGACGGGCCGTCACCGGGCTTCCACTGCTGCTGCTCGCCGAAGCCGTCCGGCGAGGCGTCTGGCGCGACCTGCTGCACCTCGGCGTCGAACTGCTGGGCCTGTTCGTCGGACACCGCTGCGGGGCCCTGCTTCGGGCGCTCCGCGTCGACGCCGACGGCGTCGATCACGGCGTCCGCGCCGATGCCGTTCGTCAGGTCCATGATCGCCTGCACCGGGTCCTCGCGGTTGTAGTCGACGACCTCGCAGTGCTGCGCGAGCGCCGCGGCGAGCCGGGTCTCCTCGCCGTCGACGACGATCACGCGGGCTGCGCCGAGCTTGTAGGCGGAGGCGGCGGCGAACTGGCCGACGATGCCGGCGCCGAACACGACCACGACGTCGCCGCGGGTGACCCCGGCGAGCTCGGCGCCGAACCAGCCGGTCGGGAAGATGTCGGAGAGCAGGATCGCCTGCTCGTCACTCACGTTCTCGGGCAGCGGGTGCATCGTGTTGCGGGCGTACGGCACGCGCACGTACTCCGCCTGCAGACCGTTCACCGGCCCGGTCGACTGCGGGCCGCCGAAGAAGCTCGTGCCGGCCTGCGGGCCGTTCGGGTTCGCGACGTCGCACTGCGCGGTCTTGCCCATCCGGCAGTACCGGCATGCGCCGCACGAGATCGTCGAGTTGATGACGACGCGGTCCCCGGCGCTGAACCCGCGGACGGCGTCACCGACCTGGGTGACGACGCCGACGGCTTCGTGCCCGAGGATGGTGCCCTCCTCCATCGGTGCCATGGTGCCGCGGACGAAGTGCAGGTCCGTGCCGCAGATCGCACTGCGGGTGATCCGGACGATCGCATCCTCCGGGTGCTGGATGGTGGGCTCCGGGACCTCGTCGAGACGGATGTCCCCGATGCCGTGCCAGACCACTGCGCGCATGTTGCTCTCGCTTCCTGTCGTGGGGGTGTTCGGGGGACACACAACCCGACCAGTGCTGGACGGACGCGGAGCGGCGTCCGATCAGCGCACCGGAACGGGGGACACGCAGCGCTGCGTGGACACCCAGGCCCGGCGCGTTCGCTGGCCGCCATGAGCGACGACCAGCACGACGAGAAGCAGACGCGCGACGACTTCGCCGACGCGGTGAACATGACCGCGTCCGAACTGCGGAAGTGGCTCGACACGGACGAGTCGAAGGAGGTCGGACAGAAGTCCGACGGCGGCGGCGAGTCCACCGGGCACGAGAGCGGGCGGCACATCGTCCGCATCCTCGAGAAGAAGCAGGGCGACTACACCGACGACGACTACGCCCACATGCGGAAGGTCGTCGGCTACGTGGCGCGGCACTCGAAGCAGGAGCCGAAGGGCGACTCCCACGACTCGAAGTGGCGGTACTCGCTCATGAACTGGGGCCACGACCCGGAGAAGTAGGCCGCGGCGACCCGGGCCCGTCGCGCCGGTCGGGCAGAATGGGGCCGTGGACGACTCCGGCATGCCCCGCTTCCGCCGCATCTGGTCGACGATCCAGGTCGGCGTCCTCGCCGCGGCCGTGGTGTTCTGCGTCGTGATGCTCGTCATCGGCCAGGGCGAGCTCGACCGCGTCTACGCGGTCGCCGCGGTCTTCTTCGGCCTGGCGCTGGTCGGCCACGCGACGTACCTCTGGTTGCTGGCACGCGCGAGGCGCTGAGCACTGGACGGGCGGGAGGAGCGTGGCGGGCTCGCCCAGCAGGTCCCGTTCGCCGTCAGGCCTGCTGCCAGACCCGCACCCAGTCGACGAGCATCTGCTGCGGGAACCGCGTGGTCGCGTCCGGCGACCCGGGCCAGGTGCCGCCCACGGCGACGTTGAGCAGCACGAAGAACGGCTTGTCGAAGACCCACGGCGACGTCCCCACGTCGGCCCGGGTGACCGTGCGCTGCGCGACGCCGTCGACGAGCCACGTGACCGATCCCGGGCGCCAATCGACCCCGAAGACGTGGTGGGCGTCCGCCCAGGCCGCACCGTTCGGCAGGGTCGCAGCGGCCGACAGCCCCTGCGCTCCCGAGTAGCCGGGTCCGTGCACGGTGCCGTGCACGACACCGGGCTCGTACCCGACGTTCTCCATCACGTCGATCTCGCCGCAGGCCGGCCATCCGACCTGCCCGATGTCCGCGCCGAGCATCCAGAACGCGGGCCAGATCCCCTGCCCGCGCGGGATCCGGATGCGTGCCTCGATCCGGCCGTACTGCGCGGTGAAGGTGCCCTCGGTCTTCAGCCGCGCGGAGGTGTACGTGCCGTCGGGCTCGCGTCGCGCGGTGATGACGAGGTTGCCCGCGCCGTCCAGCGCGCTGTTCCGTCGCGAGTCGGTGTAGGTCTGCAGCTCGGCGTTCCCCCACCCGCCGGTGCCCGTGTCGAACCGCCAGATCCCCGGGTTCGGGGCGCTGCCGGCGGCGCCGTCGAACTCGTCAGCGGCGAGGAGCACCCCTCCGGACGACGTCGTGGTGGCCGCCGCGGCGTGGTCGTCCGGCGTCAGTGCCGCTCCGACGGCGGCCGTCGTGGCTGCGGCGCTGCCCAGCCCGAGCGCCAGGAAGCGGCGTCGGTCGACGGTGTGGGCGGCGTCGGTCGGCGTGTGGTCGTGCAGCATCCGGGGGATCCCTGTTCTCTGGCCCGTCGGTGGACGGGACGCACGATCATCACCCGTGATCGGTCCGGTGACCAGTCCACACTTCGAGGGACACGCGCGCCGGACCGCGGTCGCGACGAGGGGTCGGTCCGCTCAGGGGACGTAGCCGACGCACAGCACGGTGACGTCGTCGGGGTGCTCGTCGGCGTGCGCGAGCTCGGCGATGCCGTCGACGACCTGCTGCGGGTGGTCCCGCTCCGCCACCCACGCCTCGAAGCGGTCGAGCGAGTCGAGGTCGCCGCCGAACAGGTCGAGCACGCCGTCGCTCACGGCCACGATGACGTCGCCGGGCTCGAGGACGGTGTCCTCGGCGGTCCAGCTCGTGCCGACACCGATCGGCAGGTGCGCCGACCGCAGCGGGCGGACGGTGCCGTCGACGCTCCGCAGCACCGTCAGCCCGTGCCCGGCGTCCACCCACCGGGCGTGCCCGTCACGGTCGACCCGCACGTGGAAGCACGTCGTGAACTGTCCGCTGGTCAGGTCGGACGTCCCGGTCGCGAGCCCGGTCGCGGCGCGGCGGACGGCGACCGCGGGGTCGGACTCGTCGACGGTGCTGCGGATGAGCGAGCGCACGGCGGCGGCGATCATGCCCGCGCCGACGCCCTTGCCCATCACGTCGCCGAGGGTGAAGGCGGCGCCGCCGGGGGTGGGGAACCAGTCGTAGAAGTCGCCGCCGACCGTCCGCGCGGGGATGCACACGCCCACCGCGCGGAGCTCCCCGGGCAGCCCCGCGGCGGTCGTCGGCAGGAGCGACTGCTGCACGAGGGCCGCGCGGTCGATCTCGCCCTCGGCCACACGACGCCGGCGCTGCACCGCGGCGAGCTGGAGGCCGGCCTGCCGCGCGAGCTCGTTCGTCACGGCAGCCGTCGCCCCGAACACGAACACGACGATGAACAGCCGCACGAGCTCGCTCGGCCGCGGTTCGGTCGGGGAGATCGCGTAGGACAGCAGCAGCGTGCCGGTCGTGCCGAGCACCGGCCACACCACGTGCCGTCGCCCGGGGTTCGCGGCGACCCACACCACGGGCAGCACCACGATCGCGGTGAAGACCGAGGCGGCGTCGCCGGTGCCGTAGCGCAGGAAGCCGACCGCGAAGAAGTCGATCGCGGGGACGAGCAGCTCGACCCGCATCGCCGCGGACGAGCGCACGGCGACGGCGGCGAAGACCAGACCGAGGAGGGCGATCGCGACCCCGCTCCACATCAGCGGGGCGTCGGTGACCTCGAGCCACGGGGAGAAGGTGCTCCCCACGGCAGCCCCGACGATCAGCGCGGCGATGATGGTCTGCTTCGCCAGCGGAGCCCACGACGTCCGGAGGCCGCCGAGCACGATCGGACCGGTGTCGTCGCGCACGCTGATCGTCCACGTCGGCGTCGACGAGGGGCGGTCCGCGGTGCTCGTCACGCGGTCGAGTCAACCCGGACGGGGTGTTCCGGGCAACCCCACTCCGAGGGCCGGGCGTGTTGAGCCGCGCTCACGCGACGCGGCTCACACGACGATCGGTCGTCGCGCCTGCGCTCGCGCGACGGTCGACCGCCGGTCTCAGAGGCCGAGACGGAAGGCGAGGGGGACGAGCAGCCCGGCGACCCAGACGAGCACCATCACCAGCGCGCCCGCGGCGAGCCACCGCCGACGACGGCGGAGCCTCGGGCTGCGGTCCTCGCCCCACATCTGCGCCCGGACCAGCGTCCGGTTCGCCTGCTCGACGACGCGGCGGACCTCGGGGTCCCCGAGCGGGAGCGCCCCGGACCGGGCGTGCTCGGCGATCGCCGTCGCCTCCTCGATCGTCAGCTCGTCCTTCGGCATGCGCCCATCGTCGCACCCCCGGGCACGTCCGGGAAGCCGTGGGGCAACCGCACCCGGCCTGGGCGTCGTCGCAGCCGGTCGCGGGTAGCAACGAGGTCATGACCAAACGGTTCCGCGGGAAGATCGTCGTCGTCACCGGAGCATCGAGCGGCATCGGGAGGGCCGCGGCGCACGAGTTCGCCCGACAGGGGGCCACCCTCGTGCTCGCCGCTCGCAGCCACGACAGCCTCGAGGCCGCCGCGGCCGAGTGCCGGTCACTCGGCGCCGAGGCGGTCGCGATCCCGACCGACGTCGCCGACGAGCACGCCGTGCGCGACCTCGTCGCCACCACCACCGCACGGTTCGGCCGGATCGACGTCTTCGTCGGCAACGCGGCGCTCTTCGTCTACGGGCTCTTCGAGCAGACCCCGACGAAGGCGTTCAAGCGCGTCGTCGACACGAACCTGTACGGGCACCTCCACGCGATCTCCGCGCTGCTGCCGCACTGGAAGCAGCGCGGCACGGGGACGTACGTGCTCGTCGGGTCGATCCAGTCGCTGCTCTCCGCGCCGTACCAGTCGGCGTACGTGACGAGCAAGCACGCCGCACTCGGTCTGGTCGACGTCCTCGGCGACGAGTACGCGGGCACCGGGATCCGGTTCACCGCCCTGCTCCCCTCGACGATCGACACCCCGATCTACCAGAACGGGGCGAACTACACCGGCAAGACCTCGCACCCCCTGCCGCCCACCGTGTCGGTCGAGCGCGCCGGTCGGGCCGTCGTCCGCGCCGCGCTGCACCCGAAGCGCTACCGCTTCGTCGGGCGGATCCAGGCGTCGCTCGTGCCGCTGCAGTACGTGTTCCCGGGACTGTTCCACAAGATCACGAAGCCGATGGTGGAGACGTTCGCGCTCCGGGGCAAGGGCGTGCCGAGCGACGGCAACCTGTACGAGCCCGCCGACGCCCACAACGCCACCGACGGCGGCTGGGTGGCGAAGCGCCGCCGCGTGACGCGTCCGCTCGTCTGGGCGGGCATCGCCGCGGTGGTCGGCACGGTCCTGCTCGGCCGCCCACGCCGCTAGCGGGACAGGAGCCGGACGGGAGGCGCTTGGCTGCCCGGCCGCGCGCCTCCCGTCCGTCGGTCGCTCGCCGTAGGGTGACCGCGTGGAGTTCCCGGGGGAGGCGGCCGACGCGCGCGACGCGTCGACCTCTCCGGGGTCACCCCGGGGCACGCAGGACCAGCAGGACGACACGCCCCGAGCGGGACGGCGCGCTCCGCGCGCGACGCCGCACGGAGGCACCGACGGGTCCTCCGGGAACCCCACGCCCCTCGAGGTCGTGGCGACGGCGCTCGCCGACGCCTTCCTCACCGCCGACTCGTGGGCCGTCGACGACCTGACCGCCGCCGGCTACGCCGTGGTCGGCGTCGACCGCGCCTACGTGGGACGAGCCGTCGGGGCGGCGCTCGACACCTACCCGCGACCGCCCGTCGACGCACCCCGCCAGCTCGCCCGGGTGCTCGCCGCGGCGCCCCGGCTCGCCGCCCTGCACCGCTCCCGCGAGGCCCGGCGTCCGGTCCGCGTGCTCGCCCGTCCGGTCACCGCCGTCCGCGCACGCCCCGCAACCGAGAGCCCGCTGCTCGTCGACACGCTCCCGGAGCTCGCCCGGGCGCTCGACGTCACCGTCGGTCGGCTGCTCTGGCTCGCCGACACCCGGGCGTGGAACCGGCACGCCCCGGCGGGCAGTCCGCTCCACCACGTCCGGCACGAGTGGGTGGTCCGGCCCGGACGGGTACCGCGCCTGCTCGAGAAGCCGATGGACCTGCTCCGCCGGACGCAGCGCACCGTCCTGGACGGCCTGCTGGTCCGGCTCCCGGTGCACGACGCCGCCCACGGGTTCGTGGCGGGACGGAGCGTCGTCACCGGCGCCGCGGTGCACACCGGGCAGCACGTCGTGCTCAGCGCCGACCTGACCACGTTCTTCGCCAGCGTCACCGCCCCGACGGTCTACGGCGTGTTCCGGTCCGCCGGCTACGCGGAACCGCTCGCGCACGTCCTGACCGGGCTCTGCACCCACCGGGTCCCGCCCCACGTCCTCACCGCGATGCCCGCCGGCGGGAGTCCCGAGGAACGCGCCGCGCTGCGCGAGGCCCTCGCCGTCGCCCACCTGCCACAGGGCGCGCCCTCGTCGCCGGCCCTCGCCAACACGGCGCTGCGGCACCTCGACGCCCGCCTCGCCGGCTGGGCGGGAGCGACCGGTGCCCGGTACACCCGTTACGCCGACGACCTGACCTTCAGCGGCGACCACCGGTTGGCCGCCCGACCCGACGCCTTCCTGCGCGGCGTCGAGCGGATCGTGACCGAGCAGGGGTACCGGCTCAACCCCCGCAAGAGCCGGGTCCGGAGGCGGGGGAGCCGGCAGTCGGTCACGGGGGTCGTCGTCAACGAGCGGCCGTCGCCCGGTCGCCGTGAGGTCGACCGGCTGCACGCCGTCCTGCACAACTGCGTCGTCCACGGCCCGGCATCGCAGGACCGCGCCGGGCACCCCGACCTCCGCGCGCACCTGCTCGGCCGGATCGGCTGGGTCGAGCAGGTGCACCCCGGTCGCGCGCGGCGACTGCGCGAGGAGTTCGCCCGCATCCGGTGGTGACCCGTCCGCACGCTCCGCCGTCCGCCGTCCGCCGTCCGCCGTCCGCCGTCCGCCCTCGGCCGTCCGGAGGTGCACGGACGGCGACTCCGACACCGTGACACGCTGTCCGGGAAGCGCACACCGGCCGCCGGTCCTGAGACCATGCGATCGTGACTGGGCAGGCACGAGGGACGGAGCACCCCACGTTCCGACGCTTCCGCGTGGAGGCGGTCAGCGAGCACCGGGGTGACGAACTCGACGAGATCTACGGGACCGCCGGCGGGATCGACAGCGCGCTCGACACCTTCCGCTACCTCGGCGCGGGCGACGCCGAGGTCTCGGTCCGCCGGGCCGAGGTCCAGGGCACGCGGGCCGGCGTCATGCAGCCGCGCGACGAGCACATCGTCTTCTGGATCGGGGACGGCAGTGCGACCATCGAGGACCTCGACGGCGGCGACCCGCTCGCCGTGCAGCCGGGTGCACCGGTCCTGCTCACCGCCTCGCGTCGCTACGCCTTCACGGCGGACGTCCGCACGATCACGATGGTCCACCTGTCGGACCGCGTGCTCCGTCGCGCGCTCGTGCGCAGGGGACACCTGCCGACCGGGCCGGTGGTCCTCGCGCCTGAGTCCCCGGACGAGTCCGCGCGGCGGGCCCTGCGTGCCGTGATCCGTGCGCACGGTGGACCGGTCATGGACGCCGCGCTCGCCGACGCCGTCCGACAGACGATCAACGCGGAGATCGCCGACGCCGTCGTGGCGGCCTTCCCGGTCCTGCCGGCCGTCGCGCCGACCGGCCGTGGCTCCGCCGCGCGCGCAGCGGAGTGGATCCGCGCGCACGCCGACCAGCCGGTCACGCTCCGGGACATCGCGGACGCCGTCGGGATCAGCGAGCGGGGACTGCAGAACGCGATGCACCGTCGGTTCGGGGAGTCGCCGATGGCCAGGCTCCGGGCGGAGCGGCTCGACGGTGCCCGACGGGAGCTCGAGACGTCCGGCGGGGACCTCCTGGTGGCCGACGTCGCGCGCCGGTGGCAGTGGGCGCACCTCGGTCGGTTCGCCGCCGCGTACGCCGACCGCTTCGGCGAGCACCCGAGCGACACCCTGCACCGCAGCCGGCGGGACGACGGGTTCCGCTGAGGCCACGGCGGCGGCGCCGGCGTCCGCACCTCCTGCGACCACGGCTACCCTGGCGGCCATGACGACACGCCGCGTGACCGCTCCGGAGCCGCCGGAGGACGGGTCGAAGCCGAAGGGCCCCGCCTCGTACTTCCCGAGCATCGAGCGGACCTACGGGCGCCCCGTGCAGGACTGGCTCGACCTGGTCGCCGAGCAGCTGGACGGGCACCGGCACGCGGAGGTGGTGGCCTGGCTGAAGGACGAGCACGGGTTCGGCCACGGGCACGCGAACGCGGTCGTCGGGTACGTCCGGAACGCGCTCGACGGCTGACCCGGCCCGGGCGCCCGACGGTTCGGCATCCGCGGTGTCGGTGGTGCTCCCTACGGTGACGGCGTGGTCGAACCGGTGGACGCGTGGTGGCGACGGCGACAGTGGTCGCGGGGCACCGCCGTACCGTACGCCGTCGGCGAGTTCCGCTCGGCGTGGGCGTCGTACCCGGTGCTCGTGCGGCAGTACCACCCGGAGTGGAACCACGGCGTGGTGCTCACGCAGGTGCCGCCCGCGGCCGAGGTCCTGCTGACGTGGGAGTGCGACGTCGGTCACGTCTTCGTCGCAACGCCTGCCGAGCAGCGGTCGCGACCCGGGCGGGAGCGCCGACGGTCCGTCTGGTGCCCCGAGTGCCACCTGCAGGCGGCACCGCAGCGGTGGCCGGTGCTCCCCGAGGACTGGCCGGCAGCGGTCCCGCCGCCGCAGCGGGCGGAGCGGGTCAGCGGCCGCCGGACGCTCCCGTCGGCTCCGGGGCGAGGCCCGGTCCCCGGCGTGGGCCGGGTGCCGACCGGTGCGGTGGCGTCGTCCCGATCGGGGGCTCGTGCTGCGGGACGGTCGGGCGCACGCTCGACACGGGCGAGCGGTGCACGGTCGTCGCAGCCGGTCCCGCGGTCGATCTGCACGAAGACCCCGAGGGTCCCGTCGGGCGACTCCTTCACGAGCGTGTGCGCCCCCGCGCCGGCGTCGGCGGTCGAGGCCGACCTGCGGCAGGCGCTGCGCGACCGGTTCGCCTTCACGTTCGACCACACGGCCATCCGGCTCGACCGCCCGTTCTTCGACCACGTCGAGGCCTGGCCGGACATCGTGCTCCCGGAGCTGCGCGTCGCGATCGAGTACGACAGCACGGGCCGACACGGGCTCGAGCACGTCGGACCCCGGCAGGAGACCGACCGGCGGAAGGACCGTGCCGTCCGCGCCGTCGGGTGGGAGGTCGTACGGATCCGCACCGGCCGCCTGCCGGCGCTCGGTCCGTACGACCTCGAGGTGTCCGGCATCTCCGGGCGCACGATCGAGCGGCTCGTCGACACCCTGCGGGACCTCCGCGGAGCGCTCTTCGTCGACGCCTACGCGCGCTGACGGCCGGATCGGCGCAGGGTCTGACGCGGGTACTCGCCGTGGCGCTGCTGGTAGGTCGCGGAGAAGCGGCCCGCGTGGGCGAACCCCCACTCGCGCGCGACCTCGGCGATGTTCGTCGTCGCCGGGTCGCCGGCGAGCAGCGCCTCGCGCACGCGGTCGAGCCGGACCTGTCGGATGTACGCGTTCGGCGAGAGCTCGAAGGTCCGCTGGAACGCCGTCTGGAGGGCGCGGAGACTGAGTGACGCGACCCGCGCCAGGTCGGTGCTCGTGATCGGCAGGTGCGCGTGCTCGTGGACGTACTCGACGGCTCGTCGGACGTGCGCGTTGCGGGGGAGCAGCAGCTCGTCCGGCAGCGAGGCGCTGACGATCGGGTACAGCTCCAGCAGTGCCAGCGCCCCGAGCCGACCCATCTCGGCCTGCAGCAGCGGGGAGGCACGGCGGTCGAGGACGGTGTGCGAGATGAGCTGGACGCTGCTCCGCCAGACGCGCATCGCCCGCTCGTCCGGTCGGACGGTGTGGTCGAGCACGAGCTGCCCGGGCGCGGTCCCGCGTTCACCGGCGACCTCCTCGAGGGCGCTCCGGTTGACCTGGACGATGCGCTGGTCGTAGTCGTCGTACGAGAACGCGGCGCCCTGCTGCGGCCAGAGCTGCGGTCGACCGGGCTCCATCACGATCCGGGCGTCTCCCGACCCGATCGCAGCGGTGCCGCGGGTCGTCCACTGCACCACGAAGTCGTCGGACGGCGTCATGACGCCCTCGAGGTGGCCGTCGAAGCGGATCGACCGCAGCGACATCGCGGCGTCCCCCACCGCCGAGTAGCGGAACGCGAACGGCTGTCCGGTCGCGTCGGCGCTCCACTCGTTCCCCGCGTAGGCGGTCGCGAGGAAGTCGCGGGCTTCGTCGAGGTCGGAGCTCTGGGTCTCGACGTCGATGCGTGGCGGCGTGATCGGGTTCATGGGTCCCGTGCATTCTGTCCGCCGGACGCGGCGCTGTCCGGACACCGGTGTCCCCGGTCCGGGGGTGGACGACGTGGTCCGCACAGCAGGGATGTCCGGAGATCGTCGGACGAGGACTGCCGGACGTCCGTCTTTCGTCGTCGTCGCCCGGTCGGCGTCCGCCCGGCGCCGCGGTCTCCTAGCGTCCTCGGTGGACGGGTGCCGGATCGGCCGGCCCCCCGGAGACCCGAGGACGACGACCGTGACCATCATCGCCACCGACCTGGACACCGGACCCACCACCGCCCGCGCCGCCGGGATCGGTCGCACGACCCCGCGGTTCGCCGAGGTGGTGGAGGCCCGCCGACAGCGTGGCCTCCAGATCGCCGCGGTGTCGACCGGTCTGCTCTCGGTGACCGTCGCCGCGTCCGCAGCGATCCTGCTGGGACTGTCCGCATGAGCATCCCGCGCAACGAACTCGGCATCCGCGGGTCGCGGCTCTCCCGCGGGACCCGCGCGCTGCCCGGGGCGGACCACTCGGTAGCCGACACCGTGCTGCCGGTCCGACGGTCGGCCGCCGCCGACGCACCGACGCAGCCGATCGACATGCGAGCCCTGCTCGCCGAGGCCCTCGACGCCGCTCGCGTGTCGGGCCAGTAGGCTCGCGCCACCCGCGGTCCCGACCCTGCAGAAGGCACATGACCCTCCTCACCCTGACCCCCACCGTCCGTGAGTCCCCGGCACAACGCCGGGCGTCGACCGCGGCGGACACCCTGTTCACACGGCACGGCGTCACCCCGGTGACGCTCGACGACGTCGCGGACGAGGCCGGACTCACGCGCGACGAGCTCACTGCCGCGTACCCGTCGAAGCGGGAGCTCGTCATCGCCGTGCTCCAGCGCTGGCACGGCGCGTGGCGACGGGCACTCGACGGCATCGCTCGGGACGCCGACGATCCGCGGGACGAGGTCCTCGGGGTGTTCGGGTACCTGGAGCAGTGCTTCGCCGACGAGGGCTGGCGCGGCTGCGCGTTCATCAACGGGCACGCGGAACTCGGGCGCACCGACCCGGCGATCGCCGAGCTCGCGCGAGCGCACTTCGCCGACGTCGAGGCACACCTGACGCAGCTCTGCACGCGTGCCGGCGTGCCGTCGCACGTGGCGCAGGCGCTCTCGTTGCTCGTCGAGGGTGCCCGGGTGGAGTCCGCGGTGCAGCGGTCGGCGCAGCCCGCACGGGTGGCTCGCCTGGGTGCCGCGATGCTCCTCTCGGTCTACGAACCGCGCACGTCCTCCTGACATCGCCCGCCGGGGTACGTCGCAGGGGTACAGGAGCCTGGGTCCCGCGCGATCCGGACGGTAGGAACGAAGGATGACAGCGACCGCCTTCTGCCTGCACGCGCTGGGCTCGAGCTCGGAGGAGTTCGCCCTCCTCCGCTCCGAGCTCGCCGGCACCCTCGACCTCGTCGGCATCGACCTGCCGGGCTTCGGGCGGAGCCCCGCCTCCGGCGGCACGACCGTCGAGGAGATGGCCGTGCTCGTCGAGCGGGCGATCGGTGCGAGCGGCGCCACCGAGTGGGCGATCGTGGGCCACTCGATGGGCGGCAAGGTCGCGACGGTCGTCGCCGACCGCACGGTCTCGGGCGCGAACGGCCTGTTCGGGCTCCGCGCCGTCGTCCTCCTCGCCGCCTCGCCCCTCGCTCCCGAGCCGATGGACGAGGACCGCCGCGACGCGATGCTCTCGTGGGCCGCGGACGGGCCGATCGAGCCGGACCACGCGGCGGAGTTCGTCGACGCGAACACCGCCGACGTGCTGTCCCCGGACCGGCACGAGCAGGCCGTCCAGGACGTGCGCCGCACCGACCCGCGCGCCTGGCGCGACTGGCTGCTCCGCGGTAGTCGGGAGGACTGGTCGACCACGGCCGAGCCGAACCCCGTCCCGGCGCTCGTGCTCGCCGGCGCCGAGGACGGCGACCTGGCGGCCGGAGCGCAGCGTCGCCTCACAATGCCGCACTGGCCCGCCGCCGAGCTGCACGAGGTACCGGGCGCCGCGCACCTGCTGCCGTGGGAGCGCCCGCAGGAGGTCGCCGCGCTCGTGCGCAGCTTCTGGGAGCGGCGTGTCGCCCACGGACCGGTCGTCCCCGCCGACCAGGCCCGGGTGATCGCCTCGCCGCGGGTGAGTGCTCGGACCCGGGGCGTGCTCGCGGTGCGTGCGCTGCCCGACGACCCCGCCGCGACGCCGGACGCCCTGTCCCCGCAGCAGCTCGACGTGCTCCGGGCGGTGGCTCGGATCGTCGTCCCGCAGGCAGGGCCGGGAGAGGTGGACGTCGCGCTCCGTGTCGACCGTCAGCTCGCCGCCGGGCAGGGCGACGGATGGCGGCCCGACGGGATGCCGGAGGACGCCGACGCCTACCGCGGCGCGCTGGACGTGCTCGCGACGGTCGGTTCCGACGACCTGCCCGCGGTGCTCGAGGACGTCGCCGCCGGCCGGTACCGGTCGGACGGCCCGCTCGGGGCGGAACAGCTGCGCGTCTGGTTCGAGGACGCCAGCGTGGACCTCGTGAAGCAGTGGCTCGCCCACCCCGCCACGATGTCCGAGATCGACTACGACGGCTTCGCCAACGGTGGCGACGGCGTCCGGAAGCAGGGCTTCCAGCTGCTCGGAGCCGGGCAGCGGGAAGCGTGGGAACCCGAGGGAGCAGGACGATGAGACTCGACGCACAGCGCCACCACCAGGACGACGAGGTCGTCGACGTCGTCGTCGTCGGGACGGGTGCCGGCGGCGCCCCGCTGACCGCTCGCCTCGCCCGCGAGGGCCTGAGCGTCGTCGCGTTCGAGGCTGGTCGGAACACCGAGCCCGGCGACCACACGCCCGACGAGGTCGAGGCACCGGCGGACATCAACTGGATGGACGAACGCATCAGCGGTGGTGCCGCTCCGACGGCCTTCGGTCCGAACAACAGCGGGACCGGCGTCGGCGGCTCCACCCTGCACTGGGGTGCCTTCACCCCGCGCCCGAGCACGCACGACCTCCGTCTGCGCACCGAGAGCGGGCAGGGCGAGGACTGGCCGATCGACCACGCCGAGCTCACCGCGTACATCGAGCGCGTCGAGCACGAGGTCGGCGTCGCCGGCCCCGCGCACTACCCGTGGGACCCGGACCGCCGGTACCGGATGGGTCCGCCCGCGCGGAACGCCTCGTCGGACATGATGATGCGCGGCACCGCGGCGCTCGGCATCACCGCGACGGACGCACCGGTCGCCCTGACCACCGAGGACCGGGTGCAGGAGCACCACGGGCTGCGCCAGGCGTGCGTGTCCTGCGGGTCGTGCCACCAGGGCTGCCGCAACGGGGCGAAGGTGTCGATGGACACGACCTACCTGCCCGCCGCCGTCGCCTTCGGCGCGGAGATCCGTCCGGAGTCGTTCGTGCACGGCATCGAGCTCGACGCCGACGGCAGGGTGTGCGCCGTGCTCTACACGCGCGACGGCCGTGAGCGCCGCCAGCGGTGCCGGTCCCTCGTGCTGGCCGCGGGCGGGGTGGAGACGCCGCGTCTGCTCCTGCACACCGGGCTGGCCAACAGCAGCGGCCAGGTCGGTCGGAACTTCACGGCGCACGGGGCGACCCAGGTGTGGGCGACCTTCGACGAGTCGATGCGGTCGTACCGCGGCTACCCGTCGTCGATCATCACCGAGGACTTCGTCCGGCCCGCGGACGCCGACTTCGCCGGTGGGTACCTGATCCAGAGCCTCGGCGTCCAGCCGCTGACCTTCGCGACCACCCTGGTCCGTGGCGGGGGGCTGCGCGGTGCCGAGCTCGTCAAGGCCATGCGCGACTACCCGCGGACGGCCGGCGTCGGGATCAACGCCGAGTGCCTGCCGTACGACGACAACCGGCTCGTGCTCTCCGACGACCTCGACGAGCACGGCGTGCCGCGGGCCCGTGTGACGTTCTCGCCGGGTTCGAACGAGGACGCGATCCGCGCCCACGCCGTCCGCACGATGACCGCCATCGTCGAGGCCGCCGGCGGGACCGACGTCCGGGTGCTCGAACGCACCGCCCACACGATCGGGACGGCGCGCATGGGTTCCGACGCCGGGTCGTCCGTCGTCGACCCGGCGGGTCGGTCGTGGGACGTGCCGAACCTGTGGGTCTGCGACAACTCGGTGTTCCCGAGTGCCGTCATCGCGAACCCCGCGCTCACGATCATGGCGCTGTCCCTGCGCACCGCCGACCGGTTCCTGCGGGACGACCCGGCAGCAGACCGGCAGCGCGTCCTCCGTTCCGACGTGCTCCGCCGCGACCTCGGCGACCAGGGTCACGTGTCCGCCGCAGAGCGGCAGGACGGCGGCGAAGCCGTCCG
>NZ_JAMAYF010000059.1:0-483 GCF_023712445.1 Curtobacterium sp. P97 | reverse complement strand
AAGGCCCTGCTGCGCGGCACCGAGGTGCTCGAGGAGGCCCGCGCGGTCTCCGGCGCCGCCGCGGCCGTGACCGGCGAGCAGGACGTCGCGGCCACCCTCGAGCGGCGCAACTCCTTCACCAGCAACTGGGACGACGCCGGCCAGGCGCAGTGGGTCGACGGGGCCGGCATCACGCTGGTGCGCGGCGAGGGCCGCCTCGACGGCGAGAAGCGGGTCGTCGTCCGGGCCGCCGACGGCACCGAGACCGTGCTGCTGGCCACCCACGCGGTGGCGGTGTGCACCGGGTCGGCGGCCGCCGTCCCGTCGCTGCCGGGCATCGAGGACGTCGACGTCTGGACCGCCCGCGAGGCGACCAGCGCGCAGGAGGCCCCCGGCCGGCTGGTCATCCTCGGCGGTGGCGTGGTCGGGGTGGAGATGGCCACCGCGTGGTCGGCGCTGGGCTCGCAGGTCACCCTGCTGCAGCGCGGCGAGCGGCTGCTGGCC
>NZ_JAMAYF010000058.1:0-484 GCF_023712445.1 Curtobacterium sp. P97 | reverse complement strand
CGTGCGGCCGTTCGTGTCCGCGTTCGGCAGCCAGTTGTTCGCGGCCGTCGCACTCGTGCCGCTCGCGCTGCCGATGTGGCCGCACGGTCCCGTGCATGCGTCCGCATGGATCGCGGTGGTGTTGCTCGGCGCGATCTGCACGGCGGTGGCCTACCTGCTGTATTTCGGGCTGCTTCGCAGTGCGGGCGCGCAATACGCGGCGTCGGTCACGTTCCTGATTCCGGTATTCGGCGTGGTGTGGGGCGCGATCTTCCTGCACGAGACGATCACCGTGCAGACGGTCGCCGGGTGCGCGATCATCCTGCTCGGCACGGCGCTCGCGACCGGCAAGCTCAAGGGCTTCGCCTCGGCTGCCGTGCGCGGGTCAAGCCAGTAGATCGGAGGCGTCGCGCTCGTCGCGGCCGATCTCCCGCGCCAGCCAGTCGCTGAACGCGGCGATCTTCCACTCGTGCTGGCGCACTTCGCTGCATACGACGTAATAAGA
>NZ_JAMAYF010000057.1:0-484 GCF_023712445.1 Curtobacterium sp. P97 | reverse complement strand
GCGGTAAAGAGGGGTTTTGTTATGTCTGAAATTAGCGGCGCAAAGCGGGGTCGAATTGGCGCCAAAAACGGCCGGAAAGCTTGTCGCACTTGGCTTGGCGGGCGATAGGCGCTTGCTTGTGGATGCCATTGAACCCGCCTATAATGCGTCAGCTTGTCGTCCCGGGGTCCCCGCAATACGGGGCGACGAGTCCGATGCAGGCATGCATCGCATGCCATTCGCGTGAGGCGGCGATGGAAGCAGCGAGGGTTTTGGCGGAGACGGCGGACAGCGAACCGGTCCTCGAAGACTGGCTCATGAAACGCAACTGTTCGGTGTCGCCACGCCAGTTCGTGCTGTTTTATGCGTCGCTCGCGGGCTTCTCGCTGGCGATCGCGGCGTTGCTGATGTGGAGAGGGGTCTGGCTCGTCATGCCCTTCACCGGAATCGAGTTGCTGGCGGTGGGTGTCGCATTTGCGATCTATGCTCGCCATGCGGTCGATTA
>NZ_JAMAYF010000056.1:0-484 GCF_023712445.1 Curtobacterium sp. P97 | reverse complement strand
GCTCGACATTGGACGGTAGGGCTGGCTGGGTATCGCTGGTATAGCCGCCGTAGGTCACGTGCCAGGTTTTGCCGTTTTGCGTATAGTTCAGTTCACGCAGACGGTACCGATCGTCCAGCGAATAGTCGGTGGCGTCGCCCGGCAGGCCGATGATCCACTGGCGCAGGCTGTTCAACGGGATCGGCATCCCGGTCAGACGGCCAATCATCTCTTCGGCATCAGTGGCGGTATAGGTCTGGCCTTTGTTATCGATCAGCTGCACGCTGCCCGGCTGCGCGGTCAGCGACAGCTCGGTGCTGCCCAGCGGGTTGGTCAGCAGCAGGCGATAGCGGTCCTGGCCGGTTTGCTGCCAGAAGAAGCGGGCATAGACTTTTTGCTCATCGGAAAGATAGGCAAACGCCCCGCGGGTCTGGAACTGATTGAGGCTGCGGACAGCCTGCTGGTGCTGACGCCACTGCGGCGAATCCGGGCTTTTGCCAGGCCC
>NZ_JAMAYF010000055.1:0-486 GCF_023712445.1 Curtobacterium sp. P97 | reverse complement strand
CGTGTCGTCGGCGAGCGCCGGCGCGAGCATCGGATCGACGACGAGACCGATCCGCAACGGGCCGGGTGGCGTATCGAGCGCGCCGAGGAAGGTGCCGGGCGCGCCGGGCGGCAGCGTCTGGCCGGTCGTCACGTCGAGCAGCAGCGCACTGTCGCGCACGCTGCGCGACACCGCATGCTGGACCACGAGTTCGCCGTTCGACGGCAGGTCGACCAGCACCGGGTTGCGGCTCGGCTTCAGGCCGAACAGCCCGCAGCACGACGCCGGAATGCGGATCGAGCCGCCGCCGTCGGACGCGTGTGCGAGCGGCACGATGCCGGCCGCGACGGCCGCCGCCGCGCCGCCGCTCGAGCCGCCGGGCGTGTGGTCGAGATTCCACGGGTTGCGGCACGCGCCGAACAGTTCGGGTTCCGTATACGGCATCTGGCCGATCTCGGACGTGTTGGTCTTGCCGAACACGTTCAGACCCGCCGCGCGGCTGCGCGC
>NZ_JAMAYF010000054.1:0-486 GCF_023712445.1 Curtobacterium sp. P97 | reverse complement strand
GTTCTGCGCGTGCTGCATCATCTGCCCTTCCAGCTCGTGGATTTTCTGCTGCAGCGCTTTTGGCGTCATATCCACAGCGCTAAGCCCGGCAGGCTCAACGGCCTTCGCTTTACCGCGCCCTTTGGCTTTGGTTTTCGCCAGGCCCTGGCCCAGCTGCAGGATATCCACCACTTTCTTATTGAGCCCCTGCGGCACGATGCCGTGCTCTTCGTTGTAGCGCTGCTGTTTCTCCCGTCGACGCTCGGTCTCGCCAATGGCTTTGGCCATGGAGGGAGTGATCTTATCGCCGTAGAGGATGGCCTTGCCGTTGACGTTGCGCGCCGCGCGGCCGATGGTCTGGATCAGCGAGCGTTCAGAACGCAGGAAGCCCTCTTTATCCGCATCCAGGATCGCCACCAACGACACCTCAGGCATATCCAGCCCCTCACGCAGCAGGTTGATCCCCACCAGCACGTCAAACTCGCCAAGACGCAGGTCGCGGATGAT
>NZ_JAMAYF010000053.1:0-487 GCF_023712445.1 Curtobacterium sp. P97 | reverse complement strand
TCCATGCAGCCCGCAGCGGCCTGCGGCTGTACGGGATCGACGCTCGGCCCCGCGAAGTACTGGCCCTGCACGAAATCGACGTCGCATTCGAGCGCGATCAGCGCGTCGCGTTCGGTCGCGAGCCCGCCCATCAGCACGAGCTGGCCGGATTCGTGCAGCAGCGACACGAGCCCCGGCAGCACGCGTTCGAGATGCGAGTGCTCGCTCGCC
The DNA here is from genome assembly GCF_023712445.1 of Curtobacterium sp. P97. Classification (NCBI taxonomy): domain Bacteria; kingdom Bacillati; phylum Actinomycetota; class Actinomycetes; order Micrococcales; family Microbacteriaceae; genus Curtobacterium; species Curtobacterium sp. P97. The sequence continues at coordinate 277 of NZ_JAMAYF010000053.1, read as the reverse complement.
TGCGCGAGGATGCCGCGGTCGAGCGTGACGATGTCCGGATGCAGGTGCCACACGCGATCGACGTTCGAATGCTTAGCGCCGAACCCGACGAGCGCGATCAGGAAGCCGGCCTTGCGCAGCCCGTCGATGATCGCCGCATAGCGTGGCGTCTCGCCGCCGGCCTGTTCGGGCACCTCGAGCACCACGCGGTGCGGCGGCAGCCCGAGCGCCTTCAGGTTCGCGAGCAGCGCGTCGCCGTAGATGGTGTCCATCAGCGCGGCCGGATGCAGGCTCAGGA
>NZ_JAMAYF010000052.1:0-488 GCF_023712445.1 Curtobacterium sp. P97 | reverse complement strand
GGACGGGCGCCTCGACCACGTTCTCCAGCGCCGTCATGTGCGGGAACAGGTTGAACCGCTGGAAGACCATGCCGATGTCGCGGCGCTGCTCGGCCACCTCGCGGTCGCGCAGCTCGTGCAGCACGCCGCCCTTCTCGCGGTAGCCCACGAGGTGCCCGTCGACCGAGAGTCGGCCGGAGTCGATCTTCTCGAGGTGGTTGATGCAGCGCAGGAAGGTCGACTTGCCCGAGCCCGAGGGCCCGATCACGCACATGACCTCGCCCGGGCGCACGGCCAGGTCGATGCCCTTGAGCACCTCGGTGCGCCCGAAGCTCTTGCGCACCTGCTCGGCGTGCACCATCAACCGCTCGTCGCTCACGCCGTGCCCACCTGGTCCGCTCGGCGGGCCGCCCGCTGCGCGCGGGTCTCCCGGTTGCCGACGCCGCGGTTGAAGCGGCGCTCGAGGAAGTACTGGCCCAGCATCAGCACGCTGCTCAGCGCGACGTACC
>NZ_JAMAYF010000051.1:0-489 GCF_023712445.1 Curtobacterium sp. P97 | reverse complement strand
GCCGAGGGCGTGGAGACCGAGGAGCAGGCGCGGGCGCTGCGGGAGCTGGGCGTGACCCACCTGCAGGGGTTCGGGGTGGCCCGCCCGATGCCGGGCGCGGCGTGCGGTGCCTGGTTCGCGGAGCGTGCGTGGTGACGGGGGGCGGCGGGGTGGACGTGCTGGACGGCAGGGAGGACGACGTGCTGGACGACGCAGGTGTTGACGTGGACGACGACGTGGACGACGACGTGGACGACGACGTGGAGGACGGCGGGCCGGCCGAGGAGGTCGAGGAGGAGCGGGAGCCCACCGAGGCCGAGGTCGTCGCCGCGCTGCTGCCCGACGTCGGCTTCGACCCGCACGAGGTGCTCTCGCACATCGACGAGCTGTCGGCCCAGCGGCCGGTGGCGGCCCAGATCGTGGCGCTGACCCACGCCGAGGACGCCGGCTCCCGCGAGGTGGCCCGGCTGCTGGCCGCCGACGCCGCGCTGACCGGGCGTGTGCTCAAAC
>NZ_JAMAYF010000050.1:0-518 GCF_023712445.1 Curtobacterium sp. P97 | reverse complement strand
ATGCAACGCGATTATTGCGTCGAATACACAAGATCTCCGCGTTTGCGGGCGATTCGACGCGAATGCGCGAGCGAAGCGCGCACTTGACCTGCGTTGCCGCTGATTCCGCCTAAAGTCCGACGAAGAAATGCCGCTAATGCCGGGGCATCGCCTCATCGTCCGCTCTCCAGGAATCCCCCATGTTCGGAAAAATCAAGCTCGCGTCGGGTCTGCTCGGCGTGTTGACCGTGTTCTGTCTCTTCCTGTTCGCGATCGAAGCGCTCGGCTTCTGGGCGCTCACGTCGACGCGCAGCGGCGTCGACGATCTGTCGAACGTCGCGATCGCGCAGGTCGACGCGGCCAGCCGGGCGACCGAGCAACTGCTCGACGCGCGCATCAACCTGTCGCGTGCCGGCACGCGGATGGTGCGCGGCGGGCCGAAGCCCGAAGACATCATCCGCCACGCGGGCACGTCGCTCGCGCAAGCGGACAAGGCGTTCGCCGTACTGACGGCCGCGCAGGCGGTCGACGACACCAAC